>JANYIQ010000058.1 GCA_025362575.1 Bacteroidia bacterium
CAGGCTCTGGAATGGCTAGAAGGATGCATGTTTTAAAAAACCAGATCCAAAAGCGACTGTTTACACTTGCTCGATGCACCCTGAAGTAACTTCTGACAAGCCCGGTAAATGCCCAAAATGCGGGATGGAATTAACTAAGAAAAAATAAATGATTGTATTATCACAACTTCGATTAATGAAATGCCTATAAAGGGGGGAAATTCCCCTTTTATTAAGGCCAACAGCCTAAAAACCAATTCGTAAATAATCCGTATATTTGAAAAGTGTTAAAAAGGCTATCCTATATCCTTATTCTAATCTCGGTGTTGATCATCCAGAGTCACGATATTTTTGTTCATCACCATGATTTACCTAACGAACAGCAAACCGCTGGTCACGATGCAGATGAAAATCACAACGTATTTTCTTTTGTTGACATAGATGAAGAATTTACACTTGAAAATAAAACCGGCCTCCCTAACGGTATAGTTGCAACTCTTTCTCCAATTGTATTTACGATCACCATTCAAGAACCAAACCTTGTTACTTTATTCGTTCCTAAAAACGAATATCCCCCACCTAAGCCTGATATTTCCCTTCAGTCTTTACGAGGTCCTCCTATTTCTTAATTCTACATCCTAAAACCTTAAGAAGTTTTAGCTTATGCCTTTTAGGGTAATCCCTTATTGGCTAATATTTTTTATTCCCAAATACTGTAGAAAAAATGCTTAATAAAATCATTGAGTTCTCCATCAAGAACAAGCTCATTATAGGGCTCTTTATTATTGGCCTGATAGGTTACGGATCTTATGAGATCACAAGATTGCCTATTGATGCCGTGCCTGATATTACAGATAATCAGGTTCAGGTAATAACAGTAACTCCGTCGTTAGGTGCGCCTGATGTGGAGCGTCTGATCACGTTTCCTATAGAACAAGCAAATAGTAATATTCCGGGCTTAAGGGAGATCAGAAGTTTTTCACGCTTCGGCCTTTCGCTTATAACAATTGTATTTGAGGATAACGTTGATATTTATTGGGCAAGACAACAGGTAACGGAAAGACTAAAAATTGCAGAACAATCTATTCCAAAAGGAATTGGTTCGCCTGTACTTGCTCCCGTTACCACAGGTTTAGGAGAAATATACCAATATGTATTAAAACCAAAACCCGGTTACGAAACAAAATATGGTCCTGTAGAACTGAGAACGATTCAGGACTGGATCGTTAAGCGTCAACTCATAAGTGTAAAGGGAGTAGCCGATGTAAGCAGCTTTGGTGGTAAAGTAAAACAATATGAGATAGCTGTAAATCCTGCAATGCTTAAATCCTATAATGTCACCATTAATGATGTTTTCACTGCATTGGAAAAAAATAATGAAAATGCCGGAGGAGCTTATATCGAAAAAGCTTCTACCGTTCTTTACATTCGTGCCGAGGGTTTGATAGGTAATATTGACGACATTAAAAACATAGTCGTAAAAAATACTTCAGACGGCACACCTTTATTATTAAATGATGTGGCGGACGTACGTATTGGTAATGCCACACGGTATGGTGCTATTACTTATAATGATGAGGGTGAAGTAGCGGGGGCTGTTGTAATGATGCTTAAAGGCGATAACAGTAGCAGGGTAATAAGCGAAGTAAAAGAAAAAATAATACAGATCAGAAAAACCTTACCCGAAGGTGTAGAACTCGAACCATTTCTAGATAGAACAAAAATGGTGAATAGCGCCATAGGAACAGTTACAAAAAATTTATTGGAAGGTGCATTGATCGTAATCCTTATTCTCGTTCTATTCCTCGGAAATTTACGGGCAGGCATCATTGTTGCATCTGTTATTCCGTTATCTATGCTGTTCGCCATTATTATGATGAACATATTTGGTGTAAGCGGAAACTTAATGAGCCTTGGAGCTTTGGATTTCGGATTGATAGTGGACGGAGCGGTTATTATTGTTGAGGCGTGTATGTTTCAGTTGCACGCTTCTAAACAAAACAAAATTGATCAATCACAAATGAACGACATCGTTTATAATACATCAACCCGAATGAGGAATGCAGCAGTTTTCGGAGAGTTGATCATCCTTGCGGTGTATCTGCCTATTTTTACTTTAGAAGGCATCGAAGGGAAAATGTTCAGGCCAATGGCGCAAACCGTAGCTTTTGCATTGCTTGGCGCATTTATACTTTCTTTAACTTACGTTCCTATGGTGGCTGCGCTGTTTTTAAACAAAAATATCAGCCACAAAAAAAATATTTCTGATCGGATTATGGAAACATTGGAAAACGCACACCAAAAATATTTGTCAAAGGTTTTAACTATTCCAAAAACAATTGTCATTTCAGTTGTTGTTCTCTTTGCAATTTCCTTATTTATATTCTCTACGCTGGGTGGTGAGTTTATTCCTTCCTTACCTGAAGGTGATTTTGCAGTTGAAACTCGTGTTTTAACGGGCAGTAACTTAAGTACCTCTTCTGAGGCGATTATGAAATCGGCACATATCTTAAAAAACAAATTTCCCGAAATCGAAAAAATAGTTGGCAAAACCGGAAGCGGAGAAATACCGACAGATCCAATGCCAATGGAAGCTTCCGATATGATGATCATTTTAAAAGATAAATCGGAATGGACATCAGCAGATAATTGGGATGAGCTTGCAGAAAAAATGGGAGAAGCGGTTAAAGAAGTGCCTGGAGTTACTTATAGTTTTCAATATCCCGTAGCAATGCGTTTTAACGAATTAATGACTGGCGCTAAACAAGACGTAGTTTGCAAAATATTTGGCGAGAATCTTGATACACTTTCTAAGTATTCTAAAATTGTGGGAACAATTGCCGAAAAAATTGAAGGCGCAAAAGATGTTTATGTTGAACCTATCGACGGACTTCCGCAACTTATTATTAATTACAACCGCAAGCTTATTGCACAATTTGGTTTAAATATTCAGGACATTAACCGAATTGTAAATGCTGCTTTTGCAGGAGAAAGCAGTGGAATGGTTTATGAAGATGAAAAACGTTTTGACCTTGTGGTGCGCCTTGCGGGTGAAAAAAGAAAAAATTTAGAAGACTTACAAAACCTTTTAATTCCTACGTCCAATGGATCGCAAATACCATTGCAGCAAATCGCCGATGTTTCTATCAAACAAAGCGTCAATCAAATTCAAAGAGATGATGCCAAACGACGTATTATTGTTGGGTTTAATGTAAAGGGAAGAGATGTTCAGAGCGTAGTGAATGATATTCAAAATGAAGTAGCTAAAGTTAAGATGCCAACAGGTTATTATACTACTTACGGTGGGGCGTTTGAAAACCTTGTAGCCGCCAAAAAACGTTTATCAATTGCAGTACCTATTTCGCTGTTATTGATCTTCTTCTTGTTATACTTTGCTTTCAATTCAGTTAGACAAGGTTTGTTGATCTATTCTGCTATCCCTTTATCAGCAATAGGTGGAATTTTATTTTTAGCAGCACGCGGAATGCCTTTTAGTATTAGCGCAGGCATCGGTTTTATTGCACTGTTTGGTGTTGCGGTTCTCAACGGAATTGTATTGATCTCAGAGTACAACAAAATTCGCAAAGAAGGTGTAACAGACATTAAGCAAATTGTATTGGAGGGGACAAAACACCGGCTGCGACCTGTATTGATGACGGCATTAGTAGCTTCACTCGGTTTTCTTCCAATGGCATTAAGCAATGGTGCAGGTGCGGAAGTACAACGACCTTTAGCAACGGTGGTGATCGGAGGACTATTGATCGCTACTTTCCTTACGCTTTTTATTTTACCTGTACTTTATATTCTATTTGAAAAGAAACAATTTATGAAAGAGCAAAATAAATCCATCGTTTCTGCTGCAATATTATTTTGTCTTTTGTCCTCAACCGGATTAAAGGCACAACAACCTGTTACTTTACAGGCAGCAATTGATACAGCATTAAAAAATAATCTTGTTGTAAAAAATGAGCAACTGAATGCAGAGTATCAAAAGAAATTAAAAGCAACAGCTATTGACATTCCCCAAACTAACGTAACGGGAGAATATGGACAATTCAACTCTGCTTATAAAGACACCAAGTTTGGGATCAGTCAATCCTTAAATTTTCCAACCGTGTATGCAAGGCGAAGAGCGCTTCAAAATGAAAATTTCAAAAGCGCCGAATTGAATGTTGCAGTTAAACAAGCCGAAGTAAAGAAGCAGGTAAGCACCGAATTCTATTGGATCTTATACCTGAAACAAAAACAACAGATCCTGATGCACACAGATAGTATTTATTCTGTTTTCCTCAAAAATGCTGAGTTACGTTTTGCAAAAGGTGAAACTAATATTCTCGAAAAGACCACTGCTGAAACACAACGAGGACAGATTACTATACAATTGAATCAAGTCAAAAACGAACTGGAAATTTCTCAGCTTCGCTTTCAGCTTTTTCTCAATACCACAAACCTATTAATCCCTTCTATGGACGTTGCAAAAATGGAATATTCAGGTTCAGTATCGAAAACAGGAATGGAAAATCATCCGCAAGTGAGGTGGTTTCTCCAACAAAAACAGGTATCGGTTCAGAATACAAAATTAGAGCGGTCAAAACTACTTCCTGATCTTATTTTTGGGTATAACAATCAAAGCATTCAAGGGATGGGAGCTGATAATAATCTATATACAAAGTCAACACGGTTTAGTTACGTTCATGCCGGTATCGGAATTCCTTTATTTTTTAATTCTCAAAAGGCTCGAATAAATTCATCAAAAACACTTGAAATAATTTCTGAGAACAATTATCAGCTTGCTTTGCATTCATTGAATACTGAATATCAGCAAGCACAAAAGCAATACGAAGTGCAACAACAATCAATAAAGTACTATGAAGATACCGCTTTAAAAAATTCTGAAACAATAACCATCACAGCAAATAAACAGTTTTCGGAGGGTAGTATCAATTACTTGGAGTGGACAATGCTCATTAACAATGCAACGGCCATTCGCAGTGATTACACCGAAGCGTTAAAAGATCTGAACCAATCCATAATTCAACTAAACTATTTAATCTCTAAATAAACAAGCATGAAAAATTATCTCATTGTCACTATATTATTTTTAGGTTTTGTTGCCTGCAATAATAAAACAGAAGAGGCCAAAACCGAACAAGCCGTTAGTGAAAGTGCGGTCGAGTTAACTGACGCACAACTTAAGAATGCTAAGTTGCAAACTGGCAAAATTCAGAAACGAGCAATTTCATCGTTGCTCAAAGTGAATGGTAAAATTGATGTGCCGCCACAAAATATGGTGTCGATAAGTGCGCCTCTCGGTGGGTATTTAAAATCTACAAAGTTACTAGAGGGTATGCACCTTGGTAAAGGCGAAGTTATTGCTACGATGGAAGATCAGCAATATATCCAATTGCAACAGGATTACCTAACAGCCAAAGCACATTTGATCTCTGGTGAAAAGGAATATAATCGGCAGAAAGACTTGAATGAAAGTAAGGCAAGCAGCGATAAGGTTTTAGAAAACGCATTAGCGGAATATACGTCTCAGAAAGTGATGGTAAAATCTCTGTCAGAAAAACTGAAACTGATAGGTATAAATCCGGAAAATCTTAATGAAACAAATATCTCAAGAAGCATAAATATCGTTTCTCCGATTGATGGTTATGTTTCTGCGGTAAAAATGAACATAGGCAAATACGCAAGTCCAACTGATATTCTATTTGAACTCGTAAACCCTGCCGATATTCACCTTGCTTTAACTGTTTTTGAAAAGGACGTGAACAAACTTTTCATAGGCCAAAAAATAACAGCTTATAACAATAGTCCCGAACCTAAAAAGTATAAATGCGAAATCATTTTAATTGGGCAGGATATTTCAAAAGAACGATCAGTTACTGTGCATTGCCATTTTATGGAGTATGACAAATCTCTTATACCGGGCATGTTTATGAACGCTGAAGTAGCAGTGTCTACAAACGATGCCTTTGTTGTCCCTGACGAAGCAGTTGTAATGTTTGAAGGGAAACAATTTGTGTTCATGCAAGCCGAAGATAAAAAATTTGAAATGCAAGAAGTAACTACACAAAATAACGAAAACGGTTTTACTCAAATTGTTTTTGCTGATAATAAGGATATCGAAAATAAAACCTTTGTTTTGAAAGGCGCTTATACGCTTTTAATGAAAATGAAAAACACGGAGGAGTAACCCAAGTATCTTGCATTCTTTAATTACATGAGATCAATAAAAAAAGACATTTTTAAATGAACACTTAGTTTGTGGCATTTTTGAAGCCTCGTTTATTTGTGTTCATTTATTACTAACTTTGAAAAAGCATGGAAGACAGAAAAAATCATTGGGAAAACGTGTTCGCAACAAAAACAGAAAAAGAAGTAAGTTGGTTTCAAACGTATCCAAAAACTTCAATGGAGTTTTTAGAGCTGTTCAATTTACCTTTAGACGCCAATATTATTGATGTCGGAGGAGGTGATAGTTATTTTGTCGATGCTTTATTAGATAAAGGGTATAAAAATATTTATGTTCTCGATATTTCAGCCAATGCAATGCAGCGTGCTAAAAAAAGATTAGGTAGTAAAGCTGAAAACGTAAATTGGATAATAAGCGATATAACAGAATTTGAACCAACTGTAAAATTTGATTTTTGGCACGATAGAGCCGCTTTTCATTTTTTGACAAATGATGTTGCGATAAACAAGTATGTATCAATTGCAGAAAATTCGATTAGCAAAAATGGATATCTAATTTTAGGTACTTTTTCCGAAAATGGCCCTACTAAGTGTAGCGGTTTGGAAATTAAACAATATAATGAAAGCTCGATGTCTGCTCGTTTTGAAATTGCCTTTAATCGTATTAAATGCGTTACTGAAGATCACATAACGCCGTTTAATACTGTGCAGAATTTTTTATTTTGTAGCTTTCAGAAAAAATAAAGCTGAATTATCGCACTACGAGGCTCGAAGTGGGAGGAATAGATTAAATGTACCGAAAGGGGAGCTTAGAAAGCGAGTAAATTAGCTGTCAGGACAGTTTTATCTGTCAAAAAACCGCTTTTAAGCGGGCAATTTTTAGCATATCTTTGTACAAGACACTTCGACATTTAACCCCTCCGCCTGACTACTATTCCGAAACAATTAGTGGGGAAATAAAAAAACTTAAAGACAAAGTACTTGACGAGTATCTTGAGAAGGCTAATTTAAAGTCGCAATATGAAAAAGACGACGTTAAAAGAGAAGCAAAAGATTCAGTAGACGGTTATAAATCAAAATTAAAAACTAAGACAGCAAAGTATGTTAAACTAATCAATGAAAAAATAAAGTAGTTGATTAACCGTTAGACAAAACCACTGGCACTAACAGCAGTTAAGCAAAAAAGGCTTTATCTATTAACCGCCTAGACAAAAGCCTTCTTCGCTTAGCTGCAAAACGTTAGGTTCAAGTTTGTGGACACCTGTGTGTGCGTCACCCGGTTTTTTAGGACGAAGAATAATTGCCTGGACAATTTTTAATTTGCAAAATGTTCTTTGCTTTTAATGTAGACAAATATTTGCCATTTTTTGCCTT
>JANYIQ010000194.1 GCA_025362575.1 Bacteroidia bacterium
TTGGAAATCATCTCAAGAATTACGGCATAGAGCAAAGTAGCTTAAGTTTTTACACACCTTTATTTACAACTAACAAGTATAATAAAGACAGCACTATAAATTCCAATTTTCACATTTTGTTCACCGGAAGTTATCTTTTACTGCAGCCTAAGTTCGATGGGATCTCTACCCATAATTTAATAAAGTATGGTTTTGGTATAAGGGGTATATACAATACCGGAAAAAAATCTATTTTCTTTTTCGAATCCTCTCCATTTATCACACAAGATGCTTCTTATACGAGCGAAAGCAAGTTCAGAATGGCAGGAACCTTGTTATGGAGCTATTCGCCAAGCGACAATTTTAATTTGCGCTTAGGCGCCACTAAATCGTTCTTATGGGGTAATCGTTACTGGATGCCTTTTGTGGGTTTAAGATTTGGCAAACTGGATCGGTTGAATTTCAGCATTCAGTTCCCAAGGATCATTAGTTTGAACATGCCGGTGAGTAATAAAGTTCGCCTTTCTCTATTTACAAAACCGCAGGGTGGTCTCTATAATTTTTCGAACCGAGATACGGTTTACTACATTACTTCGGGCGCAACTGCGAGCACAGATAAAACCATAAATTTTGGTCGTTACGAATTTTTAAGCGGACTAAGAGTTGACATTGCTGCAACGCGATGCTGGAGTTTTTATTTAGCGACTGGTTTTACTACCAGGAACTACATTGCGTTTTATTCAAATTCTTTCAATAAAGACAATAAAAAATCTTACAGTTATTTTTACAATGATTTTCCGGCAAGTACTTATTTTGTAAATGTTGGAACGGTGATCCGCTTTGGCAGATCAAAATCGTACTACAATAACAAAAACATTTACGAAGCCATTGATCTGAATAATTCGCTTGATCCGGGGCAAAATAATGTTAATCCGGGCAATGGAGAAATTCCAATTCTAAAGAAAGAAAAAAAGCCTAAGTTAAAACCTTCTGAAATACAGGATTTAATTGATGCTAACGACTTCTAGCTGAGTTATTATTCGTAAATTAGTGTTGTAATGCTAAGAGATGTCTGATTTCTACAATAAATTTCTTCAATTATTTTTTGGAACTATTCTGCTTTTTAATTCCTGTTTCGGCATGGAAAAAAAAGATAGCCTGCCTAATTATAAATTCCGGAAAATTGTTTTGTTCAATGGTACTGGCCTTGTAACAGGTGTATCTCTGGGTTATTTAAATCAGATCTGGTATAAGCAATATCCAAAAGTTGGCTTGCATGCTTTTGATGATAATTCGGAATGGCTGCAAATGGATAAATGCGGACATACCTTTACAAATTTCCAATTATCAGGTTTAATGATAAAAACATTTAAGTGGGCCGGCTTTAGTAAAAAAAAGCAATTGTTCATTGGAGGTATGCTTGGTTTCAGTTACATGACCGTTGTTGAATTGATGGATGGCTTTAGCGGTGGCTGGGGCTTTTCCTGGGGAGACATGATCGCTAATGCCTCAGGTACCGCTTTATCAATATCTCAATATGCTCTTTGGGATGAAGCCAGGATCAATTTGAAATTTTCGTATTGGCCAACAACGCTTCCGCATTATAGTCCGAATTTATTAGGTAAAACAAATACAGAACGTTTACTGAAAGATTATAATGGTCAAACTTATTGGTTAAGTGTTAGTCCTTTTGCATTTTGTAAAAGCGATATGAAGGTTCCAAGATGGCTTGCGGTTTCTTTTGGTTATGGTGCCGACGGAATGCTTGGCGCAAATTATAATAATTTTGCGGTTATTGATGATGAAGGGAATGTTAAGAATTTTGATCGTGTACGACAATATTATTTTTCGCTGGATGTGGACTTCACCAAAATTAGAACGAGATCAAAAATTTTGAAAACTATATTCAGCGGATTAAATCTTCTTAAGCTTCCTTTTCCTACCTTGGAATTTCAAAATGGAAAAACTAAATTTCATTCTATTTATTTTTAAATTTGTGATATGCGATTATACTCTTTAAATGCAGGAAATTTTAAGTTGGATGGTGGCGCCATGTTTGGTGTAGTTCCCAAAAGCATGTGGCAGGATCTGAATCCGCCTGACGAAAACAATATGTGCAGCTGGGCCATGCGCTGTTTGCTCATTGAAGACGGGAAACGACTGATATTGGTGGATAATGGCATGGGAAACAAGCAGGATGCAAAGTTCTTCGGGCATTATTATTTACATGGCGATGATAATCTTGATAAAGGACTCAATCGTTTAGGATATAGTTTTGATGATATTACCGATGTGTTTCTAACGCATTTGCATTTTGACCATTGCGGAGGAAGCATTAAAGTGAATAAGGATAAAACCGGTTTAGTGCCCACCTTTAAAAATGCGACGTATTGGAGTAATGAGAAACACTGGAACTGGGCGGTAAATCCAAATGCCCGCGAGAAGGCCAGTTTTTTAAAAGATAACATTTTGCCGATACAGCAAAGCGGACAATTAAAATTCATTAATGGGGGAGAGGAATTAATTCCGGGAGTTGAGATCATTGAAGTGAATGGTCATACAGAAGCCATGATGCTTCCTTTGATAAGTTATAATGGAACAAAGGTTTTATATTGTGCCGATCTGTTGCCTTCTATTCACCACATTCCATTACCGTTCATTATGGCTTACGATGTAAGACCTTTGCAAACACTTAATGAAAAAACAGAGATACTGAAAAAGGCGCTTGCCAATAACTGGAATTTATTTTTTGAACATGATCCTGTTGTAGAATGCTGTTCCTTGAAACAAACAGAAAGAGGGATACGACAGGATAAAATTTTTAAGATCTCGGAAGTTTAGATCCCAACAGATTCTTTGCTGATCACCTTATTGTAAAGTTTTTCGTAAAGCGGTAAAACAACGTTAATGTCGAATTTTTTGGCTTGTTCAAACGCATTATTCTTGAACTTTTCTAATAATGCAGGATCATTTAAAAGTTTGATGGAATTTTTTGCCATGTCATCAATATCACCAACATTACTTAAAAATCCGGTAACACCATTAATATTTACTTCCGGCAAACCGCCTGTATTTGTTGATATCACAGGTAATCGCGTAGCCATTGCTTCAAGAGCTGCTAAACCAAAACTTTCCGTCTCACTTGGCAAAATGAAAAGATCGGCGACACCTAATACTTCCGCAGGATCATTTATTCTTCCTAAACTGATAATGTCTTTACAGGTATCCAGTTCGCGGCATAATTTTTCAATGGCTGGACGTTCAGGCCCGTCGCCAACTAAAATTAATTTGGTAGGAATGGCCTGACGAACTTTATCAAATACCTTTAAAACATCCTCAACACGTTTCACTTTTCTGAAATTAGAAACGTGAATCATTATTTTCTCATTCTTTTTAGCATAAATATCGCGATGACAATTTACATGTGCGTTACTTTTCTGATAATCTTCAATGTTAATGAAATTGGGAATCACATCAATTTTATTATCTATTTTAAAAGTTGAGAGCGTGTCCTTTTTTAAACTTTCGGAAACAGAAGTGATAGCATTGCTGTTATTCAGTGAAAAACGAATTACCGGTTCAAAGGATGGATCACGTCCTACAAGTGTAATGTCGGTGCCGTGTAAAGTGGTGATGTAAGGAAGGTATATTTTTTTTGATTTTAAGATCTGTTGCGCAAGGTATGCAACTGAAGCATGTGGAATTGCATAATGAACGTGAAGAATGTCGAGTTTTTCGTACATGGCAACATCCACAATTTTACTGGCCAATGCCGATTCGTAGGGCTGATATTCGAACAGAGGATAATCGTTGACACTTACTTCATGATAAAAAACATTCTCATTAAAGGCATTCAAACGAAAGGGTAGATTATAGGCAATAAAATGAATTTTATGTCCTTTTTTAGCAAGGGCTTTTCCAAGTTCGGTAGCTACAACACCGCTTCCACCAAAAGTAGGGTAGCAAACAATTCCAATGTTCATTGTATAAAATTACGAATTAACCCCGTAGGAACAAAGTTCCATCGGGGTAAACCTTGTAGGAACAAAGTTCCAGCGGAGTAAACCTCCTAGGAACTTTTGTTCCAACGGGGTAAACACGAATTGTTTTTGGTGTTATAAAACAAATTACCTTTGCGACATGAGTTATAAACTTCATAGTGCCAGTTCTGAGGAAAAAGAACTTTTAGATGCCGGTAAACTGTTGCCGCTTATGGAAGATTTTTACACCATTCAGGGTGAAGGTTTTAATTCAGGAAAAGCAGCTTATTTTATAAGAATTGGAGGCTGCGATGTAGGTTGTCACTGGTGCGATGTAAAAGAG
>JANYIQ010000210.1 GCA_025362575.1 Bacteroidia bacterium
ATAAGTGATAAGTGATAAGTGATAAGTGATAAGTGATAAGTGATAAGTGATAAGTGATAAGTGATAAGTGATAAGTGATAAGTGATAAGTGATAAGTGATAAGTGATAAGTGATAAGTTAAAAAAATAAAATGAATAAACTTAAAATATTTTCCCTGCTGTTTTTATTCTGTGAGGTTTTAACCTCGCAAAATAAGAAACATGTGTTGTTAATGAACGGCACAGCACACCTTGGTAATGGTGAAGTTATTGAGCAATGCTACATTGCTTTTAATAACGGTAAGATCGAAATGGTAGCGCCTGTAAAAGGCATTAAACTAAATCCAAGTGCTTACGATACGGTTATTGAGATCGGCGGTAAACATGTTTATCCCGCTTTAATTTCTGCGAATAACATTTTAGGTTTGCAGGAAGCCGAGGCGGTTAGGCCGAGCAGTGATTACAACGAAGTGGGAAACATGAATCCGCATGTAAGAAGTTTAATTGCTTATAATACCGATAGTAAAATTTTACCAACTGTAAAAACAAATGGTGTTTTATATACACAATGTACGCCGCGCAACGGTTTGATCTGCGGTTCCTCGTCCATTTTAGCAACCGAAGGCTGGAATTGGGAAGATGCAGTATTAAAAGCAGATGATGGTATCCACATCAATTTCCCAAAATCAATTCAAAAAAATGGTTGGTGGGCCGAGCCTGCACCAAGTGGTAAAAACACAAAGTTTGATGACGACATGTTAATGTTGAATAAATTCTTTGAAGATGCAAAAGCCTATTGCAATTCTTCTAAAGGCACTTTCGAAAACAATTTGCGTTTCGAAGCCATGCGTGGTATTTTTAACGGCACTAAAAATTTATATCTGCATGCCGATTATGTTAAGGATATTATTTTTGCTGTAAACTTTTCTAAAAAATATGCTGTTGCCAAAACGGTTATTGTTGGTGGTAAAGACAGTTGGAAATGCACTAAGCTTTTAAAAGAAAATAGTATACCTGTAATGTTAAGTCGTTTGAATGATCTGCCTGACCTTGCAGAAGATGATGTAGACCAGGTGTTCCGCACTCCATTCTTATTGCAAAAAGATTCTGTATTATTTTGTCTGCAAATGGAAGGTGATATGGAAGCCATGCAAAGTCGTAACCTGCCCTTTATTGCCGGCACGGCCGCAGCTTATGGTTTAACAAAGGAGCAGGCTTTACAAAGTGTTACTTTAAACGTTGCTAAAATTATGGGCATCGAAAAACTGATCGGTACTTTAGAAGAAGGTAAAGCAGCTTCCATTGTTGTATCGGATGGTGATCTGCTGGACATGAAAAGTAACAAAGTTGTTTTAGCTTACATAAACGGTAAACCAGTTAACTTATACAACGAACAGCAAATGCTTTATCAGAAGTATATTAACAAGTACGGAGTTAAATGATGATAGTGTTAGCGAGAACGACCAAAGGGAGTTCGAGCGTTACACTATCACATCCCGAGTTTACCTCGGGATCTCCACTCTCTTCCTTCCAGCGTTAAGAAATTAGCAGTACATGATTGTCGTGACAGAGAACGACCAATGGGAGTTCGAGCGTTACACTATCACATCCCGAGTTTACCTCGGGATATGTCCTTTAAAAAAGCAGGACTGTTCCGTTTTTTATTACGTTCCTGCTAAAAAATAAAAAAGATCGCCTCCAAAACACCCCCTCTAATTAAGCTGAACCATCATCCATAAACAAAAAGGGCTGTCTCATCTGAGACAGCCCTTTCCGAAATTTGTTTTTGTGAACTAATTATTGGATCACAATTTTTTTAGTTTCAGTTCTTCCCGCTCTAACAACATTCACTGAATAAATTCCTTTAGCTAAGCCTTCTAAATTTAAACTGTGTTTTTCGAAACCTACGTTTCGGATGTTCTCAGAGTAAACAACTTTACCCATTGCATCAATAACCGTTAAAGTTCCGCCTTCTTTTGTAGGGGCAAGGTCAATAGTTACCATTCCTGAAGTAGGGTTAGGATACATTTCAAGACTTGCAAGTGGAGTACCACTCACATTACTAACTCCTAATGGAACACCTGAGTATTTGAAAAGTCCGTCTACACCAGGAGTAAGAGCATCAGTGAATCCACCTGCATAACCTACAGAGTTGTTTGCAAATTCAATACAAAGATATTGTACATTACTTCCACCCCAAGAGGTCCAGGTAGATCCATCATCAGTAGAGTAAGAAATTACGTTGTTGCCCATACCTGCACCTGCAGATGCATAAATATTAGTTCCAGGTATTGCACAAATGTCATTTTTTCCCATGTTAGGGTCAATTGGGTTGATCGCTGTCCAGCTTACTCCGCCATTTGTTGTTCTGTATGCAGGGTTAGTGGTGCTGTTTGTGTAAACAATTCCATTCATGGCATCACGAAACGCTAATTTAGTAATGTAAGATCCTGAAATAACAGTTGAAACACTCCAGGTTACACCTTGATTGCTTGAGTGAAACACGCGGCCAAGATTTGTTCCATACCAAATGTCATTTGTTCCGAATTTAGTAAATAGGTCAGTAATACCATACTCACCACCTTGAGGGTTTGGAATAGATGCTCCGGGTACCATTGTCCAGGTAGCGCCGCCATTCATTGTTCTGTGAATTTCAAATTCACCCAACACCGGATCACCTAATGTGATACCAACAGTTGGAGTTAAGAAACAAGTAAAATCACCCCATGAGGTTGTATTGGTATACATGTTAGCCGGCGTCATATTTGTCCATGTAACACCACCGTTAGTAGTTCTGTGAATAGCTCCTTTATTTAAAGTTGTATTTAAATAAGAAGTTACCCAGCAAGTGTTAGCATCAATACCTTCGATGCTGCTTGGGTGATAAGTCATTGTATCAGGATAAACTAAACCCGCAGTATAAGTTGTGCCTCCGTTTGTTGTTCTTGTAAACTCGTTAAAGTTACTGGTCGGCGACGTTCCATCATAACCTAGGGCCCAAACTACATTGGCGTTAACAACACTGAACCATTGTGTACCTGTTGACACGTTGGCATAGCCTGCGCTCTGGTTGGTCCAGAAAGGACTTGGCACAACTTGTGCGTTTGCGCCTATTGTTAAAACAGCCGCTGCAATTATTAGTAAAGTTTTTTTCATGTTTTATAGTTTTGATTTATATATACTAAGATACTAAAAATTTTGGGGTCGGCAAAATTCAATACTTGCTTTAAAAAGAGATCAGACGTTTGAGAATCATTTAAACCACATACAATACAGCTCTACCCCTTGTCAGCGTAAAGAAAATGTACAATTCATGACTTTAGTCGCGACACTTCGTGAGAATGAGCCTTAAGATCAATGGCCCTGCCGCTAAATCAAAAAAGCTGCTTCTTTATACGAAGCAGCTTTTCAATTAAGTGAAACTGTTAGAAATTACCTGGTCACTATCATTTTTTGTCTTACAGGTACATTAGTAATAGTTGTGCCACAAATAAAATAAATTCCGTCTTGGAGTTCATCAAGTATTAATTGATGGCTGTTAGAATCCGACAATACAACTGTTTTAACTACTTGACCTAATTCATTTATTATATTTAAAGTCATATCAACAGCAGATCTTACAGTACAGATACCATTATTTGGATTTGGATAAAGAGCAAATTCCCGGGATATGGCAGCTATCGACTCAATTCCTGTACACGCAGAAACAGTTTGAGTGAATGTAGTTGTATTTTTACAACCTGACGCATTTGTACCTAGTAATGTATAAGTAGTATTTATTGTTGGTGTTATTGGAATACTTGGAGCTGTAGAGCCCGTACTCCAGCTATACGTGAAAGCCCCGTTCGCTGTTAATGTAGCGGCTTGCCCTATACACAGCATACTCGATGTAGAAACAACACTCACAATAGGTGTAACATTAGTTAAATTAATGACCTGAGAAGTAGAATTTACGCTAACACTATTTGTTGCCGCAAGCGTAATTGTATAATTACCTATTGAAGGGAACAATACGCCGGGATTAGCAACAGTATTGTTTGGAGTAAATGTTACACCGGGTGTTGCAGTCCAGGAATAAGTTGGCGCAGGAGTTCCGGTGGAACCATTAGTTAATGTGAGCGAAGAACCAAAGCATAAAGTTGCCGGCATTGCATAAATTGCAACAGGAGGAGTTGCTCCTGAAAAAGAAGTGCCTGAATATTTGAACATACCCAACTGCGAAGCGGTAGTAGGATCAGAAAAACCACCAGCCCACCCATTAGTTCCATCTACAAAATCCACTTTTAAATATTGAACATTTGTTCCGCCCCAACTATTCCAGGTTACTCCGTCATCCGTTGAATAAGAAATAAGTTGATTTGAGGTTCCAGCTCCGGCAGATGCGTATACGGTTGTTCCCGGCATTGATGACATATCCAGCAATCCAAAATTCGGATCGATCGGAGTAATCTGGGTCCATGTTGCTCCGCCATTTGTAGTACTAAATAAATAGGGAATACCTGTTGAACTTTTCGCAAGAGCAAGGCCATTATTTGGATCCCTAAAAGCAATATCTGTTATACCGGCTGAACTCAATGTTCCGGTAATAACTCCACTTACACTCCAGGTTTGACCATCATCTGCCGAATGATAGATTCGGTTTTTATTTGTTCCAAACCAAATGTGATTTCCTAAATGGGTATAAATATCGGTTAGTCCATATTCGCCAATCAAAGCATTTGGAATTGAAACGCCCGAAATTGCGCTCCATGTAGAACCGCCATCAATGGTTCTCCAAATTTCAAAATCAGCAGCAGGAGGATCTCCTACGGCAATACCAATACTGGGAGTAGAAAATGAAACAAAATCAACAAATGAAGAAGTGTTGGTAAACATACCAACTGCCGTCATATTTGTCCAGGTAGTTCCACCGTTAGTGGTTTTAAAAATGCCACCCATATTTCCGCCAAGTTTTAAATAAGCAGATACCCATGCGGTATTTGCGTCTATTCCCTGGATACTTGCAGGAGCATAAGTATTCGTATCAGGCCATACAAGACCGGCCGTAAAATTTACACCGGCATTAGTTGTTCTTGTAAAAACATTTGAATTGGCATTGGGAATAGTACCATCATAACCAATTGCCCAAACCACAGTTGGACTGATTGCGTCCATATACCTGGTGCCAGAAGATACCTTAGGAAAATTTGAATTTTGAGTTGGCCAAAAAGGGCTGTAAGTAATTTGCGCCGATGCTACTATCGACAGAAGGCCTGCGGCAAAACCAAGTAAAGATCTTTTCATATTATGATTTTATAATTATTAAGTGAAGATATTAAAAATTGGAAGGCCTCCAAATTATTTAACAAAAAAAGGCTGCCTCTTGCGAGACAGCCTTTTTAAAATTTATCCTTGCAAAAGAATTACTGAATAATAATTTTTTGTGTTGCAACTTCACCTGCTTTAGTAATATTTACAGAGTAAATACCTTTAGCTAAGTGTTCAAGATTTAAAGTGTGTTTTTCCATAGAAATGTTTCTTACATTTTCAGAATAAACAACTTTACCCATTGCATCGATAACAGTAATAACTGCACCTTCTTTAGCCGACAATAAATTAATTGTAACTAAACCATTGCTTGGGTTAGGGTACATATCAATTGTTGTTGCAACCGGAGCACCAATACTAGTAACACCTAATGGCGCACCGGTAAAGTTGAACATACCGTTAATAGATGCAGTCATTGGATCAGAGAAACCACCTGCATAACCTGCAGTGTTGCTTGCAAAAGCAATTTTTAAATACTGAACATTTGCTCCACCCCAAGAGGTCCAGTTAGAACCATCATTAGTTGAATAAGAGATCACAGTGTTTGTGCTTGCTGCACCAACCGATGCATACCAGTTTGTTCCCGGAATTGCACAAATGTCGTTCTGCCCCATGTTAGGATCAAGTGGAGAAATAGCAGCCCAGGTAGAACCGCCATTGGTTGTTTTGTAAGCACCAAAAGTTGTTCCGGTATAGGCATAGCAAATACCATTGTTAGCGTCGCGGAAAGCAATTGAAGTTACATCGGCTGTAGCACCTGTAGCACCAACTGTCCAGGTAACACCTGCGTTGTTTGAGTGATAGATACGGCCTTTGTTAGTTCCGAACCAAACATCGTTAGCTCCTAATTTAGTGAACACGTCAGTTAAACCATATTCTCCTGTGTTCGCGTTTGGAATTCCTGCAGTTGGTACTAAAGTCCAGGTTGTACCACCATTTGTAGTTCTGTAAATTTCAAACTTGTTTGTTGGAGCAGGATCACCTAATGTAATACCAACTGTTGGTGTTAAAAAGCAAGTGAAATCCGCGAACGAAGTTCCTGCTACTGTGTACATGAATGAAGGTGTCATGTTTGTCCATGTTACTCCACCGTTAGTAGTGGTGTGAATAGCACCTTTATCGCCTGTTGCATTTTTGTAAGAAGTAACCCATGCTGTAGTTGCACTGATACCTTCGATGCTTGCAGGGTGATAAGTAATTGTATCAGGAAAAATAGCTCCTGAAGTATACGTTGCGCCTGCGTTTGTAGTTCTTGTAAACTCTACAAAATTCTGACTTGGTGTAGCTCCATTATATCCAATAGCCCATACAACGTTTGCATTAACAACGCTCATGTAACGGATACCGGCTGATGGTATAGAAAAGTTAGAATTTTGGGGAGGCCAAACAGGACTGTAAGTTTGTGCAGATGCTCCCATTGAAAGAAGGCCTGCAGCAAGAAGAAGTAATGATTTTTTCATTTTTAATTGTTTTTTTGATTAGAGTGCAAAGTTAATGAATTTTAAGCTAAAAAACTAAGATTATACGTTAAAAATGGGTCATTTATCGTACAATTTAGCTGCTTTATTGCAAGGCAATAAATCCTTAACTTGCGCTACTTTATACTTAATACTTTATTCTTAATACTCCAAAATGATAAGCACTGATATAGCAATAGTTGGGGCAGGGCCTGTAGGTTTGTTCGCCATTTTTGAATGCGGTTTATTAAAAATGCGCTGCCATTTAATTGATTATCTGCCTCAGGCAGGCGGACAGCTCTCTGAGATCTATCCTAAAAAACCAATTTATGATATTCCGGGATTTCCTACCATTTTAGCGCAGGAACTGGTTGAGAATTTATTGAAACAGGCAGAGCCTTTTCATCCTTCCTACACTTTTGGAGAACGTATCGAAAAATTAGAGAAACGCGGCGAAGGCGATTTCTTACTTGAAACCAACATGGGTACACAAATTCATGCAAAAGCAGTTGTGATCGCCGGCGGCCTTGGTTGTTTTGAACCCCGCAAACCGGAAGTAAAAGGCCTTGAGAATTTCGAGAATGGCAAGGGCATCAATTACATGATCCTGGATCCCGAAAAATACCGTGGCAAAAAAATAATTCTTGCAGGCGGCGGCGACAGCGCTTTAGACTGGGCCATATTTTTAGCAGATGTTGCCGGCAGCGTAACTTTAGTACATCGCAGTGAATCCTTTCGTGGCGCGCCCGACAGCGTAAGCAAAGTAATGAAGCTTAGCGAGAGCGGAAAAATAAAATTATTTCTAAACACCAATTTAACTTCCGTGAACGGCGATTCACATTTACAAAGTGTAAGTTTGATCAACACTAAAACAAAAGAAGAAGTTACACTCGACACCGATCATTTAATTCCGCTTTTTGGTTTATCACCAAAATTAGGCCCTATTGAAAACTGGAATCTGAACATTGATAAAAATGCCATCGAAGTAAATACCGATGATTATTCTACGAACATTCCGGGTATATACGCCATAGGCGATATCAATACCTATAAAAATAAACTGAAATTAATTCTCTGCGGATTTCACGAAGCTGCTTTAATGAGCCATAGTGCTTATAAATATATTAATCCCGGGGTTAAGTATACCATGAAGTATACTACGGTTAATGGGGTTAATGAGTTTTAGTTCGCTTCGCTCAATTAGAGGCGATGGAACCTGCCTTGTCGGCAGGCAGGCGCTGATGGTGCTGATCAAGCTTTTGAACGATCTTCTTTCTTTTTTGCTACCATCAAAAAAGAAACAAAAAAATCACCGCTTCGCACCCTCATTCACCCGTCACGAATTTTCCTGCGGAAATCTCAGAACTCGCTTCCTGCGGTCGCTCAGACAGCTGAGATTTCTTCGCAGCTAAAATTCTACGGGTCCCGAATTGCGGGTGCTGATGCGGAGGCTCGTCTTCCGAATCAACATTTCGTCTTCGAAACGCTCCGAGAATGATTGTGCCAGTTGAGAAATTACGTATGCGATTTTGTGTGTGCTTCGACGGCACCGCGTCATTGCGAGCGATAGCGAAGCAATCTGTTCGTAGAGGAATCTATTTTTAAACCCTTTGTAGTTTTGATAGCGATCCGGCAAAGTATCACAATCAAACAAATATGTTCTTTCTTTTTTGCTACCATCAAAAAAGAAATTAAATTCTATCAGAAATTTAATTCCCTTACTCTTTTCCTTGATGAAAAGAATAGAAGTTTTTTACTTATCTTTTTTGGATCGCCAAAAAAGAAACAAAAAAGCTCTTGGCCAGCCAAGGCGATTTTGCGCAAGCATCCTAATAAAGAACTATTGCCGGGCGCTAAAATCATCCACTGGATGATTTCTTAACGCTGGCAAGGCGCAAACCGTGGTTAAAATTGGTGTCGGCTTAGGCCGACAATGCACCAGAGGCCCATTGCCGGGCGCTAAAGTTATGCACTGCATAACTTCTTAACGCTGGCAATCCCACTATCGCTGCGCCTGGCCAACCCTCCGACAATGATTGTGCAAGTTTCAAATTAAGAATGCAATTTTGTGTGTGCCCAAAAACCTTCTACAATGTTTTGCCAGTGCTGATG
>JANYIQ010000254.1 GCA_025362575.1 Bacteroidia bacterium
AGGAAGAGTAAGTGAATAAAATCCGTATTCGTTTGTAGAAGTTGCAATTTGAGTGCCTGCCTTAAAAACGGTGGCGCCAATTAAGGTCTCACCGTTTTTCAGATCTTTAACATAACCGCTAATAGTTACTTTATCTTGAGAGTAAATCAGAGAAGAGGTAAAAAACAAAAGAATACAGATCAGTTTTTTCATGTGTTATGCTTGTTGTCAGATAAAGACTTTTAATTTGTAAAAACCTTACATCATTTTTAAAAAATTTCGTTGCAAATATAGGAAACTATTTTGTAGCCGTAAGTTTCCTCAACATTAAATTTGGCCTTTTATCACATTTAGTTTGGAGTTCGGAGTTGAGAGTTCGGAGAAAGGAGCCGTGAATTATCTTTAATTCGTGGTTTATTTATAAATTTGACCTCTAAACCACTACGAACGCCGAATTAACCACTCCCAACTAACCATGAAACCAAGCATCCCAAAAGGTACCCGCGATTTTAACCCTGCCGAAATGCAGAAACGCCAGTATATCTTTTCGGTAATTCGTAAGAATTTTGAATTGTTCGGCTATCAGCCTATTGAGACTCCCGCGATGGAGAATTTATCCACTTTGACAGGAAAGTATGGCGACGAGGGCGATAAATTGATTTTCAAAATATTAAATAGCGGTAGTTTTTGGGATTCTGTTAAGGGCACTCCTTTTGGAGAAGATTATATCAAGAAAAGACAAAAACAGGATGATATTTTAAAAATTCCGCAAGATAGTTGGACTGAAATTCAAAAAAAAGAATTTGACCTTTTGCTTGGTTACTTTACTGCAACAAATAAGCTAATCAGCCTTGATTTAATTTCTCAGATTTCCGAAAAAGCCCTTCGCTACGATCTTACCGTGCCTTTTGCGCGCTACGTGGTGCAGCACCAGCACGAAATTACTTTTCCCTTTAAACGTTATCAGATACAACCGGTTTGGAGAGCCGATCGTCCGCAAAAAGGGCGTTACCGCGAGTTCTGGCAATGCGATGCCGATGTTATTGGAAGCGATAGCTTAATTAATGAATTAGAATTAATATCCTTAATAGATAAATCTTTCGGAGAGTTGAAAGTTCCTGTATTGGTAAAATTCAACAACCGCAAAATATTAAGTGCTATTGCCGAAGTGATCAATGCTTCCGATAAAATAATTGACATCACCGTAGCCATCGATAAACTGGATAAAATTGGTAAAGACGGTGTGGTGAAAGAACTTCAGGAAAAAGGAATTGATGATGCATCCATAAAAAAATTAGACCCGATCATTGAATTCAAGGGTTCCAATGCCGATAAAGTGAACATCCTAAAACAAGTTGTTGGGAATACTGAGACCGGTAAAAAAGGAATTGAAGAAATTGAATATTTACTGAATCATTCCAAAGTGAATTCCTGCACCTTAGAGTTGGATATTACTTTGGCTCGTGGCTTGAATTACTATACCGGTACTATTTTCGAAGTTAAAGCAAACGCCGGCACCTTTACTCCGAGTATACTGGGTGGAGGCCGTTATGATGATCTTACCGGCATTTTCGGATTAAAGAACATGAGCGGAGTTGGAATTTCGTTTGGCATCGATCGCATTTACGATGTAATGGATGAGTTGAAACTGTTTCCTGAAAGTGTTAGCAAAGCTTCAAGCAGCAAACTGTTATTCACTCATTTTGACGCAGATACACAAGCTCACTGCATCTCTTTATCGAACCAATTACGCGCTAATAACATTGCTTGCGAAATTTATCCCGACATCACTAAAAAGATAGGAAAGCAATTTGAATATGCCGATAAAAAACAGATTCCATTTGCCTGCACTGTTGGAACAAATGAAATTGCCAATAAAAAATACGTTTTAAAAGACATGCAAAGCGGTACGCAAACCGAATTAAGGATTGAAGAAATTATTGAGAAATTAAAATAAAACACTCCGTGAACCTCTGTGTTCTCAGTCACGACGCGTCGTGATCCGTGGTTAACCTTTACGAAAGCACATATTGAACCACGGAAACACAGAGCGCACGGAGTTACACAGAGAATGAAACAAAGATTATGAGCGATAACATATACGATATTATAGTTGTTGGAGGCGGAATTGTAGGCCTGGCCACAGCTTACAAGCTGACCCAAAAGCTTCCCAACAAAAAAATTCTTGTTCTTGAAAAAGAGAACGAGGTGGCCAAACATCAAACCGGACATAATTCGGGAGTGATCCACTCAGGAATTTATTACAAACCGGGCTCTTACAAAGCCATTAACTGTGTAGCTGGTCGCCGGGAGTTAGTAAGCTTTGCAAAAGAACATAAGATACCACACGACATTTGCGGTAAGATAATCGTGGCTACTCACGAAAGCGAATTAGCACACATGAACAAGGTATTCAATAACGGTATCGCTAATGATGTGGAAGGTCTGGAAATGATCGACAGTAAACGCATTAAAGAAATTGAACCATTTTGCGAAGGCATCTCAGGTATATGGGTTCCTTGCACCGGAATTATTGATTATACAGATGTAGCCGTTAAATACAAAGAGCTTATCAATGCCCTAAGCAATGGAAGTAAAGTTCTTATGGGTCAGGAAGTTGCAGGCTTTGAGAAGAAAGGTACTTTAACTGAAATTAAAACTCAGAAAGATACATTTCAGGCTTCTTACGTTATTACCTGCGCAGGCTTGCAAGCCGACAGAGTTTCTAAAAAAGAAGGTCAAAAGTCGGATGCTGCCATTATCGGTTTCCGCGGCGATTACTACGATCTTACAGAAAAAGGTCGTGCCAAGGTTAAGAACCTCATCTACCCTGTTCCAAATCCTAAATTCCCATTCTTAGGCGTGCATTATACCCGTATGATAAAAGGTGGTGTTGAATGCGGTCCGAATGCCGTGTTTGTATTTGATCGCGAGGGCTATAGCAAAACTGCCTTTAGTTTAAAAGATACTGCCGCTGCCTTTGGTTTTATGGGCACCTGGAAATTCTTTGCCAAGCACTGGCGCTTTGGCTTAGATGAATACCGCGGAGCATTCAGTAAAGCTTATTTTTTGAAACGTTTACAAACTTTGATCCCATCATTGGAAATGGACGATATTGTAGCGGCACGTTGCGGCATACGCGCTATGGCATTAGGACCAGAAGGTGAGATGTTAGATGATTTTAAAATTGAGAAGCACGGTAATGCCATGCATGTTATTAATTCACCTTCACCGGCGGCAACAGCTTCTTTGGCATACGGTAATGAAATTGCGAAAATTGCTGTAGAGTACTTTAATTTAGTTTAAAGTAATTCAACTGCATTTGGGTATTTAGACTTCCAATTCTTTAAAGATGCTTCGTTTCTAACCATAATAATGGTTTTTTTGTCGATTCTCAACTTCACAAGATACTCTTGTTTTATCTCGATATGTTTCTTACTCGGTCTCATAGTTGTAGTTTTTCTTACTCTATATAACGCAAATATCGCGCTAATGTTACTGCCTTAATGTTATTGTATGTTAAAACACATATTTTGGCGGGCAATACACCAATTATTCTATAAATATAGGATAATTTTTGACATAGCCAACAAGATTCTTAGAACATTTACTGACAAATCGCCCCAACCGTTCACTTTTATTGCAATTGCGGCTTAAAAAAGATAGTTTTGGCCACTTTAAACCTAAAACATGAAAAAAATCTTATTCTCGATTTTAACACTTAGTTCATTAGTTTCCTCTGCGCAATGGGCTCATACAGGCAATTACAGTGCAGAAGATTGCATCAGTGCCTTTGGTAAGGTTTATGCCAGCAGCACGGCTACAAACGACAGTTTAAGGGTATCAACTGACCAAGGCTTTACCTGGGCAGTTTCAAACACCGGCATCCCTGCTTCTACCCCCATCAGTTTGGGAGCAGTTCACAACGGAACCTTGATGGTTGCTTATTCAAAAAACACCACTAAAATATATACTTCAACAAACGGAACAACTTGGACAGCCGCCAACACAACGTCTCTTGGCACGAACGGAATATCCTCTTTATGTTCTATTGGAGGGAGTACTTTATTGGCCTGTACCAGCACAACTGCAGGTACTATTTACCGTTCAGTGAATAATGGTGCTACATGGTCGCTTTTAAGCACACCTTCAGCAGGTAAACTGGCTACATGCATTGCTTACTTGAACGGAGCCGTTTTTGTTTCTTATAATGCAGCACCAAAAGTTTTGATATCAACTAACGCAGGTTCTACTTTTACAACGGCAAATACAGGTATTGCAGCTGCCGATGCCTACATTACAACTTTAGGAGCAGTGGGTGCCAATATCTTTTGCGGAACGTATTATGGCCATATTTACAAATCTACTAACAATGGTACAAGCTGGACTCAAGTATATTCCATAAGCACTGCTACCAGTTATGCCAAATTCATTAATGATTTTTATACTCTTGGCACCAATATTTATGCAGCAACCGATACAGGTTTTGTTTATAGTACCAATACCGGTACAAGCTGGACGATTAAGAACACAGGTTTCAGTACCGCACTTTATGAGCATCAGATCATGAGAGTAACTTCAACGGCAGGTTATTTTATTGCGGCCAGTAAAGCCGTAAGTGGTAGGATCATGCGCATACCATTCGCACAAATTGTTACCGGCATTGAAGAAAGTACATTAAACAATGTAAAAAGTTTTGTGTATCCGAACCCAAGCAATCGTTACACCAGTATTGAAGTTAAGGACTTGGAGAACTCAGGTAATTGCGAAGTAAAGGTTTGCGACCTATTGGGAAGAGAATTTGCCACCTACCCGCTCGAAAATGGTAAGGCTTTGCTGAATGTAGAAAGCTACAACAAGGGTCTTTATTTATACAGCATATTAAAAGATAAAAACTCCGTAGGAAGCGG
>JANYIQ010000280.1 GCA_025362575.1 Bacteroidia bacterium
GCTATTAAAATGCCTACCGGAGATAAAATTAAAGGTCGTTTATTCAACGTGGTTGGAGAAGCAATTGACGGTATCAATACTATGTCAACCGAAGGCGGATATAGCATTCACCGTTCTGCTCCGAAATTCGAAGAATTAACAACGGCTTCAGAGGTGTTATTTACTGGTATTAAGGTAATTGACTTAATTGAGCCATATGCAAAAGGTGGTAAAATTGGTTTATTTGGTGGTGCCGGTGTAGGTAAAACCGTATTGATCATGGAGTTGATCAATAACATTGCAAAAGGTTACGAAGGTTTATCGGTATTTGCCGGTGTAGGTGAGCGTACCCGCGAAGGAAACGATCTTTTACGCGAGATGATCGAGTCTGGCGTTATTAAATATGGTGAAGCATTTAAACACAGCATGGAACAAGGAGGTTGGGATCTATCTAAGGTAGATATCAATGAACTTGCAAAATCACAGGCGACTTTAGTGTTCGGTCAGATGAATGAGCCTCCAGGAGCACGTGCTCGTGTGGCTTTATCAGGATTAACGATGGCAGAATATTTCCGTGACGGAGATGGTACCGGTCCGGGTCGCGATATCTTATTTTTCGTAGATAACATTTTCCGTTTTACACAAGCAGGTTCTGAGGTATCGGCTTTATTAGGCCGTATGCCATCGGCGGTAGGTTACCAGCCAACATTAGCTTCAGAAATGGGAGCTATGCAAGAGCGAATTACTTCAACGAAAAAAGGTTCAATTACATCGGTACAGGCGGTTTATGTACCTGCCGATGACTTGACCGATCCGGCTCCTGCAACAACATTTGCCCACTTAGATGCAACAACTGTATTAAGTCGTAAAATTGCTGAGTTAGGTATTTATCCTGCAGTGGATCCTTTGGATTCTACTTCTCGTATCTTGACTGCTAATGTATTAGGTGATGCACATTATAATTGTGCTCAGCGTGTAAAATTAATTTTACAGCGTTACAAAGAGTTACAGGATATTATCGCGATCTTGGGTATGGATGAATTAAGTGAAGAAGATAAATTAGTTGTACACAGAGCACGTCGTGTACAGCGTTTCTTATCACAGCCATTCCACGTTGCCGAGCAATTTACAGGATTAAAAGGAGTATTTGTGAGCATTGAAGATACCATTAAAGGCTTTAACATGATATTAGATGGTAAAGTGGATGAGTATCCTGAAGCTGCATTTAACTTGGTTGGTTCTATTGAAGAAGCAATTGAAAAAGGTAAAAAGATCTTAGCTGAATCGAAATAGTTTATAGATTAGAGTTGAGAGTTTAGAGTATTTACTACTTTAAACTCTCTCAACTCTGAACACTTAACTCTCAACTAAATGAAACTAGAAATTATAACACCTGAAAAAAAATTATTTGAAGGTACTGTGAAGTCGGCGATATTTCCGGGTTCTGAAGGATCTTTCGGTGTATTGAATAATCACTCACCAATGATCGCCACTTTAAAAGAAGGTGTAATTGAATTGATCGAGGATAATAATACACGCACTAATTTTCCTGTTAAAGGCGGAGTAGTGGAAATTTTAAAAAGCAATGTTATTGTTTTAGCAGAGTAATTTTTTTAAAACAAAAGTTGAAAAAAATAAAAAAGGTGAAGAATTTTCTTCACCTTTTTTTATAACAAACCTCAACAAAAACTTTCCGGATCTTCCGATCCGGGAGCGCTAACAAAATTCATCATAAACCATTTTCAGATGCTCGCTGATCATAGCTGCTGTGCGACCTTCGATGTTATGACGTTCAACAAAGTGAACCAACTCGCCGTTCTTAAACAGCGCAATGGCTGGTGAAGATGGAGGATAAGGTGCAAAGTGTGTGCGGGCCTGAGCCACAGCATCACTATCAAAGCCGGCAAAAACAGCGGTTAATTTACCTGGTTTTTTAGCGTTGCTTAAACTCATTTTTATTCCCGGACGAGCAGCACCTGCAGCGCAACCGCAAACAGAATTTACAACAACTAATACGGTACCATCATTTTTAATGGCTTTATCTACATCTTCTGGATTAACTAGATCTTCAAAACCTACAACCGTTAATTCGGCTTTCATAGGTTTAACTAATGCTTCTGGATACATAATTTTCTTATTTTAAGACAAAATTAGGCACAAAAGGGCCCGAATAAAAGTATAATTATGGCATTTCTGCATTTTTAACAAAAATCATTCTAAATAAGGGTGGGTGCCAGCCACCACCTAATCTATATCTATTTAGTGAAGAGCTCTATATATTGAGTGAGCGATTGCCCGTATTTTAAGACTTAACCTTACTTTTACAGTATAAATTAATTGTAATGAAAAAAATTATCAAGTTTAGCGTATTCGTTTTTGTATTATTATGTATGGGTTCCAATACCCTGCAAAGTCAGACCGCAAAAATGAGGTATCTAAGTTACATCTTCCCTTCTGATTCTATCAGGGGATTCGATGAGGTAGCTACTAATCAGGATGCCCTGGCCAGAGGTTTTTTCGGCTCAGAATATAAACTTTTCATGTATCGTGCAAAACGCGATTTCGTTAATAATAAATATGGCTATACTCAGGCTATGCCATTAGGATCTAATTTTAAACCAAGTCCTTTAAACCCATTAACAGCCCCTTGCGTTAATGAAGATTTTGAAGCTACAACTAGTACAACTTCTACAAGTAGTGTTGGATCTGTTGGTACTTCTTTGTCTGGGTGGACCGTTTCTACCGGTAATAATACTAACTCATGTACAATGGCAGGTTGTTGTACCAGTTCAGGAAGTACTATGGCTTGGGTACGCGCAACGCCTTATACATGTCCTGCGCCTTTAAACCTTATTCCAAACTCACCTTTAGGCGGAACTAATGTACTTCAAATGAATGATCAGATACCGGGTACTAACATGGTCAGGATCCAGCAAACTTTCCCGGTAACTCCAACAAATGCATTATTTCAAATGGCCTATATGGCTGCACTTAATGGTGCGGGTCACGCATGTTGTGATCAACCATTCATTAAAATTACGATGTTAAACTGTGCGAATGTTCCTTTGGCTTGCCCTTCAATTAGTATTACTCCTCCGGGTTCTGCCTGCGCAGGTGGTGTAATGACAGGCTGGGTGATCAATACTTCCGGTGTATCTTACACGTCTTCTTGGCAAGTGCAATCTATAGATCTTACGCCTTATTTAGGAACCTGTGTTACAATTCAGATCACTGTGAGTGACTGTGACGGTGGTGCTCATGAAGGCTGGGCTTTTGTGGATTGTATGTGTAAAGCAATGACAATTGGCGTGAACGCCCTTACATTTCCCGCGGGAACCAGTGCAGTTAGTATTTCGGCCTGTAGTGCGGGTAATGCAACCGTTACTGCTCCCGTTGGTTTAGGGCCTTATGTTTGGCAGGGACCAGCCGGAAGTGGTATAACCAGTAATACCAATCAGGTTATCTCAACCGCTACATCAGGAAACTACACATTAACCATGACTCCAATGGGAGCTTGTGCTCCTATTACAAAAACAGTAACATTGCTTTTTGGTAGTTCCCCTACAGCCGGATTCACTTCGGTTAATGTTTGTGGTAATTATACACTCACAAATACCGGCTCTGCAGCACCTGCTGTTCAATCGTATTCGTTTATCGGTGCCGGAGGTCCGGCTTCATTCACAACCACAAGTCCAACCAGTAACGTCGTCTTTCCAACAGCAGGAACATTTACTATTTTACAGGTGGTCACGAATACTGCAGGTTGTACGGCAACTGCCTCGCTCGTCGTCAATCCGCCGGCAAGTCCAAATGTAGCATTTACAACACCTACTTATACGCAATGTTTAACGGGTAATAGCTTTGTGTTTACAGCTGCTACTGCGGGTGGGGTTCATACTTATTCATTTGCACCGGTTGCCGGTTCGCCTGCTCCCGGTAACACGGCCACTTATGGTCCTGTAAGCTTTACTGCTCCGGGTACTTATACAGTGACACATACAATAAATACTGCAGGTTGTACAAACATAACTACCTCTGTTGTTGTTATCAATCCTCAACCTACTCCTATTGCTAATAATAATGGTCCAATATGTGTTGGTTCAAACTTAGTATTAAGTTCAAGTGCGGGTTTAACATATTCATGGACAGGTCCGCTTGGTTTTGTTTCTGCTGTTCAAAATCCAACAATTGCAGCAGCTACTGTTGCGAACGCAGGGCTTTATTCTGTTACGGTTACAGCTGTTGGCGGATGTTCTGCTGTTGCTACTACTTCAGCTTCTGTTGTAACTCCTACAGCAATTCCAGCAAACACCGGACCTTACTGCGCAGGCACAACAATTCAATTAAATGTGAACGCAGCTTCATCATATACTTGGTCAGGCCCTGCATTTGCTTCTAATTTGCAAAATCCAACCATTCCAAATTGCACTGCTGCAATGGGCGGTGTTTATAGCGTAACACTTGCTTTTGGTGTTTGTACTGCAACTGCAAATACAACAGTTGTAATTAATCCATCTCCTACTGCAGTTATAAATAGTAATAGTCCGGTTTGTGTTGGTAACGCAATTAATTTTACCGGGAACGGTGGAGCTACTTATCAATGGACTGGTCCGGGTGGATTTAACACCACAAATCAGAATCCAACAATTCCTTCGGCTTCCATGATCAATTCAGGTATGTATACATTAACAGTAACTAGTCCTAGTGGTTGTACAAATTTCACAACTCAAATATATAATGTAAATCCACAACCGGTTGTTGCTGCTACTGGAACTAATGTTTGCGAAAATTCAAATGCAAACTTAAGTGCAAATGGTGGAGTAAGTTATTCTTGGACTGGCCCTAACGGATTTGCTTCGAATAGTCAGAATCCAATTGTATTTGGTATTACACCTGCAGGTGTTGGTCAATATACAGTTTTAGTAACTGATGCAAACAGCTGTACAAATACTGCAGTTGCTAATCTTGGCATCAATCCTGCTCCTGTACCTACCATTAATAGTAACAGTCCTATTTGTATAAATAGTATATTAAGTTTATCTGCTGGTGGCGGAGCAACATATCAGTGGACTGGTCCGAACGGATTCTTCTCTACTGCTCAAAATCCTACTCTTGTTGCTACTTCATTAGCAGCTGCAGGAAATTATTCTGTTACCGTTACCGGTGCAACAGGATGTTTTGCGAGTATTGGGATTAACACAATAATTAATCCGATTCCAACAGGTAATATTATTTCGAGTAAGAACACTGGTTGCGCACCTTTATGCGTTACGTTTACATGTACCACTTCTAGTCCTAGTGTTACTGTTGACTGGACCTTGGGTGAAGGTTCTTCGCAAGCTGCAAACGTGAATGCGTTTGCTTGCTATAATGCAGCAGGAATTTATACGGTTACAGCTAACTTTACGGATGCTACAGGTTGCAGGAACTCTACAACATACACAGTTCAGCCATATCCGAAACCAACTGCAGACTTCAACTATGCGCCAATTAAGCCTATTGAAAAAGTAGACGATGTGAATTTCACTGACGCTTCTTTTGGAGCAACGATAGCAACCTGGAATTGGTATTTCATGAATACAGCTCAGGCAACGTCAGGGCTTCAAAACCCAACGTTTATTTACGATGCAGCAGGCTCTTATGTAGTAGCCTTAGTTGTAAAAAGCGACAAAGGTTGTTTAGATACAATTATGAAATCAATTTTGGTTGGTGAGGATTACGGAATTTATATGCCGAATTCATTTACGCCAAACAATGACGGATTGAACGATGTGTTTTATGGAAAAGGTTTTGGTATCAAGAAATTTGAGATGCAGATCTTCGACCGTTGGGGAGAGAAAGTATTTACTTCAACCGACCTGAACGAAGCTTGGGATGGTTCTTATCAAACAAAAGGAGGAACTAAAAAGATAGAAGAAGGCGTTTATACCTGGAGAATAAAACTTACGAATGTGTTTGGTAAATCAAAAGAACTTACCGGACACGTTACTCTGATAAAATAAAAAATTAGAGGATAATATTAAAAAAGCAATACCAAAGTGTTGCTTTTTTAATTTAGATTTTAGATTCTTGTTTAGGTATTGAAACTGGCTTTTGAATAATGGTGCAAATTGTGCAAATCTACATGAGAAGATCAATTAGAATTGTTATATCTTAGTTTACCAGATAAAGAATGATAAATATGAAATTGGATCGGAAAAATATATTGGGTATCTTCACTCTGTTGTTTTTGTTAAGCATTTCAGCAAGTGTGTTTTCGCAAAACGATACAAAGCCAAAAACTATCCCTAATAGTTTTTTGATACATGGAAACATTGATTCTCAAAAATTGGCGTTCTATTCTCAAAGCATTGAAGAAGCCAATTTTGAAC
>JANYIQ010000133.1 GCA_025362575.1 Bacteroidia bacterium
AGTCATTATGGCAACTATAACTGCTAATTGCTTCATAATATTTCTAGTCGTGTTTTTCATGTTCAAAAGATTAAAAGTCTAACTGTAAACCGATTCTTATTTGGCGGGGAAGATTATAATTATTAGGGCTGTTCATGGCAATACCGTACTGATCTATAAATCCTTGAGAGCTATTTAGATTCTGAATAGTAGCCTGAGCTAATGGCGATGTTAAATACCCATCATCATTAGGGTTACCGGTATAAGCATAAACACTTTGAGTATTTCTTGTATTCAATAAATTCAACACCTGTAAGTAAACGTTCAGGTTAGCCGTTTTACGATTATCTGAATCTTTCTTACCCCATGTTAAAGCAATGTTCTTATCGACACGCAAGTTAGCTCTGAAAGTCCAAGGCTTATAAGAACCGTTGATTGAGCCTAAGATCGAAGAAGGTGAGTTACTGCCAATTGCAACCGGAGTAGCACGACGGGTATAAGGAGTACCTGAACCTAAAAGGAACTGTAAGTTAAATCCAACATCTTTTAATAACTGGTAATCGTTTCCGCCACCTTTACGTTTTGCTTTTGGTCCTTTGTAATCTTTATCAGCCCCGAAACGATAATCATAAGTAACTGTTACGGTATGGCGCTGATCGTAATCCAAAGGCTGTGTTACACGTAAGTTTGGCTGACCTGAACTTGCTAAACTTGCACCTGAGTTGGCGTTAGAACCAGAACCTTCAGCAAACTGCAGGGTGTAGTTAGCGTTGATACGTGAACCACCTGTTCTTCTTAGATCAAACTCGAAAGAGAAACCTTTTGAAGTTCCAAAATCCTGGTTAACATAAGTAATGTATGATCTTGGAAATGCTCCAACAATTTGTTTTTGAGTTAACATGTTACGCATTTCTTTATAGAAAGTTGTAATTCTTAAAGCAGCATTTTTACGCTCATTTAAAACCTGACTGAATCCTAATTCGTAATCAGTAGTTTTTTCAGGAGCTAAATTCGGATTCTGAAGACCAGGAGCACTACTTTCTGTTTGTAGGAAGTAATAATCTTTAGGATCTAAACGGTTACCGCCCGGACGTTTGGTTAAAACATCGTAATGAGCAAAGAAGTTAGAAACGTCAGAGATAGGGAAAGAGAATGCAACACGAGGCATTACATTGATCTGTGCTTTGTAATTCTGCCATGCATTAACTGAGAAACGTGTTCCATCTGTATATTCCTTTGAATTTTTAAGGTAAGGGTTTAATTTTCCTGAAGTACCTGTAATAAGTGCCGGATCAGAGATCTCACTACCCTGTGCATTATACCATTGATCGCCATCTCTGTAACCTACAACCGAACCGCCTGAAATACTGCTGGTATAAACCACAAAGTCATCGCCCATGGCAGCAGGGTGATTAAATTCTCCTTTGGTATCTCCCACCTTTTTTGTTTCAAAAAGTGAATACTTATCAATAAGTGTTTTTTGGTTAGCATCATAACGGTCTACACGAACTCCCACGTTAAATTTAATATCTCTGAAGTCAAATTTATCCTGAATGTAACCTGACATATAAATTGGACGGAAAGAACCAACAGGGAATAAATGCTTACCATACTCATCTTTAGCGTTAAGGAAATCGTTAAGGTTAGTTGCCTTATTGTAATTATTTCCTTTATGATCGTAACCATAATAATCAACTAAAGCACTACCACTCGCCTGGCCTAAAAGATCTTCTGCACTAAACATATTGATGCTGAAAGTGGAAGGATCCATTTCATCGACATTAACAAACTTAGTATAGTTTTTTGGTAAACCTAATTTGTCAAGCAATTGCATTGAAAACTCTGATTGCTTTCCTTCGTCATATTTATTCTCATAGAAATAGGCAGGGTATGTACCTGATAATTCCGGTACTAATATCGCATTACTATAATCCAAGTTTTGCGTGTGGTCATTTGCCAACTGTCTCATCCTGCCCCATAATGCTGAAGTGCTTAAAACATTATAAGATTTTGAATCTCTCTGATCATATTCAACACCTAAAGTAATCGCATGATTTTTTATATCGGCATTAAAACTCGAAGCAATACGGAACTGATTTTGAGTTGCTTTTGAGTATGCATTATACTGCTGTCCTGTTGCATTCCAGATACTGTATATCGATTGAGGATTATCACCATTACGTAAACCACTTAAAGCCGGAACAGCATCCAGACCTCTTAGGCCACCCTGATCTCCACGATAATTGTTTGGCAAACTTCCGAGGTTCTCATATAGGTATGAAGTATAGCGTGCTGAAGTATAGTTCATATCAGATGGGTCAAAAGAAACATTTGTTTCCTGACGTCCCACATATGCGTAAGCCATCACGGTATCATTACCAACAACCAACTTAGGATTGAACTGATAGTTGAAGATATTTTCTTTCTCAGAGAAACTTCTTTTAAACTTACCAATGTAACCGTAATTAAAATATTTGTCCTTGTGAGTATCATCCTGAGTTTTCTGATTTGCCTGATCGAAACTGGCCAAGAAACTAAAGAAGGCGTTGGTTACAACAGCCTGAGTTTTTTCCTTATCAGTAGAGCTGTTATTTCCAAACTTCTGGGTAATTCTGATAAAACTTCTCCAGCTGTTGTTTATTTGCTGAGGATTGTTCTCAGGATTATACAAAGTAAATGAAGTAATAAGTGCATGCTGATTCAAATAATCAAAAGCACCACCCAAAGTAATGTTAGTATTTGGTGCTGCCTTGATATCAATCTTTGCATTTAATTGGATCTGCTTTCTTGCTGTATTCTGGTGAGCTTTTATTTTTGTGAAATCATCTTTTGTTACGTATTCCAAAGCTCTAACATATCCATTACCTGACTTTGAAGGAATCAATGGTGTTTCCTGAATATCCTTTAATTTGTCGTCTTTTAATTTGTATAACTGAACCGCTGAAGGATTCGGATCCTTGATATAAATACCTGCACCACCTAAGAAGAAACCAATGATCGGTGTCTTTTTACCGGTAGAATCTGTTTTGCTTAAAATAGGACCACCCATGCTAAAACCTAACTGGTTGTAACCATAAGCATCAGTTATTTGAGAAGAAACTAATTCAACACCTCCGAAAAATTTAGCCTGAGGTCCACGGGTAGTTACCGAAATAACTCCTGAAGTAGCATCACCATACATTGCAGGTAAACCACCTGTAATAACGTTGATCTGCTCGATCGATTGCTGTGGTAAACCACTTAAACCACCAAGCATTTTAACACCATCAACAAAATAAGTAGTAGCACCATCACGGGCACCACGAACGTTAAGAGCTTTTCCTTCATCGGAAGAGAAAACACCCGCAGTTGTAGCAGCTACAGAGTTTATATCTTTGGTAGCCATGTTCTGATAATCTTCACGGGTAACAGTTCCACCTGATTTAGTATCCGGATCAACTAAAGGAACCTGATAAGTTACTACTTCAATTTCATCTAATTTTACACCTTCACCATTTGATAGTGCAATAGTAACATAAGCTGTTTTACCTTCACCAACTACAATACCTTTTGTCTCGGAAGCCTGGTAACCCACGTAAACACCTTTTACATCGTATTTTCCCGGAGGTAAAGGTTTTATCATACATTCACCATCCATGTTGGTTGTACCAACACCCACTTGTACGCCGTTTTGATAGGCTACAACGTTAGCAAAAGGAATGGCCTCATTATTGCCTTTATCTTTCAATAAAACCTTAATGGCACCTGTGTTATTTTGAGCAAAGGCAGTAAATCCTGAGATCACTAAGCCGAATACTAAGAGGTAAAATTTCTTCAACATAATGTTAATTTTACTTAAAAATTGTATTTCTTAAAAGTGTTAAAAATATAAACCTACATTCAAATGTGCAAATATATTTATTTACAATTTCTAAAAGCTTGATTGTCAAACAATTTTTCAATTAAATCCCGCTTAACAATCTTTAACACAATATTAAGAATAGGATTCGGTAGTAAAAACCGACTTCTAAAATGTGGTAACAGAATTTGGATAAGTGGGGCAAAATCGGGTTTAAATGGTAATTCGGTTTTTGGATCTTGTCCTGAAAAAAAGATCAATGCTGAGTACTGTGATATTTCTCTGACTTTTTGCGGCTTCTTTTCATTCTTTTACGAACCTCTTTGGTCTGAATTCTTTTGTGATGGGCCTTCACAACACGTCGTTCTTCACGTTCCCTTCTTCGGTTGGTTCGATAATCCTTTCGCTCTTTTTTTCGTTTCTGACTCTTGCTGATCTCGGGTTTGGCTTTGGCCTGGTTTGAGGTTGGATTATTTCCGCTTCCTTTACCTTTACTCTTACCTTTACTTTTATTTGACTGGCCCGAAATGGAAATTGCGGTCAGCAAAAAAATAACTAAAAAATATTTTGAAATTTTTGATCTCAATATTATTTGAATTCGACCACCTCAACGCCAAATTTTCTCAAAAATTCAACACCCTCATCAGTCGGTATTCCTTTGAATTTAGCGTAACTGTGCTTGTAAAATACTTTTTTAATTCCTACTGTATAGATAACTCTGGCGCAGGCGATACACGGGGACAAGGTAACGTATAATGTAGAGCCATCGATCGAAAAATTATTTTTGGCGGCATATAAAATTGCATTTTGTTCGGCATGAAGCGCCAGAGAGCAACTGCCTTTACTGTCGCGGGGACAGCCGTTTTCAGGCCATTCTTCATCGCAGTTGTGCGTACCGGCTGGCGGACCATTATAACCTAAGGAAATGATACGGGTGTCTTTCGTTAAAACGGCACCTACCTGAGCTTTAACACAGTGCGAACGTAGTGCCAGTTTCTCGGCCAGCTCCATGTAAATATCTTCAAAACTTGGTTTTTTCATAGGGATAAAGTTATAAAAAAAGCCCATATTTCAGGGCTTTCTTTGTTAATGTACCCAGAGGGTTGGATTTATCGAACTTTTTGGATGATTTTCAACGGCTTAGAATCCTGATGAATTCCTTCCCACCGTTTAAACGTTTATTAATTATAAACCCAACTCATCACTTATCATTTCATTGGCCCTTTCTGGCCCAGTAAGACTTAACCAAGCCTCTGTGCCATCACCACTAAATGATAAGGTAAAAACGAAAAAATTGCAGCTGGAACTTTCGCTTTTGACAAATTCTGTGAGCTCGTCTATTACCGCATCAGTACCTGCAAATTTGAACGAATACCCATTCGTCAATTCCTTCTTTTCAAGAATTTGCTTTTTCACGCTTTCAAGAACAGTTTCCTTTCTTTTCTGTAATTCAGCAGAAGTTAATTTGTAACTGATTTCCTGATCTGAGTTCTTAGCAGTTGTCCCTTCATCGCCTGTTGCTTTTTGTGCAACATTGGGTTTCACACATTTTTCATCTTTACATTTCTTATACTTGCATTCCGAATTGCATGCAAAAAGAAAACATAGACCAAATAAACATACACTTTATTGCTTTTTTATGATGACAAAAATACCAATAAAAAACGCCACTAAGTTTAATGCGATTAGTGATTTCTTTGTGTTTCTTCAATTTCATGTTTCTGCGCTTCTGTCTGCTCAAGAAGAAGTAGTACATTTACTGCTAAATAAAAAATCAGCGCGTATAAGGAATGGATAGACAAGACAATACCTATAAAACCATACATGATTTTATAAGTGAGATAAGACTCATTTCTAAAAAAAATGAAACTACTTTTAATT
>JANYIQ010000309.1 GCA_025362575.1 Bacteroidia bacterium
CTCTTTCGATTTACCAAACACATTTGTAAGGTTGATCTGCCAGGTATAAACACCTTCCTGAATTAATTTAACCCCGCGGTTCTGATAAGTTCCATCCCATGCTTCGTTAAAGTCTTTAGAAGTAAATACTTTTTCTCCCCAACGATCAAAGATGGTTATTTCATATTTCGTAATGCCATATCCTTTTGGATAGAATCTATCGTTCAATCCGTCTTCGTTTGGAGTAAATGTATTTGGAACATAAATTCCGAAATCTTCTCCAACTAAGATCGACATGGTGATCGAATCTGAACAACCTTTATCACTTGTTACTACTAATGTAATTGGATAAGGACCAGCGTCTACATAAAGGAAATTAGGATTTTGTAAGCCAGAAGTGTACTGACCGTTAGACATGAAGTACCAGTTCCATGTTCCAATGGTTGCACCATAAGAAGCATCTGTAAAGTTAACCATGTCAACACTTGCAATCGGTTTGATTGGATCGTAGTTGAAATCTGCAGTTGGTTTTGGATAAGCTTCTACTGTATATGTAGTAGTTCCTTCACATCCGTTAACATCAACTACCGAAGCGCTTAATGTATAAATACCTGCAGTTTGATAACAGCGGCTGGTATTTAAAACGCCTGTTTCATAAGAACCATCTCCCATGATCCAATTAGCAACTGATACCGCTGGTGATGAAGTCGCAGTAAATGTTACGCACAATGGGGCACAACCTTTATTCGGACTGGAGATAATAGTTGGTATAGGTAATGGATTTACAATTGCCTGAGCCGATGTAGAAGCGCTGCAACCATTTGCATCTGTTACTGTAACAAAATATGTTCCGCTCATTGCAACAGAGCTTCCACTTAAAGTCATTGTTTGCGCAGTTGAGAAAGCTCCCATAGGACCACTCCAAGAATAAGAAACCCCTCCACTACCCGATAAACTTAACATGTTATTTAAACAAACCGGGCTGTTAGTTTGAATGTTAGGAACAGGTGCAGGATTAACAACGATGCTTACCACTGCAGTATTTGTACAAGTGTTTGCATCAGTAACTAAAACTGTATACACACCTGCATTACCGGAAGTTAAGTTAGATAAAGTTGGACTTTGGCTTGTAGAAGTAAATCCTCCCGGACCAGTCCAGCTATAAGAAACACCTCCATTAGCACTAAGTGTAGTGTTTGCGCCCTGACAAGCAACACCGCCCGATGCAGATACAACCGGTTGCGCATTAACAATTACATTAGTGTTTGTTGAATTCACACAACCCTTAGCGTCAGTTACAGTTAAGTTATATGTTCCATTATTGATTAAAGATGAAACAGGAATGTTTGGGTTCTGAGAAGATGAAGTAAATCCACCCGGGCCAGTCCATGCATAACTTACACCACCATTACCGTTTATAGAAATACTTTGACCGATACAAACCGGACTGTTAGTATTAATTAATGGGATTGGTAATGGATTAACAACTATTACTGCAGTTGCAGTTGCAACGCAAGTTCCTGAAGTAGCTGTTAAAGTATAAGTTCCGTTTGCGGGCATTGTAACGTTATTAATTGTTGGGTTAGCTAAAATGCTACCGAACACGTTCGGGCCAGACCAACTGTAAGTAGTTCCGCCGCTGGCGATCAAATTTAATGCAGCACCTACACAAGGTGTATTGCTAACAATTGAAGGAACAGGCAATGCAGTTACGCCAATGTTTGCAATTGCTGTGTTAACACATCCTTGAGCTGTTGTAACAGTTACTGTATAAGCACCCGCCATGCCAAGTGTTGCACTCGGAATGTTAGGATTTTGCAGTGCAGAAGTAAATCCTGCAGGGCCACTCCATGCGTATGTTGCACCACCGGTTGCGGTTAAATTGATTGTGGTTCCGGCACAATTAGTAGGATTAGTCACAGCAATAATTGGTAGTGGATTTACAACTACGTTTGTAGTTGTTCCGTTTTTACAACCATTAACATCAGTAACGCTAAATGTATATACACCGGCGTTGGCTGCTGCTGCTGAAGCAATACTTGGACTCTGAGCATTAGAAGTAAATGCAGGGCCTGTCCAGGTATAAGTTGTAGCAGCTGATCCTGTAAAGTTAATTGTTTGACCTGCACAAACCGGACTGTTACTATTAGCAATAGCAACAGGTAAAGCATTTACAACTACGTTTGTTGTAGCAGATGCTGTACAAGTACCAACCGCAACAGTTACCGAATAAACACCTGACATAGCTACTGTAGAAACAGGGCGAGTTGGGTTTTGCAAGTTAGATGCAAATGCGGCAGGGCCAGACCATGTATAAGTTGTTGCAGCAGGAGTATTCAATTGAATGGTTGCACCTGCACAATATGGACCAGTGTTACCGGCAGATGTTGTTGGTGAAAGCACGCTTACACTCACAGTGTTTGTGCTTGAACAACCTAACGAAGTTGCAGTTACAGTATAAACACCTGCATTAACTAAAGCCGATACAGGAATGTTTGGATTTTGAACTGCTGATGCAAAAGCATTAGGACCACTCCATGAATAAGTATTACCGCCACCTGATGTTAAATTGATCGGCATACCTAAACAAACCGGAGAGTTGCTTCCTGCAAGTGTAACCGGAATAGGATTCACAACAACAGTTGTAGTTGCAGTGTTCACGCAACCATTTACGTCTTTTACACTCACAACATAAGCCCCACCATTTGCAACCGTAGAAGCCGCAATGTTTGGGTTTTGCGTTGTTGAAGTAAATACCAGTGGGCCGGTCCAACTATAAGATGAGAAAGCATTTACGTTTAATTGAATTGTTGAACCTGCACAATAAGGGCCTGTGTTAGCAGCAACCGGAACAGGTAATGGATTTACCACTACTGTTGTAGTTGCAGTTGCTTTACACCCGCTGTTTGTTGAAGATATTGTATAAACACCAGCCATTGCTAAAGTTACGCCTGCTTGTGTCGGGTTCTGAATACTTGAAGCAAATGCTGCAGGACCTGACCAAGTATAAGTTGCCGCAGCGGCAGTATTTAACTGCATGGTTGCGCCAACACAATATGGGCCTGTATTACTTGCAGAAGTGGTAGGAGTAGTAATTGTTACGTTCACGGTTGCAGTATTTTTACATCCAGTAGCATTTGTTACTGTTACTGTATAAACGCCACCGTTAATTGTTGCTGCATTTGTTATAGTAGGATTTTGAACAGCAGAAGTAAATGCATTTGGTCCGCTCCACGAATATGTAGTACCCCCGGAGGCCGTTAGTGTAATTGAATTTCCTAAACAAACCGGACTGTTACTTCCTATTACCGGAACCGGTAATGGATTAACCACAACGTTTGTTGTTCCTGTCTTTAAACAAGAACCAACGCCTGTTGTTACAGTATACACACCGGCCATAGCTGTAGTTGCTGCTGCAACAGATGGATTTTGAACAGCTGAGGTAAATGATGAAGGCCCTGACCAGGAATATGAAGATCCTGTTCCGCCATTAGAATTTAACTGCATGGTTTGGCCAACACAATATGGGCCTGTATTAGAAACCGTAGGTGTTACCGGACTTACAATCTGAACTGCTGTAGTATAAGATGTAGTAGGGCATCCAGGATAACCTAACCAGAATGTATACACCTGAGCATTTGCAGTTGTTGTTACAGCAATAGTTGGAGACTGAACCATATAACCACCGTAATAATAAAAATACGGAGTTGGCACATATGAATACCAATAGAAATAATTTGCTCCTGCCGGGAAACTTGCAGTGAACGTGAGTGGAGATCCAACACAAACAGGACCATTATTACCAACAGAAACACTTGGTGCCGAAGGCGTGGTTACAGCAACAGTTGCTGTTCCGATACAACCTAAATAATTTGAAGTTAATGTGTATATCCCTGCCGCTGCTGTAGTAGGAATTAATGTTGGGGATGATGCTGAAGAATTAAATCCACCAGGACCAGTCCAGGTAAATGCACCTAAACCTCCACCATTTAAATTCCCTGCACCCGTTGGGCATGCAGGAGCAACCCATGTTGCAACTACAGTAGGGTTAGGATTAATTACAACCACCGATGAAGCTGCTGTTACGCAACCCGCATTGTTTATTGTATGTGTAACCGTATAAGTACCCGGAGCCGTAAAACTTACCGGACCATATGGGTTTGTTAAACCTGTAGGAGGCGCACCAACCGGAGATGCAAAAGAGTATGTATGCGTACCTGCAGTAGTTGTTGCATTAAAAGTAAACGCGTTTGTATTGAAACATTGTGTATACGATGGTGATGCTGTGAAAGCAGGATTTGGACCCGGAGGTGTGTTAATAACAACTGAAGCAGTTGCCAAGCAACCAGATGGGTTTGTTACGATCTGATAAACTGTATACGTTGACGAAGGACCAAAGTTAAACACGTTCATATTAGCAGTTGTAGTTGTTGTAGGAGGTGCTCCCGGCCCGACAAACGAGAAGGTCTGGACCGCAGGTGGTCCCGTACCCGTATTTGTGAACGAGTAAGTTGTACAGGAGTTCGCGACCGTTATTCCCGCAGTAGGGTTTGCACCAAATGATAATGTAACTGTTTTTGTTATCGGCGAACAAAGACCCAGTGGGTTCATTGTTAAAGTATACTGTCCTGAAGTTGTAGAAGTAAAGGTTTGATTTGGATTGTTTGTGATACCACTACCCGATGGACCGTTCCATGTATATGGCCCTAATCCCGGAGGCGCTGTAACTGTTGCTGTTGGTGCACCGCAAGAAGTTACTGCAACTGCACTTGATCCTGCAGGAAACACAATGCTGTTTACAATAATGTTCATTGGCAAACAAGCACAATCAACATATCCATAACCAAAGTGAGCCCAACCGTCACAATCACCAATTGTAATTTTTATTTTAACGCAAGTACCAATGTACGCTGTAAGATCAATTGAATTTACTTTCCAAGACGGGGTCCACGAGATACCTGCTGTGTTGGTTGTCCAACCCGCAGCTGTAACTGTTGCACAAGAAGGGCCTGGAGGCGTAATGCTCACCTGAGGGCAAGCGATAAGGTTTGCAGAACAATCTTCAAGAGTTACTCTTATATATGGTTGATCGCAGCAAGCGTGACCAGAACCATTTAATACACCTATATAAGCAAATTGAAATAATGCATTTCCGGGTGTTACAGGAAATGTTTGAGTGATCTGAACAACCTCACCTTTATTGGTAATGTCATCATTCATCTTTAAAACCTTAGAGCCTCCTAAAGGGGAGTTAGGAATAGTACCTACATAAGTATCGGCAAAAGGAGTAGTCATTACCCAAGCGTTATTACTTGGAAACGTTGGGCAGCAACCACCCATTAAACAAGAACTTGTATTAGAACCCTCAGCTATAGTCCAACCTAATAAAGTAGAAACAACTAAACCGTTTGGTGATGATTCAAAACCTTCGTTGATACAAGGTGCAGCGTTAATAATATTTGGTCCTGGTTTTGCTAACCAGTTACTGTTTGGATTAATGCCGTATTTGGCATTAACGAAATTTCTTTTTTCTCTGTACATGAAAACATGATACTCAGATCCAAAAAACCCACGCGAAAGTGCATCGCCCTTTGCAAAATCCTCATCAAATCCTTTAATGGAATCTGCTGGAAATACATAGGTTAAATACTTTGCAGGAGCTTGTGCCTGTGAGTAATTGTAAAAAAACATTAATGCGATTAAGCATAATCCGAGTTTTTTTAAGCTTGTTTTCATAATAGGGTATTTTATGGTGGTAAATATAAAAGAAATAGCGAGAAAACCTAAAATAACTCACTCATTTTTAGACCCATTTCACGAACTAATTTAACAGTTCTTGACAAATGGCAGGGCCTAAATCGATAAAGGCACTTCTGTTAAGCCTAAACAGTTTAGACTTTAATCTAATGAACACATTGGTTTCGCCGAAAAAAACGATTCTTCGCCTGAGCTTAGAAAATGAAAATTAGAGATTTCATTAAATTAAAAAGCCACATCGAAATAACGATGTGGCTTTTTAATGATTTTGTATTTTCTATTTGATCAAAGTAACGTGTCCGGTTAGTTCTTTAGATTTTCCAAACACATTGGTAACTTGTATTTGCCAAGTATAAACACCTTCCTGAATTAATTTAACTCCACGGTTAAGATAAGATCCATCCCAAGCTTCGTTAAAGTCTTTAGTAGTAAACACTTTTTCTCCCCAACGATCGAAGATGTTCAATTCATATTTAACAACGCCAAATCCTTTAGGATAGAATGTATCGTTTAATCCGTCATCATTCGGAGTAAAGGCATTCGGAACATAAATTCCAAAATCTTCGCCAACCAATATTGAGATCGTGATCGAATCTTTACATCCTTTATCACTCGATACAACTAATGTTATCGGATAAGCTCCAGCATCTGTATAGAGGAAATTTGGATTCTGCTGACTCGAAGTGTACTGAGCATTCGACATGAAATACCAGTTCCATGTTCCAATAGTAGCCCCAAACGAAGCATCTGTAAAGCTTACTAAGTCAACACTCTCAATTGGTTTGATAGGATCATAATTAAAATCTGCTGTTGGTTTAGGATAGGTTTCTACTGTATAAGTAGTTGTTCCCTGACATCCGTTCACATCAACCACAGAAGCACTCAACGTAAAGATGCCTGCAGTTTGATAACAACGCTCTGCAGATAACACACCGTTTTCGTAAGAACCATCTCCCATGATCCAGTTCGCGCTTGCAACCTGAGGATTAGATGTAGCAGTAAATGTTACGCATAATGGAGCGCAACCTTTATTTGGACTAGAGATAATACTTGGCACAGGCAACGGATTTACGGTTGCCAGAACAGATGCTGAAACAATACAACCCTTGGCATCAGTTACAGTTAAAACATAAGTTCCACTTTGAGCAACTGAAGTGCCCATCATGGTAAATGTTGAACTGCTTGATACCGGACCTTGCGGACCAACCCATGAATAAGATACTCCACCACTTCCGGAGAAACTCATTGGATTATTTAAACAAACAGGGCTGTTAGTTTGTGCGTTAGCAACCGGGGCAGGATTTACAATTACTGAAACTACGGCGGTGTTTGAACATCCTGCAGCACTTGTTACAACAACATTATATAAACCTGCGTTAGACGGAGTAAGATTTACTACTGTAGGATTTTGCTGGTTAGATGTGAATCCACCAGGACCAATCCAGCTATAAGAAGAGCCTCCGTTAGCACTTAGCGTTACGTTAGCATTTTCACAAGCCGTTCCGCCAACCGCAGTTGCATTTGGTAAAGGATTAACGATCACCGCAGCATTTGTGCTGTTCACACAACCATTTGCATCTGTTACAGTTAAAGTATATGTTCCTGCATTCAATAATGTTGAAACTGCAATGTTTGGATTTTGTGAATTCGATGTAAATCCGTTAGGACCTGTCCACACATAAGTTGATCCTCCGTTTCCGTTTATGGAAATACTTGCACCGATACAAACAGGACTGTTCGTATTAATTAATGGTGTTGGTAAAGGATTAACTGTTGCGGTAACGTTTGCAGATGAAGAACAAGTTCCTGCAGTTACGATCACGGTATACACACCACCATTTGCAATTGCTGCAGAAGTAATGTTTGGATTTTGTAACGCAGATGTGAATCCACCCGGACCACTCCAGCTGTATGTTGTACCACCCGATGCATTTAAGTTAAGAGTTGTTCCTAAACAAACCGCACCGCCCGTTGCTGCTGTAGCAACCGGCAAGGCAACAACGTTTACGTTAGCAACTGCTGTATTTATACAACCTTGTGCTGATGTAACTGTTACTGTATAAGCACCGCTCATTGCAGCTGTTGCACTTGCAATGTTTGGATTTTGAACGTTGGAGGTAAATCCTGCAGGACCACTCCAGCTGTATGTAGCGCCACCAGTCGATGTTAAATTGATCGCTGTGTTTACACAAGCTGTTGGATTATTTACTGCAATAACCGGCAAAGTATTTACAACAACGTTTGTCGTAGTGTTATTCATACATCCATTTGTATCAGTAATGGTTAAAGTGTAAGTTCCTGCATTAGCAACTACTGCTGAAAGAATGCTTGGGCTTTGTAAGTTAGAAGCAAATACAGCAGGGCCGCTCCAAGTATAACTTGATGCAGAGATGCCTGTAAAGTTGATCGCTTGTCCAACACAAACCGGACTGTTACTTGTTGCGGTCGGTGTAGGTAAGGCGTTAACCGTTACACTCGTTGTTGCAGAAGCAGTACAGGTTCCAACTGAAACTATTACCGTATAAGTACCCGACATACCTACCGTTGATACGGGGCGTGTTGGGTTTTGTAAGTTAGAAGCAAATGCAGCAGGGCCACTCCAGGTATAAGTACCCGCAGCAGGAGTATTCAATTGAATGGTTGAACCCGCGCAATAAGGACCAGTATTACTTGCCGTTGTTGTTGGTGTTAATACCGTTACGTTAACTGTTCCGGTATTTGTACAACCAAGCGCAGTAACCGTTACCGTATAAACTCCTGCATTAACAGAAGTCGCAGTAGGAACGTTTGGATTTTGTACTGCAGAGGTAAATCCTGCAGGACCACTCCAAGAATAACCAGTTCCACCGGTTGCAGTTAAATTAATCGTTGTGTTCAAACAAACAGGGCTGTTGCTTCCAACAATTGGTGTTGGAAGTGGATTCACCACAACGTTTGTAGTAACATTGTTTTTACAACCATTAGCATCGGTTACAGTGATAGTATATGCACCTGCGTTAGCAGCGGTTGCTCCAGCTTGAGTTGCATTTTGTAAGTTAGATGCAAATGCAGCAGGTCCCGACCAAGTGTAGCTGGTGGCAGTGCCAGTATTTAATTGAATGGCGTTGCCCGGACAATAAGGTCCGGTGTTACTTGCTGTAGGAGTTGGTAGTGCATTAATAACAACTGTAGTTGTTGCAGCTGCCGTACAAGTTCCTATTGAAACAATTACTGAATATGTTCCTGCCATTGCCATGGTAGCAACAGGCTGTGTTGGATTTTGTAAGTTAGAAGCAAACGCAGCAGGACCCGACCAAGTATAGCTGGATGCCGCAATTGAATTTAATTGCATTGGAGATCCTACACAGAACGGGCCGGGGTTACTTGCAGATGTTGTAGGTGTTGTAACAATTACATTCACAGTTCCTGTACTTGAGCAACCGAGAGCAGTAACGGTCACCGTATATACCCCAGAATTTACAGCGGTTGCAGCAGGAATGTTTGGATTTTGAACCGCTGTTGCAAAAGCATTTGGTCCACTCCAGCTATAAGTTGTTCCACCCGCTGATGTTAAATTGATCGCAGAGTTAATACAAACCGGACTGTTACTTCCAACTATTGGAGTTGGAGAAGGATTAACAACAACAGTTGTTGTTGCTGTGTTCTTACAACCGTTAACATCTGTAACATTTACTGAATATGTTCCGCCATTAGCAACAACAGCGCTCGCAATGTTAGGGTTTTGAGCGTTAGATGCAAATGCACTTGGTCCGCTCCAGGTATACGTTGAAGAGGCGTTAACATTCAATTGAATGGTGTTGCCGGGACAATATGGTCCGGTGTTATTTGCAGTTGGCGTAGGTAAGGCGTTAACCGTTACACTCGTTGTTGCAGATGCAGTACAAGTTCCAATCGAAACAATGACAGTATATGTTCCTGACATACCAACTGTAGAAGCGGGACGAACAGGGTTTTGTAGGTTAGACGCAAACACTGCGGGGCCAGTCCACGTGTAACTTGTTGCAGCAGGTGCGTTCAACTGAATAGTTGAACCTGCGCAATAAGGTCCTGTGTTGCCTGCTGATGTAGTTGGAGTAGTAATGGTAACGTTTACTGTTGCAGTATTCGAACATCCTGCAGTAGTTGCAGTAACAGTATAAACTCCACTGTTAATTATTGCGGCAGCAGGAATGTTTGGATTCTGCGTTGTAGACGTAAATGCATTCGGGCCACTCCATGTATATGTTGTAGCACCACCCGAAGTAAGGTTAATGGTATTTCCTAAACAAACCGGGCTATTGCTACCAGCAGTTGGAGTTGGAATTGCATTCATAACAACAGTTGTAGTTGAAGTATTGGTACAACCGCTTGCGTTTGTTACAGCAACTGTATAAATACCTCCGCTAGTTAAAGAAGCAGTTGAGATCGTAGGACTTTGAACGTTCGAAGTAAATGTGTTTGGTCCTGTCCAAGTATAAGTAGATGATGTATTAACATTCAACTGAATGGTTGAACCCACGCAATAAGGACCTGTGTTTGTTGCGGTAGGTGTAGGTAAGGCGTTAACCGTTACACTGGTTGTTGCGGTAGCTTTACAACCACCTGTAGTAGACGTAACTGTATATACTCCCGACATTGCAACTGTAGCGCCCGCCTGAGTAGGGTTCTGAGCATTTGATGCAAACGCTGAAGGTCCGGTCCAAGTGTAAGTTGTGGCCACCGGCGTATTTAATTGTATAGTTTGCCCAAGACAATATGGTCCGGTGTTTGTTGCTGTTGTTGTAGGAGTTGTAATGGTTACGTTAACCGTTCCTGTTCCTTTACAACCATTGGCATTTGTAACGGTCACTGTATAAACTCCCGCTGATGCAGCAACCGCTGTGGTTATTGTTGGATTCTGAACTGCCGAAACAAATGCGTTTGGCCCGACCCACGCATAGGCCGTTCCTCCGCTTGCGGTGAGTAAGACGGAATTTCCAACGCAGACCGGACTATTACTTCCGACCGTAGGTGTTGGCAGAGGATTAACGACGACGACTGTTGTTTTAGCGACCGTGCACGATCCGACACCAAGAGTCATTGAATACGTTCCGGCCATTGCCATGGTTGAAACAGGTTGTGTTGGATTCTGAATTGCTGAGGTAAAACTACTTGGTCCTGTCCATGTATAAGTGGCGCCTGCGGGACCAAATCCATTTAACTGTATTGGAACTCCAACACAATAAGGGCCTGTATTCGTTGCATTAGCAGTTGGAGTTGGAATTACCGAAACAGTTGTTTGCGTTTGTGCCCAACATCCACCGGTGAAACCAACATAAAAATAATATACCCCCGAAGATGCTACTGTGGCATTGGTCATTGTGGGCGCTGTTTGATTCCAGAAAAATCCTCCCGGACCGCTCCAATAGGCATAACTTGTACTTGTATTTGTAAGTATTGCGTTTAAGTTGATCGTTTGTCCCAGACAAACAGAAATGGTTGGGGCGGCTGTAACCGTTGGCTGAGGTGGTAATGTTAAACTAACGGTCTGCGTAGTGATACAACCAAAATTGTTTACTGTTAAAGTATAGATCCCAACGTTAGCGGCACTGAAACTGCTAATGCTGGCACTTCCTCCAATACCGATCCAACCTCCGGGACCAGCCCAGGTAATTGTTCCAGGGCCACCGGTTCCCATTAAAGTAGCAGGACCACCAGAACAAGCCGGTGGAGTTGCGGTTGCAACTGCGGTAGGTTTTACGTTAACCACTACAAGCGATTGCGTTGACGAAACACAACCAGCCGAGTTAATAGTATGTGTTACAGTGTAGGTTCCCGCTGCGGTAAAAGCAACCGGACCGTAGTTATTTGTAAAACCACTCGGCGGAGCACCAACAGGAGAGTTAAATGTCCACGTATGTGTTCCTGCAGCTGTTGTAGCATTAAATGTAAATGAATTTCCAATCAAACATTGTGTGTAGGAAGGAGAAGCCGTAAATGCGGGGCTCGGCCCCGGCGGTGTTGTTATTACCATGGAGGCTGTTGCCGGGCAACCCGCGAGGTTCGTGACCGTCTGATAGACCGTATAGGTTGTTGAAGGTGCAAAATTGACAGAACTGACGGAGTTGGTTGTAGTATAATTTGCCGGAGCTCCACCGCCTACGAATGAATAGGATTGGACCGATGGCGGGCCGGTTCCGGTATTGGTGAAAGAATAAGTTGTGCAGGAATTAGAGATCGTAAAGCCTGCTGTTGGAAAAGTTCCAAAAGTTAATGTTACTGTTTTTGTAATTGGCACACAAACACCAAGAGGGTTCATGGTTAATGTATAGTTACCGGCCATTGCAGTTGTAATAGTTTGATTCGGATTCGCCGTTATTCCACTTCCTGTAGGGCCTTGCCAACTATAGGGCCCGAGTCCGGGAGGTGCTACTAACGTTCCGGTAGCAGCTCCACAAGCCGCAACCGCAACCGCACTTGTTCCTGCAGGGAACTGAATGTTGTTTACAGTAATGGTCATTGGTTTACAAACACAATCCACATAACCGTAACCAAAGTGTGCCCAACCATCGCAATCACCAATTGTGATCTGAACTGTAACGCAAGAACCCATATAAGGTGTTAGATCTAAGGAGCTAACCATCCAGTTTGTTGTATAGGAATATCCGGATACGTTTGTTGTCCAGCCTGTAGATGAAACAGTAGCACAACTTGGTCCGGGAGGCGTAATACTTACTTGAGGGCAAGCAATAGGATTATTCAAGCAATCCATCATTGTAAAACGGATGTACGGTTGTGAGCAGCAAGTGTGGCCGGTTCCGTTGAGAGCGCCCATGTACGCAAACTGGAATAATGCATTTGATGATGTTACAGGAAAGGTTTGCTGAATACGAACTACCTCACCCTTGTTAGTAATGTTGTCGTTCAGCTTCAGAACTTTTGATCCGCCAAGAGGAGAGTTTGGAATTGTACCAATAACTGGGTCTCCAACAATTGGTGTTGCCATTACCCATGCATTGTTTGTTGGAAACGTAGGGCAGCAACCATTCATCGTACAAGAACCACCGGGAGCCAAATACATGTTCTGACCTTCGGCAATTGACCATCCTGCTAAAGTTGTACTCACAATTCCAACTGGAGAGGCTTCAAAATCTTCGTTCACACAAGGCGCCGAGTTGATAATGTTTGGTATAGGTTTGGCATTTAACCAAGGATTGGCATTATTAATTTTATATTTCTGATTAATGAAATTTCGCTTGTAAGAATACATGAAAACATGATATTCTCCACCAAAATATCCATTGGTAAATGCAATTTGTTTCGCAAAGTCTTCGTCAAATCCCTTCAGTGAATCTGCAGCAAAAATATGCGTCAGATATTTGAAAGGAGCCTGAGCCTGTGAGGTATTACAAAAAAATAAAAGTGCAATTGCACCTAACACCAATTTTTTAAATTTATTCTTCATTTTGTGGAGATTTGATAGTGCTAAATATAGTGTATCTCTAATGCAATTATAATATCATTCACTCATTTATTAGGGGGTTTCACTAAATCGGTTTTGCCTTTATTAACAGTAAGGATTTCAACATCTTATAGTTAACAACCTCAGGCCAGTGTTCAAATCTCATTTGGCCTTTATAAACCCCATTTTAACCTTATTTTGCAATATGCTCATTAATGCTTAAAAAAACATGATGTACCGACATTTTTCATCGATGAATTTCTCAAGTCTTGATTTCAAAAATCTGCTATTTTGTTGAAAGCCCATTTTAAAATGTCTTTGTTTTTGTTCATAAGTGTCCATTTTTCAAAAAAGGGCTCTAGAAACAAATTTCCCATACCGACGCAAAAAGTTGGGGGACATTAGCTACCTCCTTTAGTTGTGAAAGGTTTTTCCTAATACGTTCGTTAAGCGCAGACTCATTTTCCATTTGTATATTCAGTTCTTCTTGTAGTTGAGCGAAGCGCGTTGTGAAATTAAAGTCTTCTTCTTCATCAGGTAGTCCGATGTATCTTCCGGGTGTAAGAACATAATCCATTTCTTTTACCTCAGCAGTTGTGCAAGATTTACAAAAGCCCGAGATGTCTTGGTACGCATCTCTACTGTTTAGCCAGTGATGATAGGTTTCGGAAATCTTAGCTATATCTTCATTAGTAAACTCTTTAGTCCTTTTGTTTACAAGGTGTCCCAAGTTTCTTCCATCAATAAAAAGAACCTCACCGTTTCTTAAACGTTTAGCATCTCGGTTTAAGAACCATAAACATGCCGGTATCTGTGTATTCAAGAAAAGTTTTGCAGGAAGATTGACAATACAATCAATCACACCATCATCTAACATTGCTTTTCGTATTTCATACTCACCAACTTGTTTTGTAGTGAGTGAACCTTTACTGAGTACAACTCCAGCTTTACCTTTTTGGCTGAGATGGTAAAGCATGTGTTGTAACCAACCATAGTTTGCATTACCTGTTGGTGGCACTCCATATTTCCATCTACCATCATTTCTTAGTAGTTCACCGCTCCAATCGCTTACGTTAAAAGGAGGGTTGGCTATAATATAATCTGCTTTTAAATCGGGGTGCGCATCTTTCAAAAAACTTCCTTCGCTGTTCCATTTCACTTGCTCAGGATCTATGCCACGAATAGCTAAGTTCATCACAGCTAAGCGCCACGTAGTTTGATTACTTTCTTGTCCGTATATAGTGATGTCATCAACTCTTCCTTGATGTTGTTGTATGAATTTCTCGCTCATCACAAACATTCCACCGCTTCCACAGCAAGGGTCAAACACTTTTCCTTTTGTTGGTTGAAGCATTTCAATAAGTAACTGCACCACTGAACGAGGAGTATAGAACTGTCCACCCTTACGACCTTCTGCTAAAGCAAACTGACCTAAGAAGTATTCATACACAACTCCCAACATATCTTTCATGCGAGCTGCTTCATTTCCAAGATTGATGTTATTAATGAGATCAACGAGTTCACCCAAGATCATTTTATCCAACTGAGGTTTGGCAAACTGCTTTGGTAAAACACCTCTCAATTTGGTGTTGTCCTTTTCAATAAGATCCATAGCATTATCTATATCCTCACCAATGGATGGTAATTTTGCTCTGCTTACTAAGTACGACCATCTTGCATTTTTTGGCACGAAGAATACATACTTAGAACTATATACTAGTTTATCTTCCGGATCATCGTAAGCATGCTCTCCTTCCTTGTTTGTGATCTTAGTATGAAGCTCTTCAAAAGCATCTGATACATATTTCAGAAACAGTAGTCCGAGTACATAATGTTTATATTCAGCAGCGTCAATATTTTTGCGCAGCTTATCGGCTGATTGCCATAATAATTGTTCAAAGGGTTTTTGCTCAGTAGTCTTTTCTTTCTTCTCTTTTGCCATACACACAAATATAGAAAAATACCTGTATAAAAAGAGGCAGGTGGCTTGTAAATTAGAGAGGTTTTCCTCTGAGGGAGATTATATCGGCTGAGGATCTGATAGGTTCATATGCTGGCTGATTTGCTTTTGTATAATCATTGAAGCCAATTCGGTTTTTAGATGCGTTTTTATTTGCTTTAGCGAATTAATCAGGCCATAATTATGATATCCGATTATGACTTCATTAAGCCATACTCTAAAAACACAATGTGGATACATACAAGTTTCAGGCTCATGTATTAACTTTATTCTAGCATGATTATCGACTTGGTTTTTATTTTGAGTGAAGGCTTTATTAAAAGTGCCCGTTTCAGCATCAACATCTTTTATTACCAATACACAGACAAGCTTATTTATCACAGGATCTCCTTCGCCTGTGATATTTATTAAAACGTCATCTTGTTCACTAATGATGTTGTTTGCTAAACCCTTCCTATTGTGGGACAGTTCACAAATAGATATTTTTAAGTAAGGGTTGTCTAACTCTTCCTGTGTGCAGCGGAAATAGAGTTCTTCGCCCACTTCGAAGTTGTTGATTGTTGGCTTATCATCTTTATGTAACCGCTCAGGTACATGTTGTAGATTACAAGCCATCTATTGATTTAGTATGAGAAAAACAATAATGCCAGCTTATCAAGCTCTGCCGGATTTTGGACAAACTCAAGTATCGTTTTGTTCTCTGAGTTATACGGGATAAAGCTAAAAGCAATGCACTCATCATCATGAATTATAATATTAGTAAGTCCTAGCGAGGATTTTCTAAAAATAAGCAACTCCTTATCTTCATTCATAGAAGAGTCGAAGGACTTTAATCGGTTAGGATCAATGAGACTACGGATTATATCAAACTCCTGAAACAGGGTAAGTAAAGCTTTTTGCTGAAACTCTGACAACGTAGAGTTCATTAGAATGTTGGTGTATGTAGCCTCAATATCTTGAAAGGTAAATGAGCTGGGAGCTGTGCTTCCTGTTAGATCAAGCCGCTCTTTATATTGTTTTCCAAAAACATCTGATTGATAGAGTTTTTCCATCCAGATTGTGTCGTTTTTTTCTTTACTCATGATTGATATATTTTAACCGTGTTTGGTGTAATGGATTTAAAAAAGACCTTGTTTTTCAGTTCTCTCAGTTCATGAAATGTGTTAAAACAGTTGCCATTATTTGCCTCAATCATTTTGTTAATGGTATAGTCGAGTATGATGCCCTTTTCAGCTCCTAAAGCGCCTTCCGTTATAGTCAAGACAATAGAGGCTTCTTCCATTGTGAAACGGATATTGGTGAAGGCATCCACCTCTGCATTGTTAAACGGATGCTTAGGGTAAATAGTTACATAATGATCAATTGGTTCAGCACCAGTTTTAGTTATTAGGTTAAGATATCTAACCGATATATCTTTTACCACAATGTCTTTAGCTATTTTTGTGAGTTCTTGCCAATACTCTTCAAGTTCTTTTATCAGCATATTTAGTGGTTCGTATTTATTTAGCAAGTGAAGAGTCATTGAGCCAACGCGAACATGTAAAGCGCGATTTGGAATCTCGGCATCCTTTAAAAAGAATCCTTCATTTTTTGAACTGGTTTCAGCTCCCTTCCCGGTTGTTACAATCTTTACATTTGTGTGAAAGGTAGGGTTAGAGATAGGTAGCCTTTTCTTGATAAGCCCTATGTTTTTAAACTGCTCAAGTATTTCTAAGGTTATTGATCCATCAAAAACCACGGTAAGCATGATCTCCTTTATAGGAGTTCTTTTTAAAATAGGAAACACGTTTGAGTTTTGCGCCACAGTTAAGGCAAATATAATAGTATTACCTTAATGTGTATCATCGAGTTATTAAATTCTCAAACACCTGATGTTAATTAAACTAAAAAGCAGAAAATACTGGCACTCTGAGCATTATATGTAGATAAAAAACCCGGTATTACCCGGGTTCTTGGTAAATTAAACCTCAACTAAGCTGCAATAATCAGCCAAATTTTCTAACGGTATTCTTCCAAGATTAGAGCTATAATAACCCTGTATCTCAAACCGCTTTTTCCATATTTCAAAGGCTTCTATAGCCTCCTTCCTGCTTTTGTAGATTGCTATCCTATCAATGGAGAATCCATCAGGGGATATTACATCAAACCGCTTTTTAGTTTTCATAAGATAATAGTTTTAGGTGAAAAAGAGCCCGGTTTTATCCGAGCTCTTAATTTATTATGCAGCTTTCTTAGGTAGTCCACCATTTTCATAGAGCGATTTTATGTTGTCTTCAATCATTCTCTTGCGATCAAAGTAGTTCTTCTTGTACTGTTCGTATTTATCAGGGTTAGCGATAAAGAGATCGTTCAAGATTTTCACTGTTAAACACGCGTTGATTTTTTCCTGAAAAGTATCTGGCTTTCCTTCGTCAGTTTTCGCAGAGTTACACCATTGAGCTATTTCTTTTCCTGACTCAGCGTTAAGTATCAACTCTGGTCTGTTCTTGAACAAGCCTGTGCGATCTTTACCAACAGTTGCCTGATGTTTTTGACTTAGTTCCAACACAAGTGTAAATTCGTATTCAGAATCTTCACGCTGTACTGGTTTCAATCCAACTTTCTCAGGGACTTGTTTACCATTCTTATCTTGCATTACATAATCGGTCTTTGATCTCATAGTGCCAATAATGTGAATGTTGCTTTGCAAGATGGCTTGTACAAAGGCATTGTGTCGTGGTGTTACTTTGTTCCATGCGGTGAATGAATTGCCCGGTATGTTACCATGAATATCAAGTATACCTCCCTGACCATTCCACTCAGCTGATAGTGAATCAATGATCAAACACTCAAACCCATTTTTTACTGCGAGGTTAATAGCTTCAATGTACTCTTCAGGAGAGTATGGTGGAGTTATACTAAGTACACTGTAAGAACCTAAGTGCGCGTAAAGATTAGCAGAACCATTTTCACTGTCAATGACCGCTATTTTATTCCAGTCATTCGTTAAACCATGCGCAATCAATAAAGATGAGTATGTTTTACCGGAGCCTGATGGACCTTGTATTGCCATCTTGATTTTGCAGTTGCTCCGTACTGCTTTCTGAAACTGTTTCATAGGATTGAGTTTTTAGGTTAGACATTATTTATCTTTTGTTTGGGGTTGGTCTATAAGAAAAGGAATGCGCGTTAGCGACACTCCTTAAGTTTAAACCCTGTATGTTTACGCATCACCGTTATCTACAAATGAATGATAAGATTCAGACGTAATGATGATGTGATCAAGAACGGTTATATCAAAGAGCTTCCCGGCTTGAGATATTTTTTTGGTTAGCTCCTTGTCAATCTCAGAGGGTTTGAGGTTTCCACTTGGATGATTATGTACAAGGATCATTCCTGAAGCAAGGCACTTTAAAGCTGTTGCGAATATCAGCCTTGTATCTACAACAGTTTGTGAAACACCACCCTCACTTATTTTGTGATAACCGATTATTTCATTGGCTCTGTTGAGACAGATGACAAAGAAATACTCCTTAAGATCGATCTTTGAGTTTGTGTTGCCGTATATTTCCCGGGCTACATTAGCGGCATCACTTGAACATTTTACCCCGGTATTGCTGAATAGCCTTTTGGTGTATTCAAGTGTGATTTCGTTGAGGTGATTAACTGATTTTTTCATGGCTCGATTGGTTTAGATGTTAGACAATAATTGCTTCCGATCAGCAAGGGGTTGGATGAAGAAGTTTAATATGTGCTGATGGATATTTTTTTCAGCGATCCCTAATACATTTTCTGATCTGTATAAGAAGTGGGGGGTAGCCACCTTAAGATAAAAGGGTGGGGCTGGCTCAAGGGGGTACCTTAACTCTCACTAATAAGAACCACTTTTAAATATGCGGATAGTGATATAGTGCGTTATTAAACATGAAGGGTTTAAACTTTGCAGATATTTTTCTCGATAAAAAAGACAAAGTGAGATACACCTTCACATTCTCTCTCTTCATTTCATATGAGGTCAAAAAAAAGATGGGCTATTTACCCATCTTCATTTTCACATTGTAACTTGTTTGAGTATCCGCTCATTCATTTCATCTATTAGCTCTTTGTCGTAAGCTTCAAGATATATTCCTGTGATCTGATTGCCGTATTCGTGACCAAGTGCCTCTGCAATTAGATCCTTACTATAGCCTAATTGTTTAGCTATATTGGACCATGTATATCTGAATACATAACCTGTAAGCTTCTCCTTGCATTCAATCATCTTTCCTATTTTATCAAGATGAGCGTTAAACACTTTGTTCTTCTGATGGATAACATAAGGCAGTTCAGTTCTGTTTTCCAGCTCTTGCTTTGTGAGCTTACCCAATACTGTTTCAGAGTTAGGATACTTCTTTCTAAAATAGCTTAGGATCTTCTCAGCCTCAGGTAGAAGTTTAATGTTGTAAGGTTTGTTGGTCTTGGCACGGTTAAAAGACACCCTATTCCTTTTCAGATTGCATTCAGTCAGCGTTATTACATCCGTGAGGTTTATCCCTATCAGCAAAAACATGAGCTTACCTATAAGCCAGTTTTCATAGAGCCAAGAGTTTCTATCGAGCTTGAGTTTAAAATAACTTCTGATTTCTTCGAGAGATAATACTCTGGGCGTAGTTGGATGCCTTCTTATCTTGAATGCTTTAAAGGGATAAGCTTCGTTAGAGACAAGATTTGAGTTCATTGCTTTGTTGTAGATTGCTCTCAGTGTTCTGAAATACACACCAACGCTATTCAGATTTAATCCGTTGCTGATAAGGTCTGCTTCTACCCCTTTTACGAATGTGTAATCTACCCTTTCAAAAGGGATGTTGAGGTCTCTTACTTTGTGAATAGCATTAAGCGACAATTGGTAAACTCTTGCGCCACCGTTTCTGCTTGCCTTGTGCATTAAGGTTATTTCCTGCTCCCAGAATGTGTAAACAGTTGTAACGGTTCGCAGATTGACAGATGTAAGATATTCTTTAACTCTCTGAACATTCTTGTCATGCGGATAGGCTTTCTCAAACTCAATAAGTTTTGCCAAATACTTTAGTTCCAGCTCCTTAATTCTCGGTGAAATGATCTCAAAGCTTGGGTGGGTTTCCTTTATACTAACGGCTCTGTTATTCCAATGCATCTCATGAGTAGAATAGCCTGTTGCTATATCTCTCACATTACGATCACTCCTGATTTTGAAGACTAATGGGTAGGTTCCATCATTTTTTACCCTACGCTTGTCGATTGTTAGTTTTAGACTAATCATGGCTACATGTTTTGTAGCTCTCACGTGAAAAATGCGCACGTTATTTGCACTCAGAAAGGTGGTTTTTACCCAGATTTTGGTTTCTTTCTACCTCATCTGTAAAACAAAAAAGCCCTGTCATGTAGAACTGACAAGGCTTTGATTTGCTCCTTCTCCTGGGCTCGAACCAGGGACCCCATGATTAACAGTCATGTGCTCTAACCAGCTGAGCTAAGAAGGAATTTACCCGAATGGGGGTGCAATATTACTATGTATTTTGTAAATAAACAATATATTTGCCAAAATTTTAACCTTAAATCAAAATGAGCTTATTAGTTGTTGGTACCGTTGCCTTTGATGCCATTGAAACACCTTTCGGAAAAACCGATAAAATTGTTGGTGGTGCCGCATCTTACATTTCTTTAGCCGCTTCCTATTTTTATAAAAACATTAACCTCGTTTCTGTGATCGGAGATGATTTTCCGCAAACGTTTTTAGATATCCTCACCAAACAAGGAACTAACTTGAAAGGGCTTCAGATCAAAAAAGGAGAAAAATCTTTTTTCTGGGCCGGCAAATATCATAACGACCTCAACAGTCGCGATACGCTTGAAACGCAACTTAACGTACTTGAAAATTTTGACCCTATCGTTCCTGAAGAATATAAAAATTGTGAGTTCTTAATGTTGGGTAATTTAGTTCCTGCCGTTCAGCAAAAAGTAATTTCTCAATTACCGAAACGCCCGAAACTAATTGTGTTAGACACCATGAATTTCTGGATGGACATTGCCATGGATGAATTACTTAAAACCATTGCCATGGTTGATGTTTTAACCATTAACGATTCGGAAGC
>JANYIQ010000324.1 GCA_025362575.1 Bacteroidia bacterium
CGTAAATGCAAATGGTTCTTACAGTAATAATAACACGAAACAAGAATACTCAAACGGCTTATCGATTAACAGTAGTGGCGTGGCTTCAAATGGCTTAAATAGCGGCCTGGTTTTAAACTGGACGATCTTTGACGGATTAAAAATGTTTGCTACTCATAACAAGCTGAAAGAACTGCAGACCATGGGCGAGTTAAACGCGAAAGTGGAAATTGAAAATGCCATTTCGAAGATCATGCTGGCTTACTATGACATTGTGAAGCAGCAGCAATTGATAAAGGCCACCAACGAAGCCATTCGTTTGAACGAAGAACGTTTAAAGATCGCACAAAAGAGGTTTGACATTGGCTCGGCATCAAAGCTGGACATGCTCCAGGCAAAAGTAGATCTTAATTCACAAAGATCTAATTTACTGAAACAGAAAATGACTGTTGATAATTTAAAGATCACGCTGAATCAGTTAATTTCGGCTAAAGTTGACAATCAGTTCACAGTGAACGATACAATAGTGATAAGCTACAAACCCGGCTACGATGAGCTTAAGGGCACGGTTACAAAAAACAATAATTCCTTATTATTATCACAACGGAACATTGAAGTAGCGAATTATACTTCGAAAGAGATCAACGCCATTCGCTTACCACAAGTTGGTGTAAATGCCAATTACAATTTTGCGAGAACAAAAAATCAGATAGGATTCGTTTTACTGAATCAGAATTTAGGTTTTAATACAGGCTTCACTGCGTCGTGGATGTTGTTCAATGGATTAAAGAATCGCACGGCCTACAAAAATGCGCAGCTTCAGCAATACATTGCTAAAGTGCAGTATGAACAGGCTCAGAATACAGTAGAGGCTTCGGTTTTAAAAGCCTGGTATAATTTGCAGGCCGCCAATGAAGTTTTAAAACTGGAAGAAGAGAATATTGGTGTTGCCCGTGAAAACGTAATGGTGGCGATGGAACGCTTTAAACTTGGCAACGGCACATCTGTTGAGGTAATGACTGCCCAGAAAAGCATTGAAGATGCTAACGGTCGTTTAATTACCGCCCGCTTCGATGCAAAAGCAGCGGAGATCGAACTAATGCGACTGAATGGAGCTTTGGTGAAGTAAATAAATAAATTGGGCGTTACCCTCGCTCCCTGCCTACGGGCAGGCAGACTCGAGTCGCGCTTTCGCCACTCGCTATTTTGCCCTTCGGGACAAAATGAGCTCAAACAAAGGCTCAATCACTAACGCAAGCTCTCCAGTTCAAAATTCAGTTTCAAGATCACTCTATTATTATGGCTGCGTGAGGGATTGCAGCGGAAAGCCCACAGGCCGGAGGCCGAGGACTTGCAGCGGAAAGCCCGACCCTCTCACGACGCGTCGTGAGAGGGGTACGCCCAAACCCTTTTTACTTCCATTAAATTTTCGGAACTTTAAAAAATGCATCTGTCCGCTTCTAAATACACTGCTCTTGTAAAAGCTGAAGCTAAACGCTTGGGTTTTGATGTTTGCGGTATTTCTAAAGCCGGGTTTTTAGAGGAAGAAGCACCGCGCTTAGAAAAATGGCTGAACAATAACATGCATGGCCAAATGGATTACATGGCCAATTATTTTGACAAGCGCCTTGATCCGAGATTATTGGTAGATGATGCAAAGTCGGTGATTTCTTTATTGTTGAATTATTATCCTGAGCAAAAACAAAATGCAGATGCTCCAAAAATTTCGAAGTATGCATATGGCGACGATTATCATGAAGTGATAAAAAGTAAACTCAAAGAATTTTTAAATACGCTTACAGAAAACATTGGTGAAATAAATGGTCGTGCTTTTGTAGATTCGGCACCGGTATTGGATAAAGCCTGGGCAAAAAAAAGCGGTTTAGGTTGGACCGGTAAACACAGCAATTTGATAAATAAAGAGCACGGTTCTTTCTATTTTATTGCAGAGCTTATTATTGATGTAGAATTGGAATACGACGGCCCTATAAATGATTATTGCGGCACTTGCACTAAATGTATCGACGCCTGCCCTACCGATGCCATAATAGCCCCTTATGTAGTTGATGGCAGTAAATGCATTTCTTATTTAACCATTGAATTAAAAGAAAACATTCCCGCTGAATTCAAAAACAAAATGGATAGTTGGGCTTTTGGCTGTGATGTTTGTCAGGATGTATGTCCCTGGAACCGTTTTAGTACGCCGCATTCAGAGCCTCTATTTAATAATAAGAACGGAATGCTTGATTATTCTGAAAAAGAATGGAACGAAGTTACCGAAGAAGTATTCGGGAAATTATTTAAGAACTCTGCGATAAAACGAACTAAGTTCAAAGGGCTCAGGAGAAATTTGCAATTCATCAAACCCTAAAACAAAAATCCCCTCAAGTTTTTCTTGAAGGGATTCTTTAAAATTTTACTGCAATTAAAAGTGCCACAGATCATGTTCCCATCTGAAGATATCGTTTTTTACGCGATCGTTTTCCAGTAACTGATCAATTCCTTTTGAGTACTCCTGAAACATCCTGTCGTAAACGTTAGTTTCACGAATAATTGTACTGCTGAATTGACGTTTCCAGAAAATATCTTCGAAGGTTCGTCTTTCCGAATCATTCTTTGCATTGTAAACCTCGTGTTTAGCAAAGTAAGGACGGCAAGCAGGGAAATACACATAGAAAATATCCTTGTATGTTTCTTTGTCTGCGATATACTGATAAGCAGATAAAGAAAGGATACGTACTTCCAGAACAGATTTTTGTTTATCAAAGAACCAGTCTTCTTTTAACTGATACTTATAAATCTCTCTGAAGATACTTGTAGAGTCGCAACTGAATACTGAAGTAAAAACCTCTTCACCATCAGCTGTAAATGTTGATTGCTGAATAGAATCGCATTTTTTAAGTTTATCCTTTACAACAGATAGTTCGTAAGGCTCCTGAAATTCATCATCACCAAAAGCAATTATGCTTCCATTAAGAATGTATTTTGAAAGCAATTGAAACAAAGAAATTCTTCCTGTAACAACTTCAATTGGGTAATACAATTGGTGATTTTGTTTTTCACGCATATCAAGCTCACGCCAAACACGTTTCTCCCAAACCACATCACCTTCGCGAAGGTGAGTGTACGGAATATAACGTCTGTTAACAGCGTTTTCTTTATCGTAGATACCATCTTTGTAATCGCCCGGTTGAAATACACCCGGTTGCGCGCTTACATTAAAGGCTGCACAAAACACGGCAACAATTAATATCTGGATAGCTTTTTTCATATTTCTGCGTTTTAAACTCTTTAGATAACCTGCGAAGAAAATTCTCCGCAACCGAATCATATTATTTTACTTTTAATGAAGCAGTTGTTATTTTTCTGATAGTTCCGTCTGGAGCCTTTACTTTAATTTCTTCAAAGTAAGCTTTACCACCCGGACCTAATTTTTGTAATACGTCTCTTGCTTCAGGAGATAAGTTCGGTCCTTGGCAAGTAAACTCTTTTAAGTTTCCTTTTACAGATGCGCTGAACACGAAGCTCATTACCGGGAATTTAACGTCGAAATCAAAGCCCGGTACCTCAGCACCCACACCACCAATAGCACTTAACTGTACTTTTGGGATCTCGGTAATACCTTGGCAAAGTTTACCACCTAATTTAGGAGTTGGATCAGGAATTTTCTTAACACGAATTTTTTGAGGGGGACCTTGTGGTTTAGTACCGTCTTTTGTTTTAGCTGATACACTTACCTGCATAGTTCCAGGAGATGTAGCTTTTAAAATGAATTTACCACCTGCACCACCAGTTTTAGTAGCACCGCAACCGCTAACGTTAACGATCAAATCGGTTGGAGATACACCCGCAGCAGATATTGTCATTGGATTCTCAACACCAATATAAACCACGTTCATTTTATCAAGAGCCACAGCAACTGCAGGAGCAGCAACCATGTATTCTCCACTAAAATTAAAGTAGTCGAAAGTACCGTCCGGTTTCTTGAATTTAATAACACCTTTGTAAGTTTGTGCACCCTGGCCACCTGTACCAACTTCGTATTTACCTTCACCACCAACAATCGGAACTTTAGTTCCGCCAGTACCTTTTGATGCCGAGTCAGAACCAATTAAAATTTCCATATCATCAGAACTTAACTGTGAAGAAGACGCAGCTAAGAAGATATCAGCTTTGTAAGGCTGACCTGACTGAATGTAAGAAGAAGGAGCAATTACCTTTGCAGTTAAACGATCGAATTTGATCGCTAATTTACCACTTGCACCAGAGAAGATCTGAAGAATTTCAGCTTCAACGTTCTTTAAGTCAGATTGAATTTTGTTTAAGTTAGTGATAACAGCAGCTTCAGGTAAGTGATAGAAGTTCTCAGTTTCCCAAGTAAATTTAATACCATCTTCTTCTTCACCACTATCATGCGGACGCATATCAGATAATTTTTTCTTTAAACCTTCGTAATCTGAAGGGAATAAATTCTGACCTTTTGTTTTCTGCATGGTTTCCAACATCCCTAACAACTTATCTGATAAGCCATTTAATTTTCCTTTCAATTCAGTAGCTGTTAGTGGTCCGTTCTCAGGAGCATTAGCTTCAGCACCAATCAAAAAGTGTGTTGGAATATCATAGTTATCCATATTCTGAAGATATTTTAACTTAGCTGTATCAGCACCGGTTTCATATTTTTCAGTTTCTTTTACTACGTTAGTTCTTACATCAGAAACATATTTATAAACTTCGTCGATCCATTTTTCTGCTTCAAGGGCTCTATCGTAATAAGGCTGAGCAGCTTTATTACCATTGATAGTATTCTTGAAAGCTTCAACAACACGTTTATTATTATCGATCAAGTGTAATTTTGACTTCTCTAAACTTTCGTTCACCGCAACATATCCTTTAAGGATCTGTTTTGATACGTTCATCGCCAGAAGTGCAGTAAGTACAAGGTACATCATACCAATCATCTTCTGCCTCGGGGTTTCTTTACCACCTGCCATTGTATAAAATTTTTATTTAAGTTTTTACTAATTAAATTAATGTTCTGCCGGTGTAATTGATGAGGGGAAATAATTCACTCCAATAAGAACACACCGAACAATGAAACCGTTATTACGATTTCATTGCGCTTAACATGTTACCGTAAATTGAATTTAAGGCTGTTAAGTTACCAGACAATTTAGACATTTCCTGACGGTACAATTTAGTATCATCAACAGAATCGTGTAAATTTTTCATCAGGTCTTGTAAACCATCGTAGAATTTAGATGTAGCTTCCAAATGAGATTTAGAACCTTGTAATTGCAGTTCGTAAGTTGCATTTAAAGCGCCTAAATTCTTAGAAACTTTATTTAATGAATCTCCGATAGAAGTACCAGCATCATTTGAACTTGCTAAACTCTCCATAGAAGAAGCAGCAGCTTTATAAGTATCAGCTAAATTAGCAACGCTCTTAGAAGCAGTTTTTACACTGTCAACATATTCGTTAGTTGCAACTGTTGCATTAGAAATATCACTGATCTTACCAACGTTATCAGTTAATGAACGCATACCTGCACCTAAACTTTCAATAAGTTCTGGTCCGATCTTTGCGTTCTCTAATAAATTATCTAATTGATTTGTTATAGGCAGATCGTTATTCACATCGTGCTCATCACCATGACCACCCATTCCTGAAAGCTCAGGGTATGCTAAAGACCAATCGTATTCCTCATGCGGAATATCCAATCCAAACAAACAAAATAATACAGCCTCAGTACCAAGACCACCAATAAGAGCTGCGGAAGCTCCAGGCCAGTGCATAATTTTAAATAAGGCTCCAATGATTACGATAGATGCACCAAAACATGATGCCAAGTGTAAGTACTTTTTAAACCCGGTTACTTTAGGTAGTTTGCTCATAGCTGTTAGTTTTTGTTAGTTAGTGTTTGTGTTAGTTGTGTTTGTTTGTTTGTGTTTGTGTTTTTTTAATGCTAAACTATAGTTCGTCTCCTTTTGCACGACCTAAATAAGTCATAACGTTTCTGAATCCTAAGTAACATTTAGCAGTATCCTGGTATTCATAAGTTCTTGTAGAGTTCTGTAAGTAGTAACCGATATCTTTCCAGCTACCACCACGAATTACTTTACGCTTTAAAACGTTAGCATCTTTATCCTGCGCCTCATAAAGGTAATCAGGGTTCAAGTCATGCTCGAAATCGTAAGCTGATTCGTCAAATGCGTTACTGGTCCACTCTGAAGCGTTACCCGCCATACAATATAAACCGAAATCGTTAGGGTTATAAGAGTAGATATAAACTGTGTGGAAACCACCGTCGTCAATATAAGATCCACGCATTGGTTTAAAGTTGGCTAAGAAACATCCACGGGCATTTCTTAAATAAGGACCACCCCAAGGATACTGTGACAATTCCAGACCACCACGAGCAGCATATTCCCACTCAGATTCAGTTGGTAAACGGAAGTCGTTCACAATACTTTGTCCGGTTGCCATTAAGAAGTTGTTAAGTAATAACGAACGCCAAATAGAGAAAGCGCGAGCTTGTTTCCAGTTCACACCTACTACCGGGTACTGGTCATAAGCCGGATGCCAAAAATACATATTGGTCATCGGTTCGTTGAATGAATAAGTATAATCGTGTACCCAAGCTAATGTATCAGGGTATACGTTAATTACGTCTTTAATTATGAAAGCAGAACGGTCAACACCTTTACGCTCACGCGGGATGTAATTACCCTGCCCTACTGAAACCTGATCTTTAACATTATAAGTACCTAATGTTTTA
>JANYIQ010000327.1 GCA_025362575.1 Bacteroidia bacterium
CTTATTTTTTTTTCTGAAAGAAGATGAAGATTCAAATTCGCCGGCAGCAAGAATATTATAATCGCCCATGATCTTGGCGATCTTGGCATTTTATGTGTGGCATGGAGTGATCTTGAACGACTTTAAAAACATTCAGTTCCCTTACTCCTGGTTCATCATTTTTTCTTCGATCGCTTATCTGGTGATCTCTTTTATTTCGTATCGTGTTTTCGAAACCAAATTACTCGCACACATCGATAATGTTTTTGCAAGAGGTTTTGTGTCCGCATTAATTGTTTCCATAAGTTTATTTGCGATCATGACCGTATTAAATATTTCTTTCACCAAGAATGCTACTTCCTTTTATTTAATGATCGACTTTTTCTGGCAGATCATTGAGCAATGCGTTGGTGCCTTATTCATTGTGATCTGCAAGATCTTTGTATTTGAGCCCGAGCCTCAGTTAGAGGAAGCGGATTAATATTTACCTTAAATCAACTTCAAGTTTTCTTTAATTTAAATAGAGTATAACTCAATTAATTTTATTTTTATATCCATAAGATCAACCTATGAGCGAATTTCCTCCTTGTCCAAAATGTAAATGCGAATACACTTAATTCTAATGGAGTACTCATGGTTTGTCCTGAATGTTTTCACGAGTGGGAACCAAAGGAAGAAACTGAAGTTGCTTCCGCTTCTCAAAAAGTAGTTGATTCTAACGGCAACGAATTGGTGGATGGAGATACTGTGGTTGTTATTAAAGATCTTCCCGTAAAAGGCTCGTCAAAGCCAGTTAAAGCCGGAACCAAAGTAAAGAACATTAAGCTTGTTGACAGCGACCATAATATTTACTGCAAAGTTGATGGATTCGGGGCAATGGGATTGAAATCTGAATTTGTAAGAAAGGCATAAGAAATCCTCTAATTAATTAGAACAGTTTCACGCAGATCAGTGCAGATTTATACGCCGATTTGCGCAGATAAAATTATAGAGAATGATATTTGCTTACATCTGCGAAACCATCCGCGATCACGACTTGTCGTGACTACATGAAACCTTAGTGATTTTATTCTAAAAGGCGAATCCCCCTTCGGATCAGGAAGAGGGATTCATTTTAAAATAACAGGTCTGTAAGCCGGGTTCTGTTTCTGCTCTTGTTACCAAGAGAATATCCATCATTTATCTAAGCGGTCTACCCATTCTGATCTCTCCTTTCGGAATTAGGACGGGTCGCCCTATAATCAGAACCTATTTGACCTTTCAACACCCGAGGTTTTCCCACTATAAACATTACTGCTTATACTCGTGAGCTCTTACCTCACGTTTTCACTATCACCCCGTTGGATCAAAGATCCTACGGGGCTACCTTGCTTTCTGTGGCACTTTCTGTTACCCTGCTATTTCTAACAAAGCACCCACGCTTTCACATGGCGGATCACCCTACGTTGCCCGGACTTTCCTCCACGAGTTTAACCTCGCAGCGATAGAACAACCTGTATTCAAATGTACTCTTTTTTTGGGAATGAGAATTTATCAGGAATTAAGTATTGTTCTAGCCCACTATAAATTGGTCACGGTTTGACAAAGTTCGGCTAAGTTTTCGATATTTTTTTCATTTAAAATATATATATATATTCGTTAAGCCCTAACGGCTCATGTGCCGTTTGCAAAACCCCAATGAAAAAAACATCCCTCTTACTGCCTCTGATCTTATTATTCGGCTGCACCGGAAATAAAAATGAAATTCCTGATTCAGAAACAAAATCAAACAATATGTTACTTGATCCAAATAAAGCAGCTGCCCCTATTGCAGACAAAAAAGAACACTGGAGAACCATTCATGGCGACAGCGTTTTAGATAATTATTACTGGATGTATGATTATTTTGGCAAAGGCCCTGACAGCACCAAGGCAGTTGATTATCTTAAAGCTGAAAATAAATACTTAGATACCATCATGGGCGGCAGCGAACAATTGCAGGCTGATCTGTATAACGAAATGAAAGGGCGCATTAAAGAAAAAGATGAAAGTGTTCCCGTTTTTAAAAACGGTTATTTTTATTACTCCCGCACCGAAGATGGCAAACAATATTATAAATACTGCCGCAAAAAAGGAAGTATGGATGCCAAAGAAGAAATTTTACTCGACATAGATAAAATGGCAGAAGGCCACGCTTACTATTCTGCTTCAGGATTTGATGTTAGTGAAGATAATAAATTACTGGCCTTTGCCATTGATGAAGTGAGTCGCCGACAATACACCATTTATGTAAAGGACCTTGAAAGCGGAACCATTTTAAAAGATGCGATCAAAAACGCCGAAGGCTACGCTTGCTGGGCCAACGATAACAAAACGCTATTTTACACATCTAAAAATCCGGTAACGCTTTTATCTGAAAAAATAAAACGCCACACACTTGGCACCGATGCAGAAACAGATGTTACCGTATATGAAGAAAAAGATAAAAGCAATTACATTGGTGTTTACAAATGCAAGAACGATAAATACATCTTCATTTATTCTCAGGCCACCATGTCGTCGGAAATGCGCATGATCGATGCAGCAAAGCCTAACGAAGCCTTTAAAGTATTTCAACCTCGCGTAAAAGATGTATTGTACAGTGTAATTCCCTTAGCTGATAAATTCCTGATCCGCACCAATAAAGACGGAGCGCTTAACTTTAAAGTAATGGAGTGTCCGCTTAATAATACCGCTTCAAGCGGATGGAAATATCTTATTGCGCATCGTGCAGATGTATTGGTAGAAGACATTACCGAGTTCAAGGATTTTTTGGTTATCAGCGAGCGCAAAGACGGTCTGGTAAAAATGCGCGTTCGTAATTTAAAAGACAATGCAGAATATTACATCGATTTTGGCGAAGCAACTTATGCAGCATACATTGGTGCCAATCCGGAGTATAATAGCACTACATTTCGTTATGCTTACACCTCCATGACAACGCCCTTTTCTACTTATGATTTTAACATGATCAGCAAAGAGAAAAAATTAATGAAACAAACTGAAGTTATTGGTGGCTACACCGCTGCTGATTATGTAACTGAACGTTTGTATGCAACTGCAAAAGATGGCACAAAGATCCCGATGTCGGTGGTATACAAAAAAGGGTTTAAGAAAGACGGCAATGCTCCCTTATTGCTTTACGCTTACGGAAGTTATGGCGCCAGCATGGATGCCAGCTTTAACAGCCCCCGTTTAAGTTTATTGGATCGCGGTTTTGCCTATGTAATTGCACATATTCGCGGCGGACAAGAAATGGGTCGCCAGTGGTATGAAGACGGTAAGATGATGAAAAAGATAAATACGTTCACCGATTTTATTGATTGCGGAGAATTTTTAGTGAAAGAAAAATATACTTCGAAGCAGCATTTATACGCTCAGGGCGGAAGTGCCGGCGGCCTGCTAATGGGTGCAGTTACAAACATGGCTCCCGATCTTTGGCATGGTGTTTTAGCACATGTGCCATTTGTTGATGTGGTAAACACAATGCTCGATGAAAGCATTCCGCTTACCACAAATGAATTTGATGAGTGGGGCAATCCAAAAAACAAAGAAGCTTATGATTACATGAAAGGATACAGTCCTTATGAAAATGTGGAAAAGAAAAATTACCCGAATTTACTGGTTACAACAGGTCTGCATGATAGTCAGGTGCAATATTTTGAACCCGCAAAATGGGTTGCAAAACTTCGTGCAATGAAAACAGATAAAAATGTGTTGTTATTGCATACTAACATGGAGTTCGGGCATGGCGGTGCCAGCGGGCGATTTGATTACTTAAAAGATGTAGCGCTGAACTATGCATTTATGTTTGGTTTGGAAGGAATAACAAAATAATTTCGCATGAAAGTTAAGATCAATACCATTGATGATTATTTCGCCATGCAAAGCGAAAAAAATGCTGAAGCTCTTGCTAAACTTTGGGAAATAATACAAAAGGCGTCGCCAAAGGCAGAAGTGGGAATCAGCTACGGCATCCCTATTTTTAAATACCACGGCATGCTTGTAGGTTTTGGCGGCTATAAAAACCATTGCAGTTTTTTTACCTGCAGCGGTTCTGTTGTAAATGAAATGAAAAAGGAATTAAAGGGATACGAAACTACTGCAGGCTCCATTCATTTTTCGCCCGACAGTGCTTTGCCTGCTGCTCTTGTAAAAAAAATTGTGAAACTGAGAATGGAGCAGAATCTGGAAAAAAGTTTAAAGAAGAAAAGCGCTAAAAAAAGCATAAAGAAAAAAATCTCAAAAAAGTAACCATGACAAAACAGATCTGGATAAACCTTCCCGTTAAAGATGTAAATAGATCAAGAGAATTTTTTACAGCTATCGGATTTGAATTGAACCCGCATTATGGCAATGGGCCTGACTCGGCTTGCTTTTTAATTGGTGAAAAGAAATTGGTGATGATGTTGTTCAGCGAAAATACTTTTAAGAATTTTACGCGACATGGTTTATCCGATACCTCAAAAGGATCGGAAGTTCTTTTTTCGATCGATGCTGAGAGCAAACAGGAAGTAGATGAACTTACGCAGAAAGTTGAAAAAGCCGGCGGTAGCATCTTCGGAAAACCAACTGAAGTTCAAGGCTGGATGTATGGTTCAGGGTTTTGTGATCTGGATGGTCATAGATGGAATGTGCTTTACATGGATATGGCAAAAATGCCGAAGTGATAACTATCGCTGATCTCCGATCCAACCAAAAAAATTACAGGATATTTACTTGTGTAGCCCCGAAACCATAAAGTTTGTAGGAGCCATCCTGAAAGTTCACACCTTTCATTCCTTTTAAAATAGTTTGTATCTCGTGTTTTAATCGGCCATTGCCAACACCGTGAATAAATACGATCTTTTTAGCACCGCTTTCGATCGCTTTGTCTAATTCCTTCTCAAAACGCTCTAATTGTATATTTAACATCTCGTGATTACTCATACCACTGGAATTATCAACCAATTCTTCAATATGAAGATCAACCTCCTTTTCAAGATTCCTTAATTGCTCTTTATGCGATTTTGATTGCTTAGGACTTTGTTTGAATTCTTTAATGGAACTCAAGCGTGAAACATCTTCGTTGCTTAATTGCTGCTCAATATTTTGCTGAACAACAAATTCATCTTTCAGTAAAAATGCATAGACCGGTAATTTGAATTCATCATGCTTAATTAAAGTAGAAGCGTTCAAGCTTTTTTGATTGATCAAAACGATCTCGGCAATAGGCGTCTGCGATTTAAAATGCATATTCTTATAGAACAAACATTCTATTTTGTGATCACTGTATTCTTTGAAGAAATTTATTTTTACCTGCTTCAAAAGCACTTTCTGATAGGCCCCTACTTCACCGTGTTTAAGGGTTTGATAATACGCTTCGTCTTTTATGGAATAAGTATACATGATGATGTAAGACGAAGAATTAAAGAGATAAAGATTATAATCATTCACCAAAAGTGGCATTTCATGATCAGGTTCTATCACAAAATAAATAGCATCACTAATTACGGTTTCCGGATTAATGTCCATATTGTCGACCTCAGTATTAATAATGAGTTCAGTGTGTATGGGCACCAACTGTTTTATGGCGTAGGGTATTTCAAAACCATCCGATATTTCCACAAAAACGGAGTCCTTATCCTTAAAGCGCGTAATAACGCCTTCACCGGTCTCATTTAAAAATCTAACCTTATCACCAATTCGTAATTTCATTTAATTCAGATTTATGGCCAAATAGCCCTGCTCTTTTGTGTTGTGAAAGTCTATGCCAAATTTAGTGCAAAGTTCTTTCAATTGCCTTATGTGTTTATAATTATTGGAACCATCGGCTATCAATAACTTCAGACCGCTTAGTAATTCAGGGTTTAACTCTGCGTTATCAGAGACCAAAAGGTATTGAGGCTTAAGAAAACCTAAAAGCGATCGATGTTTTTCGTTTTTATAATGAAAAAAGGAGATGTTCCTGCATTTCAGATAATCTATATTCAGATCGAGTTTATCCGGGTAATTATAAGCAGTATGATTTGGCTTTACATGATAGTTATTATCTTTTTCAGTGCAATTACTGCTAAATTTCAACAGCGTTCTATTTTTTACATCCAGAGCGTAGGCTTTATTAATGTGATAAATGCCGATCGAAGAACTTTGTTTTTTATCTACAACCTCTATTATTGAATTAGCCTGCCAATAAAGCACTATCAACAAAGCCATGGAAATACTAAGGTAAGATCTGTTTTTAATAAAAACCGTAAAGCATAAAATAGCAAGGCTTAATAATACAGCATCCTGCATGTTAAAATCGATCGTGTCAATATAACCACAGCCGGGAGCATCCGTTAAATGAATTAATTTACTGATCATAGTACTGCACAAATTGATCAACGCTTCAACCAGCGATAATTTTAACAGAAGGACAAAGCCCAAAAACATCACTACAGTACATAAAGGAATCACAACAAGATTAGTTAATACAAACCAAATGGGGAACTGATGAAACAATACTAAGGTCAAGGGTAAAGTAGTTATTTGTGCTGCAATGGATACACTTGCCAACTGCCAGATCTTTTTTAAATACATTTTATCTGTGTTAAACAAGTCGGTGAGATAAGGCGCGAAATAAATAATGCCGAGAATGGCAAGGTAACTCAGCAAAAAACCGGTATCAAAAAGTAATAGCGGATCAAAC
>JANYIQ010000002.1 GCA_025362575.1 Bacteroidia bacterium
CTGCTTTTTTATTATCAATGGAAAAACGCCTTACCAACAAGGAGTTCATTGCCAATGAAAGCATTCTGGGCGAAGCCCTGGAGGAAGCGGAAGCCGACAACGAACTAAAAAAATAAAAATGTATTTAAAAAAAACGAGAATAGTTTTTTTACTGCCTTTGATTTTTAACATTACCTTCCTTTTTTCTCAAAACGCGAGTAAAACGAACAGTATAGACTCTTTAAAACTAAAATTTGCCAAAGATTCAGCTCATCTCTTTCGATTTCAAAATGCGCGACCCTTTTTAGGAATTGATAATCGAAATTCCTGGATAAAAAACGAGAATGGAACAAAAAATGTTCCCATCAATGTAAATGGTTTGCAGTTTGGAATTATTATCAAAGAACGTCATACAGTAGGTTTGTGCGCCTATTCTATTACCAATTCATCCAAGAAGCCACAAAAATTATCTGATAGAAATCAAAAGATAAGCTATCAGAATCTTAAACTAGGATATTTAACGCTTTATTATCAATACGCTATAATTGACAGGAGATTTTTTGAGTTGGATGTACCGCTGGAAGTGGGTCTTGGAAAATACAATTATTACCTATCCGATTCGGCGCAAAACATATTACCAAAAACCGCTGAAACAGGTCAAATGAGACTAACAGGCGGTGGTGTGAATATTGTATTAAAACCCTTTAAATGGATCGGCATTAGTGGCATGGTCGGTTATAGATTTGTTGCTATGAACAAAAACTCTCACCTCAATCTCAATGGATTGTATTATTCTTATGGCGTTTGGGTTGATCTAAGGCAAATTTATCGTGATACTCGATTCTATTTAATAAAACGCCCAAAATACCGAAAACAGCTGAAACGTCTCGAGATGGAGTCTTAAATCCTGCTTCTCAGATTGTAAAAGCTTTATTATATTTACAATATTAATTTCTACTTCTATGAAAGGTATAATTTTAGCCGGCGGTTCCGGTACACGTTTACATCCCCTTACACTTGCCATGAGCAAGCAAATGATGCCGGTTTACGATAAACCCATGATCTATTACCCGCTTTCGGTTCTAATGATCGCAGGGATCAACGAAATTTTAATTATTTCAACTCCTCACGATCTTCCTAATTTTCAGAAATTATTAGGTACCGGAGAAAACATAGGATGCAAATTTTCGTATCAGGTACAAGAGGTGCCAAATGGTTTAGCTCAGGCTTTTGTTTTAGGAGAAAAATTCATAGGCAACGATAAGGTGGCTTTAATTTTGGGAGATAATATTTTTTACGGCGTTGGTTTAGGCCGCATGCTTCAAAAGATCAACAATCCTGATGGTGGCGTTGTATTCGCTTATCACGTTAGCGATCCTGAACGTTATGGCGTTGTTGATTTCGATTCAAAGAACAAAGTTCTATCGATCGAAGAAAAACCAAAAGAACCAAAATCAAATTACGCGGTGCCGGGTTTATATTTTTATGATAATGATGTAGTGAAGATCGCAAAAGAATTAAAACCCTCCCCTCGCGGTGAGTATGAAATTACTGACGTAAACAAAGAATATTTGAAACGCGGAAAATTAAAAGTTTCGATCATGGATCGCGGTACAGCCTGGCTGGATACCGGAACCTTCGCTTCCTTAATGCAAGCCGGACAATTTGTTCAGGTTATTGAAGAAAGACAAGCTTTAAAAATTGGGTGTATTGAAGAAGTAGCCTACAACATGGGGTACATTAACAAAGAACAGTTACGAAAAGTAGCAGAACCACTTACAAAAAGCGGCTATGGTACTTACCTCTTAGGTTTAATTGAAGATAAAAAGTAAAAAGCATTGTGCAAGCTTATCAGTCCTTACTCAGTTTATTTAACGGTCATTTAGAAAATTACCGAAATACACTTGCCTCAAAAAAACCGGCTGAACTTTATGAACCTGAAAATTATATTCTTTCTTTAGAAGCAAAAAGGATCCGTCCTTTACTTGCTTTAATTGCCTGCGACCTGTTCGAGAAAGATGCTAAAATAGCTTTGAACGCTGCTCTTTCAGTTGAGATCTTTCATAATTTCTCATTGATACACGATGATATTTTAGACAAAGCTCCTTTACGTCGCGGAAAACCAACTGTGCATGAAAAATGGAATACTAACATTGCTATTTTAAGTGGTGATGTGATGCTTGTAAAAGCTTTTGATATTCTCAATAATTATGACGCGAACACTTTAAAACTTCTGATGAATGTTTTCATAAAAACATCTGTGGAAGTTTGTGAAGGCCAGCAACACGACATGAACTTTGAGAGCAGAAACTCTGTTAGTGTCAGCGATTACCTGCAGATGGTCACTTACAAAACTGCAGTTTTACTCGGCTGCAGTTTGCAAATGGGCGCTATTTGCGCGGAAGCCAATGCAAATGATCAAAAAAACATTTATGAATTCGGAAAACATTTAGGCATTGCTTTTCAGTTATTGGATGATATGCTGGATGTTTATGCCACCGATACCAAAAAATTCGGAAAACAAATTGGCGGAGACATTTTATCCAATAAAAAAACCTATTTGCTTTTAAAAACTTTTGAATTATCAAATACGGATCAAAAACAAAAATTGGAAGCTTTATTGAATTCTCCGAAAGCAGAAGAAAAAATAAAAGGCGTTATGGAAATTTATGATCAGTTCAATATTAAAACACTGGTACAACAAGAAGCCGACAAACACACTAAAGAAGCCATTGGTCATTTGCATTTAATAAATGCCGATGCAGAAAAGAAAAAGAGTTTGGAGAAAATGGCCATTGGTCTTTTAAACAGAGATATATAATGACCTACAAGGATTATAAACATTGTACACGCATTCAGGTAAGATATAAAGACGTTGACCTGCAAGGCCATGTTAACAATGCTAACCACATCACTTATTTTGAAGTGGCGCGGGTAGATTATTTCAGAGATGTATTTACAAAGCAGATCGACTGGCAAAAAACAGGAATGATACTCGCTAAAACAGAAATTGATTACAAAACTCCTGTCTTTTTAGGTGATGATGTGTATTGCTTCACTAAAGTGACACAATTTGGAAATAAGAGTTTTACCATTGAGAATGCCATTGTAAAAAAAGTGAATACCACTTTTGAACTTTGTGCTGAAGGTAAAAGCATAATGGTGTGCATGAATTACGAGAAAAAAGAAACTGCCGAAATACCACAGCACTGGAAGGACGCCGTTGAAACATTTGAAAAAAACGAAATCATTGGAAAAAACTGAAAATACCGCCGACTTTGAAATGAAAGCCACAACTTTGTTCGGGCTGGAAGAAGTGCTTGCAACTGAGCTTTTAAAATTGGGTGCAAAAAACATTGAACCCTTTAAGCGTGGCGTATCCTTTACAGGCGATCTGGGCTTTATGTACAAAGCCAATTTATGTTTACGAACGGCTTTAAAAATTCTGGTTCCTAAATTCAAATTTACCGCCAGTTCTGATAAAGAACTGTACGATAACATGAAATTAATAGACTGGGAAAAATACATGAAAGTGGATGATACACTTGCCGTGGATGCCGTTCATAATTCTGAATTTTTTAATCATAGTTTATATATTGAACAAAAAACAAAAGATGCCATTTGCGATCGCTTTCGCGAGAAAACAGATGCACGGCCAAGTGTTGATCTTATAAACCCAACTCTGCGCATATACGTTCACATATATAAAGATGAAGTGAGTGTGAGTTTTGACAGCAGTGGAACCATTTTATACAAACGTAATTACCGTGAAGATATTAATGATGCTCCCATGAAAGAAGTTCTGGCAGCGGGTATGGTATTATTATCAGGCTGGCAGCCGCATTTACCATTGATTGACGGGATGTGTGGTTCAGGGACTTTAGCAATCGAAGCAGCATTATACGCCAACAACATTCCTGCAGGAATTTTCCGAGAAGGTTTTGGTTTCATGTCGTGGCCCGATTACGATGAAAAATTATACGATACCATTTACGAAGGGGCCATTAGTAAGATAAAGAATTCTACTCCTAACATTTTAGCAAATGATATTGATAATAAAGTATTGGATATTGCCAAACATAATTCAACTGTTGCAAAAGTAGATGACAGTATCTCTTTCAGCTGTGCTTCATTCTTTGACCTGATGCCCGACAAACCCATGGGTACCATTTTATTAAATCCTCCCTACGATGAACGGATGAAACTGGATGACATTAAATCCTTTTACAAACAGATCGGTGATAAACTTAAAAAAGATTTTTCAGGCTGGTCATGCTGGCTAATTACTTCGAATGAAGCCGCCATGCATGCTATTGGCTTGCGCCCGAGCCGTCGTATCACTTTATTCAACGGATCTCTTGAGTGCCGATTATTGAAGTTTGAAATGTATGCCGGCACTAAAAAACTTCACAAGATCAAGCCTGTCGACGATAATTTGGATAATTCACAGAAATAAGATATCTTTAAATGAGGAGTTTTGCTCTGCATTAAAAAGATTTTCATGAAAAAAAACTATTCAGCCAAAGCCTGCATTTTTGCGGCAATTTTTCTTACTACTTTTGGTTTAAAATTAAATGCTCAAACCGGGTTTTGGACTAAGGTAACCAACTCGCCGGCAGATATGAGCGGGGGTTTGTGTTTACTACTTTCCGACGGAACTGTGATGGCAAAGAACGAAACCGGCGGTACCGGTGGCATTGGTTTTGGCTGGAACAGATTAACCCCCGATGCCAACGGAAGTTATATTAACGGAACCTGGAGCAATATTGCTAACATGACCAACTCACGTTTATACTTTTCAACCCAGGTTTTAAAAGACGGTAGAGTTTATGTAGCCGGTGGAGAATACGGGACAGGAAAATCTTTGGCAGAAATGTATAATCCCTTAACAAATAGTTGGAGCACTATACCGGCCCCTGGTGGAGTTATTAGTGATGCCAACTCTGAAATACTTCCTGATGGCCGCGTATTGCAAGCTATGGTGAACGGGAGTTTAAAATCAACTTTCATTTATAATCCAATAACAAATACCTATACACCGGGGCCATCATGCATTGGTATACATAACGAATCGGCATGGGCAAAACTTACAGATAACAGTATTTTAATGGTGGATAGAAATACGACGAATACTGAAAGATACATTCCTGCATTAAATACATGGACTGTTGATGGTACAACACCTGTTCCATTATATGATCCTTTCGGCTTGGAAACCGGCGGTGCTTTACTTTTACCTGATGGAAGAGCATGGTTCAGCGGTTCGCCTCCAAACACCGGTATTTACAGCCCTTCCGGATCTACAAATTCCGGTACATGGACAGCAGGAGCCAATATCCCAAGTGGTAATGGAGCCGTTGATGCAGGTGCTGCCATGTTGATTAACGGAAAAATTCTTTGCGCTGCTTCACCTAGTCCAACTTCAGGTAATGTTTTTAAATCGCCAACTTATTTTTACGAGTACGATTATCTTGCTAATTCCTACACTTCCGTAACTCCTCCCGGCGGCGGAACCTATACCAATCAACCTGTTTACATTTTTAATTTTTTAAATTTACCGAATGGCCAGGTATTATTATCTCGCCAGGATACCAATGTGTATTATATTTATACACCTAACGGAGCTCCTTTAGCAGCGGGTGTTCCAACCATAAGCAACATTACACAGAATGGCTGTAACACATTTACTATTACCGGAAAATTATTTAATGGTATTTCTGAAGGCTCTACCTTTGGCGATGACTGGCAGAATAATACTAACTATCCCATTGTAAGATTAACCTCAGGAACAAACGTGTATTATGCAAGAACATCTAACTGGAACAGTACCGGCTTAAGGCGTTTTGGTTTAGCAGATACTGCTCAATTCACAACGCCATTAACCTTACCGGTTGGTGTTTATTCTTTGGTGGTAGTGGCTAATGGAATTGCATCCCTGCCGGTTACATTTATTCCAACCCCTTTTTTAAGCAGCAGTTTAACGGCACCTGCAATATGCAGTAACTCCATTTTTAATTACACCCCAACCAGTTTAGTTGCCGGTGCGGCCTTTAACTGGACACGTCCTGCAGTGGCAGGAATAAGCAATACTGCCGTAACCATTGCTCAGTCAGGTAATCCCGGCGAAATATTAATTAATACAACCACTTCTCCAATAACTGTAATCTATAATTATACAACAAGTGCTAATGGTTGTAGTTATGCTCAGGCCGTTAGTGTGATTGTAAACCCCTCTCCCAATTTAGTTATAAGTGGAACAGCTACATTATGCGCAGGCGGTAATTGTACTTTGACCGTGAGTGGGGCAACGAGTTACACATGGAATACAAGTGCTACTACAACTACCATAATTGCTGGTCCCGCCGCCACAACAAGCTATTCGGTTAATGGAACCAATTCTTTCGGATGCAGCTCTTCACAACAAACTACGGTTACGGTAAATCCGTTGCCAACGATTTCCATTAGCGGAACTTCTACAATTTGCTTAGGAAACACAACAACATTAACAGCAAGCGGTGCAAACACTTATACTTGGAACACCAGTGCCAGTACCCCAGTAATTGCTGTGAGTCCAACCACTAATACCACCTACTCAGTAACAGGAACAGATGTAAACGGATGTTCAGATGTAAATTCATTAAGTATTGTTGTTAGTCCTTGTACCGGAATTACAGAAATGGGAAGCATTGGCAATGGCGCAAGTGTTTATCCTAACCCGGCCGATGAAATAGCCACCTTGGCATTTAACACCAATACATCCGGAAATTATTCAGTGAAAATGCTGGACGTATTTGGAAGGATCATTAAAGATGAAACAGCCGATGCTGTAGTTGGAAATAACACTCACAATATTTCTTTAGACGGAGTTTCCAAAGGAGTTTATTTTGTGATCCTTCAAAAAGGAAATGAAGTTTATAAAACTAAATTGGTGGTGAAGTAAGCCTAAACCATTTTAGAGTAAACTTCTTGTTACCAAAACCTCTCATTTTTCTCTTACCATTGAGCGAATCCCCTTTATTATTGAGCCGGGAGTTTTAGTTTGGCATAGCATTTGCATACCTTTATTAAACCCTTAGGAATATTATTCCAACGGGTAAAAGAAATGCAATATCATTTATATACTCACAAAACAAGCTTTACCAAACGACTATTAAAATGGTTGCCTGAAGTTTATTTTATCACGGTAGCATTATGGTGGACGATCGGTACCTACTTAGGTCAAAAGAGTATCGATAATTCTGTACTCATTAATTATCCTGCTTTGATATTAATGGTTACTTTGATTGTGCAGTTCTTTATTAAGAATAAACACCTGGGCATTGCATTAGCAGCTCTTATTACTTTAGGCAATTTCTTTCTTATACTTGCTTTGGCAAGCGAGGCATTCAAAGTTCCTGCTTTCGATCAGCGCATTATTAATTTTTTAATTTATGGAGGCTTATTTATTGCCTTGAACCTACTCATGGCCTATCGATTGTTTCATAAATACTCAAAAATGCCAAGCCGTAACGAATCTAACGACATTCCCCTTGGTATATAAGCCTTTCAAGCCCCTTTATGTGTTATTCCAAATTTTCGTAAATTAGCATTCGGTTTATGAAACAATTCACTCTTATTTTATCGTTTTGCCTGATCAACTTTTTTTCAGGTTTTGCTATTTGCTCGGGCGATAGTCGCAGTTTTACTGAGATCCTGTTTCAAAACAAGGACTTCACCATTTTTAAGTGTAAAATTCAAGGCTATGCTAAAGGCTGGTATACAGCTCAGGTACTTGAGACCTTTATGGGAAAAATTGACGGGAATATCGTAAAATTAAATGCCAAGCTTGGAAAATTTGCCGGCATCTATAAAACCGGTGACGAAGTTCTTGTTTATTCTTCGGATGGTGCCGGAACCGAATTTAATCTGAATGGAACCTGCGATGATCTTACCAAGATCATTACACCGAATGAACAAACACAACACGAATTAAAATTACTTGCCGAGTTTGCCGATATTTTCAAAAATAAAAAAAGTGGGGAGTTTAAATTCTATTACGCCAACAAAGTTCTTGCCGCCGAGGGTAATTACAAGAGCGGTAAACCTGCAGGAACCTGGAAACATTATTACGCCAACACTCAATTAAAAACAGAACAAGATTTTGAGAACAACGTCACGAAATATTATGCTGAGAACGGATTCATTTCGAGTTACACCAAGGTCACAAAAGACAGCACACTGAATTTAATTTATTCTAACAAAACAAATGGTAATGTAAGTTACAAGTTTGTTGACATTCCAAACGACAGTGGTTTTGTCTCTGTAAACTATGAATTTTACGAAAACAAGAACATTAAACTGATTCAATCCCTTGCCTACCTCGTTAAAGGAACCAACACTTCCTTTTCGGGAACAGTTGGAAAGTATTCTGAATTCTGGGATAACGGCAAAGTAAAAGTTCAGGGAAATTATTCGAAAAGTAAACGTGTTGGCATCTGGAAATATTTCGATAAAACCGGAAAACTAATTTCTGAGTTTGATAATAAGGATGGGGATACTAAAAAGTAATTCTGATTTTTTTCAACACAAAGAGACAAAGTTATAATTTCGTCATTGCGAACGAAACGAAGTGCAGTGAAGCAATCTCAAATATAGGTCAGATTGCTTCGGTCATACCTCCCTCGCAATGACGCCCTATACAACCTCAGTCATATTCAGCAATTCAAACAACAGTTTTCCATCAATCTCCTTCACCTCTCCGGGCTTCATATCTTCGATACTAAGCTTTTCGATCTTAGTTCTTATCAATCGTTTACAATCGTGCCGCACACCGGTACACATTTTTCTGATCTGGCGGTTCTTACCCTCCTTTAAAACTACTTCCAACCACGATTGCGGCAGATCTGCACGGAATTCATGTCCGCGTTCAGGTAAATAGGCAGGTTTCTCTATTTCGGTAACTTCACAAGGACTGGTTTTGAAAGCACCCTTTCCCTGCACCAGAATATCAACACCATTTCTCAATTTATTCAATGCTTCTTCGGTGATCTTTTTTTCTACCTGTACCACATAGGTGCGACCGTGTTTTCTATCGGGATGTAATAATTTTCTTACCAGACTTTTATCGGTGGTTAAGATCAATAAGCCTTCGCTGTCATCATCCAGTCTTCCAACTGCATTTGTTCCTTCCGGAAAAACGTAATCGAGATCGCCAAGCAGTCGCTTTTTATGCGGACTCTTGAACTGCGATACCATTTTGTACGGTTTGAATATTACGAAATATCTGAACACTCAGGCTTTGTCTTGCGGTGTATATTTAAAAACTTTGAGAATAACGAACATGGCGATGAAGCCTGAAACAGCTGCAATCACAGATAAAATGGTGGCTCCTGCAAAATAAATATAAATATCACCCAAACTCGCCTTCAAGGTTTCCAAGGTTAAACTGCTATCGAAATGAAGGTTTATTTTTTTATCCAAAAAGAATTCTCCCGTTTTTAAACTTGCGATCAACACAAAAGGTAATAACAAAGGCATGCTGATATTTGCTGATAGCACCACAATGGCTTTATTCAATTTCAAAAGGTAAGCCGCCAGAATAGCCGCAGCGAGCTGAAATCCCCAAATGGGAACAATTCCAAAAAATAATCCAACGGCAAGCGATAAAGATTTACTAAAAACACTTTCGTGTTTTGCAAGAACTTCATCTTTCCAAACCCGTTTGATATTTGCTTTATTGAATTTACGAATAAGCATTACAGGCCGCCAAAATAAAGTAAGAGCAACCAAATAGGTATTTAAAAAACTTATTCTTGTAAAATCTTTACCCGGTCTGAAATGAGAAATGCGTTCTTCTTTTGGTGCATAAAACACTTTCACCGGTACCTGAACAACAGGAATACCTCGCCAGGCAGCCTTTACAATTACTTCGATCTCAAATTCGAACTTAGAAGTAAAGAACCAGATGCGTTTTAATTTCTGAACAGGATATAATCGGTATCCGCTCTGTGTATCCGGTAAACTAATTCCGGTTTCTAAAGTGAACCAAAAATTACTGAATTTATTTCCGAAAGTACTTTTGCCGGGAACATTATCAACGCTCATGTTACGGGCACCAATAATTAAACTGTTTGGCTCTGCCTCGATCTTATCCAGAAACACAAAAAAATCATCCGGATAATGCTGACCATCGCTGTCAATAGTGATCACATAATCAAAACCCTGCTCTACCGCTTTTTTAAAACCATTACGTAAAGCCATTCCTTTTCCCTTGTTCTGAGGGTGCGTAACAACAGTAATATTCTTGAGTTTATCTATGATCTGAGGTGTAGAATCGGTAGCGCCGTCGTTCACCACCATAACATCTTCGCAATACTCTAATGTAGTAGCAATAACACTTTCCAATGTAGCAGCGTTATTGTAGGTCGGAATAAGAACACAACAGCGTAAGGACTTGAATTTTTGCTTTATCGCAACTTTATCTGTCATTTTACTTTTCGTCAATACGCACAATTGCGTTCACACCTTTTACTTTTTTCAAATTATCGATCAAATGGCTCAAGTGTTTTGTATCGTGTACAAATATCATTATTGTTCCTTCAAATATTCCATCATCGGTATCAAAACTGATGGAACGCATGTTAATGTGATTTTCGTTAGAAATTACTTTGGTAATGTTATTTACAATTCCCAATTCATCAGTTCCAGTTATTTTAATGCCTGCCAGGAATGAGATCAGATGTTCGTTGGTCCATTTTGCTTTAACCACGCGATAAGCGTAATTGGAAAGCAATTTAACGGCATTCGGACAATTTACGCGATGAATTTTTATTCCTTCATCAACAGTAACAAATCCAAATACATCATCACCCGGAATTGGATTACAGCAAGGTGATAAATTGTAATCGAGCTTCTGCATGTCATCACCAATAACAAGCATGTTGCTGCTGCCACGGGCATTGGTAACCAGTTGTTCTATTTTTTGAGCATCCGATTTTTTTGGTGCGCGTTTTTTCGGATTCTCCTTATACTTTATGAATTCCTTTATTTCTTTGGTGTCAACATTTCCTAAAGCCGCCCTGTAAAACAATTCCAGTGAGGAAGGCAGTTTCAAAAAATTACAAAGATCATTTACATTTTGAAGTGTAAAATCCAATTTTGCTTTATAGAATTTCTTCTCAAGAACTTCCTTCCCCTTCTCGCCTATTTTTTTTCGTTGTTCTTTAAGTGCGTTCTTTATTTTTGATTTGGCTCTTGCTGTGATCACATATCCCAACCAGTCTTCTTTTGGAGTTTGTTTTCCTGAAGTTAAAATTTCGGCCTGATCGCCGCTTTTCAATTCATAACTCAAAGGCACCAGTTTATGATTTACTTTGGCACCAATGCATTGCTCTCCTATCTTGGTATGAATATCAAAAGCAAAATCCAAGGCAGTTGCTCCACTTGGTAAGGTTTTCATGTCGCCTTTAGGAGTAAACACAAAGATCTCATCCGAAAATAAATTCAATTTGAAATCGTCAATAAATTCTAAAGCATTGGCATCAGGGCTTTCCAGCATCTCACGAATTTTTTTCAACCAACCTTCGAGCTGATTTTCTTTTTCGGCGGCTGATTCTTTGTACTTCCAGTGAGCTGCATAACCTTTTTCAGCAAGATCATCCATTCGCACGGTGCGGATCTGAACTTCCACCCATTTTCCTTCAGGCCCCATTACAGTAGTGTGCAAACTTTCGTAACCATTACTCTTTGGTGTAGATATCCAGTCGCGCAAACGTTCAGGACTTGGGTGATAAAAATCCGTAATGATGGAATATACTTTCCAGCAATCAGATTTTTCCTGATCGTAAGGAGTATCAATAACTATTCGGATCGCAAAGAGATCGTATATTTCTTCGAAAGGAACTGCTTTGTTCTTTATTTTATTGTAGATCGAATAAATTGATTTTGGACGGCCATAGATCTTAAAATTAAAACCTTGTTCTTGCAATATCTCATTAAGAGGTTCAATGAATTTCTGAATGAATTTTTTTCGTTCAGGCTCCGTTTCTTTTAATTTGTTGGCAATATCGTTATAAGCTTCTTCGTCTGTATATTTTAAACCGAGGTCTTCTAATTCCGATTTGATCGTATTCAATCCTAAACGATGTGCCAGAGGAGAATACAAATAAAGGGTTTCACTGGCGATCTTAACTTGTTTATCGCGCTTCATGTGCTCGAGCGTACGCATGTTATGCAAACGATCAGCCAATTTTATTAAGATCACGCGCACGTCTTCCGACATGGTTAATAAAACTTTTCTGAAATTTTCGGCTTGAATGGAAGCTGTATTATCAATAACACCGGAGATCTTGGTCAATCCATCAATGATCTGCGATATTTTTACTCCGAATAATCCTTTTACATCTTCGAGTGTTAGATCCGTATCCTCAACTGTATCGTGCAACAGGGCGCAAACAATTGCCGTTGGACCGAGTCCTATCTCCTCAGCACAGATCTGTGCCACGGCAATAGGGTGATAAATATAAGGTTCGCCTGATTTTCGTCGCATTTCTTTATGCGATTCAACAGCTACCTCAAAGGCCTTACGTATCATTTCCTTGTCGCCCTCACCTAACCGGCGTTTACAGGCCTTGATCAGGTTCTTATAGCGGCTTAGAATTTCTTTTCGTTCAGCTTCAATATCAATTTGCATGGTACATCAAAGGGTATTATTTGTTACTTTTATATGGTATTTCAAAGTTACTAAACTTGTCATCAATTTTATTATATATCTACTACTTTTTTAGGTCTGTTTATTACCGCGGACCTGTTAAAACAATTAAGCTTTTACTTTACGAACCCCGTTACGAAAAGCTCTTTGGCATAAAGACCCTGCAAATAAAGAAATCTGAGCATTTAGACAATTACCATTATCAGGGCGCCAGTTACATGGTATTGCTCGATCTATTGAAAAAACTACCGGAAAGCACAAAGCAAAAGCCTTTCATTGATTTTGGAAGCGGCAAAGGAAGAGCCCTGTTTTGCGCCGAATACTTAGGTTTTAACCACCTAATTGGTGTTGAATTGGATAAAGAATTGGTTGAGGAAGCTATACAAAATGAATCCACTTATTCTCAAAAAAGGAAAGAAAGCACTTTCAGTTTCATTCACCAAAATGTTTTGGATTACAAAATACCTGATGATACAGAAGTGTTCTATTTTTTCAATCCTTTTTCGGATGTGGTGATGCGACAGGTGGCACAAGCCATTTTAAAAAGTTACGAAAAAAATAAACGTGATATTTACATTGTGTATGTGAATCCAAAATATAAAGCAGTTTGGGAAGAAGCAGGATTTAACCTTTTTTTGAAAGAAGGAAATTCGAGATATACTGAGGCTTTGGTTTACAAGTTGTAGTGTTGTTTCACGCAGATGTTCGTAAATTTAATCGCTGATTTTCGTGGATCAAAAAGAGTTCTCTTTTTTCTGCGCAAATCCGCGTATTCATCAGCGGAAATCTGCGTGAAACCCGTCAATACAATTCCTAATTCTCCAGGACCTTAAACTCCGTCCTTCTGTTTTTCGCTCTTCCAACCTCGGTACTATTATCAGCAACAGGCTTAGTGCTTCCAAAGCCTTTTTCGCTT
>JANYIQ010000051.1 GCA_025362575.1 Bacteroidia bacterium
TACATAAAAAACGAAATGCCCCCTCTCCTGCTGGGAGAGGGAGAAAGGGTGAGGGTATATTTTGAATACTTTATTTCTTAAGGTTGTCGAGGATTAATTGGATCAATAGTTTGATCCCCTTACTTTTTTCATCAAGCAAAAAAGAACGGAAGGTATTTGTTTGAAAATAACATGATGGAACCGGATCTCAATAAACAACAGATTGCTTCGCTACCGCTCGCAATGACGCGGTGCAGTAAAAGAACTTCGTTGTAGGCATAATTCCGGAAGCATTTAATTAAGAACTACCTTAGATCGGAGGGTTTTTGAAAACGAAATCTTAACTCCCGAACAGGATGTTACATAAAAAACGAAATGCCCCCTCTCCTGCTGGGAGAGGGAGAAAGGGTGAGGGTATATTTTGAATACTTTATTTCTTAAGCTTGTCGAGGATTAACAGTTCAGGCCTCTTAATTTTTCTTTGATGAAAAAAGAACAGAAGAGCTTTGTTTGAAAACAATTTGATAGAGGAAAATCTCAATAAATAACAGATTGCTTCGATATCGCTCGCAATGACGCGCCGCCGTTAAAAAACTTCGTCAGGACCAATAATCGCATCAGCCTGCAATTCGCAACTTGCAGATCGCTTACTTTTTTGCCAATTATCTTACATGGGTAAGAAATTTTTTAACCATCAGGCTCGCTTATTTATAGTTCTTTATATTTTTGTTCTCAATATTTTATTTAAGAATGATTTTTTAAAAAAATGAAAGAACTGAACGAGAAATTATTTACTTACATTAATGGTTACAACCACCAAACCTTAGATGTGATCATGCGTTTTGCCGGCAGTTACTGGGTACTGTTGTTCACCCTTATGTTAACCGGCTATTGCTCCTTCTCTTATTTTAAAAAAATTGAACCTGACAGATCTTTTCGTTTATCGCTTTTATTTACTACCGGAACTTCCATGCTTTGTTTATTGGGAATAGTAGCCGTTAAATATTTCTTCGGTAACATTTTTCAATTGCCTCCTAATTCAGCTAACGCTCCTCCGGCAACCAATACTTTTGGAGCCATAAGTCAATTCCCTTTGCGTACATTCATCATATCTTATTTTGCTACACTCCTCATTTTCATTTTTGATGCTAAATACAGAGGCATCGGAATAATGCTTATTATTGTTGCGATCATAGTTTCATACAGCCGCATTTACACAGGTGTGCATTATCCCTTAAGCGTTGCCTTATCAGGTTTTTTTGGATCTTTATTCGCGTTTTTACTTTATCGCATCGATTCAAGCGCCACTGCAACAATAAAAGATTATGAGCACGAAAGACTTTCGAATGAACCTTGAATTGTTTCTTCACATAGGACGATCTCAATAAAGAACAGATTGCTTCGCTACCGCTCGCAATGACGCGGTGCTGTTGAAGAACTTTGTTTGGAGTAATACCCGCATCAGCACTGGCAAAACGTTGACTGTATAATAGCATACGAAAACTTCAAAATAGCACAAACGATGTAGAAGGTTTTTGGGCACACACAAAATGGGGTGTTTAATCTGCAAATAGCACAATCATTGTCGGAGGGTTTTTGAAAACGAAATCTTAACTCGGAAGAGGATGCTACATAAAAACGAAATGCCCCTCTCCCAATGGGAGAGGGAGAAAGGGTGAGGGTGTATTTTGAATAATTTATTTTTTGAGCTTGTCGAGGATTAATAGGATTAATAGTGCAGCCTCTTAATTTTTCCTTGATGAAAAAAAAGCAGAAGATTTTCACTTATCTTTTTTGGATCGGGATCAAAACCGTCAAGTCCTTTGTGTCATCCTGAGCGTTTGCCTCCACGCGAAGGATCTGCCTCTTCACAAAGGGTTTAAAATGGACTTCCCCACGGACAGATTGCTTCGCTATCGCTCGCAATGACGCCTTATGATGGAAGAACTTTGTTAGGAACAATACCCGCATCAGGCTCCACTAAGCCCTTTGTGTCATCCTGTCCCGACACGTCGGGAGATCTGCCTCTTGAACAAAGGGATGAGAAATAGTATTATTTTTGATGGTCATGAGGCATCACGAGTACTTTGTTTACATAGTAACTAATAATACAAAAACCACGCTTTATATTGGAGTCACTAATAGCCTGGAGCAACGACTAACAGAACATTATTTGAATAAGGGAACTAAGAGATCTTTCGCCGGAAAATATAATTGTTTCTATTTACTATACTTTGAATCTTTTCAGTTTGTTTTTGATGCAATCGATCGTGAGAAAAAAATTAAAGGTTGGACACGAAAGAAAAAGGAAGAATTGATCAATTCAGAGAATTCGGAATGGAAATTTCTTAATGATTCAATTATGAAATGGCCTCCTACAGAAGTTGTTTCACGGTAATAAATCCAACAATTTGATAGAGGCAGATCCTTCGGCAGGAGGCAGGCCTCAGGATGACAAATTGTTTAAGTGTAATGCTTCGATAGATGCCCTGCATCCACCAAACCTTTTGTGTCATCCTGTCCCGGCCCGCTGAGATGTCCAAGGAGTCTCTAACCCGAGCAAAGCGAAAGCTATCAAAATTCCCTAACAAAAAACTCTGCGAACTAATCTGTGAAAATCTGCGTGAAATGCATCTATATTGTGAGCTTGCGAACAAAACTAAAATCCTCCATCAAACAAACTCTCCTCGATCGGCATATCCTTAATGGCATCCAATTCGTATTTACTGCAATCGAGTTCAATTTCGCCTAAAGTTTTAGGGCGTTCAAAATCACCTTTGCTGACTTTTAAAGTTTTATCGGCGTAAACTTTGTTGTAGAATTTGGCCCAGATCGGCAGCGCCATGCTCGCGCCCTGACCCTGATCGGTGGTGTTAAAGTGAACACTACGGTCTTCACCCCCCACCCACAAACCTGCGGCTAAGTCGGGGGTGTAGCCAATGAACCAACCGTCGGAGTTGTTTTGTGTGGTTCCGGTTTTACCGGCAATTTGATTGCGTAAATTAAAACGGAAACGCAAACGCGAACCGGTTCCAATATCGCAAACGCCACGCATTAATTGTACCATCACGTATGCTTTTTCTTCGCTGAATACTTCGTCGGTGGTGGGAATGAATTCTTCCAGCACTTTTCCATTTTTATCTTCAATGCGCGTTACAAAAGTGGGTTGCACATAAGTTCCTTTGTTGGCAAAGGTAGCATTGGCAGCCACCATTTCGTATACCGAAATATCAGGCGTTCCTAAACAAATACTCGGAACCGCCTCCATTGGCGCAGTAATGCCCATGCGGCGCGCCAGGTTTACAACGGCGGTTGGACCAAATCGTTTCATCAAAGCTGCACTTACATAATTAATAGAGTTGGCCAATGCAAAACGCAGCGTTACATTTTTATTCTCAAACTTTTCTTCACCGGCTGCATTATCAGGACACCATTCTTTTCCTAAACCATCGGGTATGCAGGTACGCACATTCGGAATCTGATAACAAGGCGAATATCCTTCCTGAATGGCCATGGCGTAAACAAATGGTTTAAAGGTGGAACCTACTTGTCGTCTTCCAACTTTTACGTGATCGTATTTAAAATGTTTGTGATTTATTCCTCCAACCCAGGCTTTAACATAACCGGTTTGAGGTTCAATGGCTACAAAGCCTGTTTGCAGGAAACTCTTATAATACCGTATGCTGTCCCAGGGCGTTAGTGTGGTGTCAACATCTCCCCGCAAGGTGTAAACCGTCATGTTTACCGGTACGTGAAAATTCTTTTCAATGTCTTCAGGGCTCATTCCATTGCTGCGCAATAATCGGTAACGGTCGCTGCGTTTCATGCCTGATCGCATAATGGCGGCTATCTCTTCTTTTTTAACGTTCCACGCAAATGGGGCATTGCGTTTTGTTTTACACTCCTTATCAAAAACCTTTTGCAGTTCGGTCATGTATTCCTGCACGGCCTCTTCGGCATATTGCTGCATGCGCGAATCGATCGTTGTATATATACGCAAGCCATCGCGATAAATATTGTATGGTTTTTTTGTTTCCGGATTAATGTGTGTTTCGCACCAGCTTTTTAAAAAGTTCTCGCGCAGGTATTCTCTGAAATAAGGTGCAGGCCCGTCGTTGTGGTCTTCCGGGCGAAATACCAGCCCCAGCGGTTTTACTTTAAGTGAATCAAATTGTGTCTGGTTAATGTAACCGTATTTAAGCATTTGTGCCAATACCACATTGCGTCGGCCTTTGGTGGCTTCGGCACGTTTTGGATTTACAGGATTGAATAACGAAGGATTCTTGGCCATGCCTATTAACATGGCCGCTTCCTGCACTTCAAGACTATCGCAGGATTTATTGAAATAAATTTTTGCTGCCGATTTTATCCCCACTGCCAAATTCAAAAAATCGAATTTGTTGAGGTACATGGTCATGATCTCTTCTTTGGTATAATTTTTTTCGAGGCGCGCTGCAATTATCCACTCTTTAATTTTACGGGTAAGCAATTGCGTCTTGCTTAATTTTTCGCGTGGAAACATCATCTTGGCCAGCTGCTGAGTAATGGTACTTCCACCACCTTTCGAGCCGCCGGTAACTGCTCCGGAAGCCGCACGAAACAAGGCTTTAATGTCTACCCCGCTATGCTCGTAAAAACGGGCGTCTTCGGTGGCGATCAGTGCTTTTGCAAGGTCGCTATCCAGATCTTTATAGCTAACGTTAACGCGATTCTCGTTATAATATTTTCCTAAAACTTTTGCATCGGCACTGTATATAACGGTGGCCAGATTGCTCTTCGGGTTCTGCAATTCTTCAACGCTTGGCAGATCACCAAAAAACTCGCGGGCAATTAAGGATACTAAAAGAAAAATGATAATAAAGGGGGTCCATATCATTAACCAGGTAAGAGCAATGTATTTTGTGTTTTTGGCCACAGGTGGTTTTTGTTTCAAAAGTAAGGATTTTAAGATAATGGAGGAATGTGTTTATTATTTAATTAGAGGTGGGGCTTCGAGGAGCGATGAGTAAATGGAACCTGCCTTGCCGGCAGGCAGGCGCAAATGCCTTCGGCATACACGGAAAGAAAGGATTTACGCGGATTTGATCATGCAATGTTTCGATGTTGCGTTTTTTATTCAGAACAAAAAACTCCTTCTCCGTGAAACTTTGTGTTCTCCGTCACGACGCGTCGTGATCCATGGTTTAATTAAGATAATAGGAACCTGCCTGCCTGCCGGCAGGCGCAGATGCCTTTGGCATACACGGAAAGAACGGATTTAAAAGGATTTGTGTATTCAATGTTTCGATGTTGCGTTTTTTAACATGAAGTTTAAAGGCCATTCTCTGTGAAACTCCGTGGTCTCTATCACGACGCGTCGTGATCCGTGGTTAACAAATCAAACTATCCCTTTGTGGTTGCTTTGCGTCTTTGACTCCGCTTCGCTTCGTCAAATCCACCTCCCATTTTAGGGGAGGTGCTGTTTCCGCTTTTAAGCAAAGATCTTTTCAGGAAACCTGACCTGAAAATTAAAAAAACTTCTAAAACTTGAACGAAAGCCCTCCTTGTATCACCGACCATTTGTCGATCCCGAGCTCAGCATAAAAACCTACATTATCGGTAATGTAATAACGAAGTCCGGCGGTGATGGAAAAATAAACAGGAATTAAACCATTATACGTTTGTGTAGGTGGCAAGCTTGAATTTGGGTCGGTTGTACTGTACGACTCAGTGTATTTGTTAGCCGAATAACCTGCAGCAACTCCTGCATAAGGGTCTAACTTTTTGCCTGTGCCGAAGTGAAAATTGATGCGTGCGCCGGCTGAAAAACTGGTGTAGTACCACTTGTACACATCAGTATAGCTTACATAATTTGAACTAGAGCCAAGATAGCTCTGATACGTTTGTGTTTGAGTGAGTGTAAAATTATAATAACCAAAAGAAGCGCCTACTGCCACAACTTTATTTAAACCATATTCGAACTTAAGAAAAGCAGGACCTAAACCTTTTATGTCGCTTACCACATTTGATGAGGAACCATATGCTCCGTTTGTGCTGGAATTGGAATTCGCCGCTTTAAATATGGCTTTATAGATATTCGGAAAACCATAACCAACGGTTAACACCATCTTACCTTCATCAAAAGCTTTCTCGGGGTTTTCGTCTTTGCCTTTTGTTTTGTCGCTTGAAGACTGAGCACTTAAAAAGTTCACCGAACTGATAAAAATTAAGGCGATAAGAGATTTAATTATTTTCATATATGGTTTAGTTTACAATAAAGGTATTCTAATAAATTAAATCTGCAATTTTATTAGAGGCTACCGATGGGTATAGGGATTTTTATGGGATAAACTTCGCTTCGCTCAGTGATTTTTAGGGGCTCCTTGGGCATCCCGAAGCGTTGGGACAGGATGACAAATGGAACCTGCCTGCCTGCCTGCACAGATGCCTTTGGGCATACACGGAAAGAACGGATTTAAAAGGATTTGTGTATTCAATGTTTCCGTGTGGCGTTTTTTAGTTTGAAGCTTAACGTCCATTCTCTGTCACAACGCGTTGTGGGTAATCGTTGTTAAAGGGGGGGAGTAAGTCGCCAGGCGGTTCTTTAAAAAACATTTCGAAAAAAATAAATAGTTCTTCCTATAATTTCCACCCCCTCTCTCATACTCTTCTAATACATGTCTCATACTTTTGTAATACCTCTTGTATAGCTCTTCCCCGTAGTACCCATACATAGGCCATACACTAAGCATACACTCCTCATACATTAAGCATACACTCCTGATACACTTTCCATACACTCCTCATACTCTCTTCATACATTAAGCATACACTAAGCCTGCATTTTCAAAAAAGATCAATTATTTTTAGGGTAAAAACACCCTTTTTTACAGGTGTTTATACGGTGGTAAAACAGCCCTGAATACTGTAAAAGTAAAGCACACCGGGGTTTTTAAAAAGGCCGCATCGCCCGTGCTCTCAAAATTTTGAGTATTGGCGGGGCTTGCAGATCAGGTGCCCATGACCAAAAAAGATATTAGAACCAGATTAGATTAACATGTAATAATAAACAATTAATTGTGTTAAAGTGCCCTATTTTAGGTCATAAACAGGCAAAAATGACCCATAAAATATGTATATTCGCAAAGCAATACTTCGGCCTCTCTTATATGTTAAATGGGACCGAAGAGGCGAAGCTTTGAATACACAAACGAAGCTTATAATTTTGAAAATCAGTAGTTTAAATCAAAATTGGCCCCCATACCAATTCATTCAAGATCAAAGCAAATTCTAATGACGATCTTTTTTTGAAAACAATTTATTTACACAGCAATTTCCGGTTCTTATCAGGAACTCATTCCGGAAACGATGTAAGAAATGAACCACTAGAAGAATTGAAGAGATCAAAAATAAAAAACGCAACATCGAAACATTGAATATACAGATCAGCCTCACCCTCGGTCCCTTTGATGGCAGAATTACTTTTGCTTTTTGCGCCATCGAATCCTGTGGATTTCCAAAGGAGAGGGAAGAAGAGGCAGGGTAGCGAGGAATAATTTTATCATAATAAAAAACGCCACTCAGAAACATTGAATACACAAATCCTTTTAAATCCGTTCTTTCCGTGTATGCCGAAGGCATCAGCGCCTGCCTGCCGGCAGGCAGGTTCCCATGGTTTCTAAGCTTTATACTAAAAAACGCCACTCAGAAACATTGAATACACAAATCCTTTTAAATCCGTTCTTTCCGCGTATGCCGAAGGCATCTGCGTTCTATTGCCAATAGAATGTGGATTTATAAAAAATAAAAAACGCAACACCGAAACATTGAATACACAAATCCTTTTAAATCCGTTCTTTCCGTGTGTCGCCAAAGGCGATCCGAGTTCCCATGGCCTCTAAAAAAATGAGCAACGCGAACCCCACCCTTTCATCATAATGTCCTACCAAAAAATATCCAACACTAAAGTCCTCGTCACAGGAGGGGCTGGATTTATTGGATCAAATCTTTGCGAAGACCTTTTAAAAAACAATAACCAAGTTGTTTGCCTCGACAATTTCAGTACCGGGCGAAGAATAAACATTGAAGAATTTTTAAAGAACCCCAACTTCAAACTCATTGAAGGCGATATACGCCACCTGCAAGATTGCAACAGTGCCATGCAAGGTGTACAAATAGTTTTACAGCAGGCAGCATTGGGCAGCGTAACGCGAAGCATTAACGACCCTATTACAACGAACTCGGTAAACGTTGATGGTTTTTTAAACATGCTGGTAGCAGCCCGCGATGCAAAAGTAAAACGTTTTGTGTACGCCGCCAGCAGCAGTACTTATGGCGACAGCGAAACCCTGCCTAAGGTAGAAGAGGTAATTGGAAAACCGTTGAGCCCTTATGCAGTTACAAAATATGTGAACGAATTATACGCCCATGTGTTTGGCTTGAATTATGGTTTAGATTGTATAGGATTAAGATATTTTAACGTGTATGGCCGCCGGCAAGATCCTAACGGCGCTTACGCAGCGGTGATCCCAAAATTTACCATGATGCTGATGGCACATGAATCTCCACAAATAAACGGAGATGGTACTAACAGCCGAGACTTTACCTACATCGACAATGTAATTCAAATGAATCATTTGGCGGCATTAACAAGCAATACAAAAGCCAAAGCTCAGGTGTTTAATACAGCAGTGGGCGAACGCGCAGACTTGAATAGGCTCCTCCATCTGCTCAAAAAATACTTAAGCGTTTACGACGCTAAAATTGCCGGGGTAGAAATTAAATACGGACCTGATCGTAAAGGCGACATACCGCATTCTCTGGCGAGTATTGATAAGGCGATTAAAATATTAAACTATAAACCTTCGCACACGCTCGAGCAAGGATTAAAAGAGGCTACTGAATGGTACTGGAAAAATCTTAGAGAATAGAAGTTGAACTTTAACCTTGTGCCTTCAACCTCAAATTTTTTATTTTTAAAATGGTACTGGAAGAATTTAAAAAACCCTTTGTCTCCGGATAACTAAACACCGGCATAGTAATTTGAAAGAAAGCACACATACCGAATTTAAAAGCAGTTTTAACGATGCAGTTATTGAAACCCTGGTGGCTTTTGCAAATAGCAAGGGCGGTAAGGTTATTGTTGGCCTTAACAATAAAGGTTTGCCAATTAAAGGGTTTAAAATTGGCAACGAAACTGTTCAACAATGGGTAAATGAAATTAAAAACAAAACGCAACCATCTATTATCCCCGATGCCGAAATAGTAAATGTAGCCGGAAAAGAGACGGTAGAATTTTTTATAAAAGAATTCCCTATTAAACCCATTTCTTTTAAAGGTAGATATTATAAAAGGGTAAAAAACTCTAACCATCAGCTTACATTAACTGAAATTTCAAACCTGCACTTACAAACCTTTAACAGCAGTTGGGATTATAACTTCGACCCCAATCACAACATTAATTCAATTGGTGAAGAAAAGGTAGGTGCATTCATTACTTTATGGAATAAATATCATTTAGTAAAAATCGATGAAGCATCTTTTTCTTTTCTTCAAAAATTGGAATTGTTGCGTGAAAGTAAAATTACAAACGCTTGTTTTTTGTTATTTACTAAAAACGATACCATTCTTTCTACAATTGAAATGGGAAGGTTTCAAGACGATATTACAATAAAAGACGCGTTAAGTGTTCGTTCAGATTTACTTACAGAGGTTGATGTTGTTTTAAATTTTATTATTAAACATATTCGAAAAGAATATATCATCACAGGAAAAAAACAACGCGATGAAGTTTGGGAATACCCTTTAAACGCAATTCGCGAAATAGTAATTAATATGATCGTGCATCGCGATTATATGCACTCCGGTGACTCGGGCATTAAAATATTTGACGATAGAATTGAATTTTTTAATCCGGGAGAATTACCAAACAGCATAAGCATTAAAAGCTTGCTTAGTGGCTCCTATGTTTCCGACTGCCGTAATAAACTTATTGCTTTTGCCTTTAAAGAAATAGGATGGATCGAAAAATATGGCTCGGGCATTAAGCGTGTTACCCAAGCTTTTAAGGCGCATGGATGTGAGGCTCCTGTTTTTGAAAATTTTCAGCATGGTTTTAGAGTTACCGTGTTTTCAAAACAAAAAATTAGTGACGAATTAAATGAGGGAGTAAATGAGGGAGTAAATGAACTGTTGAAATTAATAAAAAAAATTCCGGGAAAAAGAGTTCCTTTTTTTGTAAAGACAATGAGCACTTCAGCTAAAAACATTGAACGCTGGCTGAAACAATTAAAGTATGAAAATAAAATTGTTTTTAAAGGTGCAGCTAAATCAGGAGGTTATTTTGAAACAACCAAATAATACATATCAAGCCTACGCGCCTAACAAGCTAATTGCCGAAGCGCTTGCCCTGAGCCTGCCGAAGGCTTATTTAACCGGCGATATTGAAAAATACGGCAGCGGGTTCATACGCATACGCGAGGAGTTGGCGCAATACCCTACCATGAAATTGGTTTGCGAGGAATGCTGAGTTTACCTGCATATCCGTTAATAAATGGCAACGGTACTAACAGCCGAGACTTTACCTACATCGATAATGTTATTCAAATGAATCATTTGGCGGCCACTACAAGCAATGTAATGGCAAAAGCTCAGGTGTTCAATACAGCAGTGGGCGAACGTGCAGACCTGAACATACTCTGCGAACTATTAAAAAAATACCTAAGCGTTTACGACGCAAAAATTGCCGAGATCAAAATAAACTATGGCCCCGAACGCTCTGGCGATATTCCACACTCACTAGCGAGTATTGATAAAGCGAAACAGATTTTAAATTACGAGCCTTCTCATACACTTGAACAGGGACTTAAAGAGGCCGTTGATTGGTATTGGAAGAATTTGAAATGAAGCGGTTTGTCATGCTGACAAAGGAAGCATCTGCCCTTCACAAAGGGATCAATGAAACAACAAAACATCAAACAATAAAAAGTGGAACAACTCATTAAAAACTTTCCGGAAAATTTATTGCAAGCACTTGAAATTGCAGCAAAGAATCCGTTAAAGAACAAATACCCAAAATTTAGTAATGTAGTCATTTGCGGTATGGGTGGCTCGGGCATTGGTAGCAAGTTGGTTTCAAAACGAATTAACTATACCGGTTAACTGCAGTCACGATTACAATTTGCCTAATTATGTAAATGCAAACACATTGGTTATCGCCTCGTCTTATTCTGGCGAAACAGAAGAAACCATTGCCGCGGTTAATGAGGCAAAACAAAAAACCGCAAGTATCATTGCAGTTTGTTCCGGTGGTAAACTGGCAGAGTTCTGCAAACAAAATAATTACGAATGCATTCTAATTCCCGGAGGCAATCCGCCGCGCGCACAACTGGCTTTTTCTCTGGTTCAACTCACCCACATTTTAGTTTCCTTAGGGTTGATCGATAAACAAAGACTAAGTGAATTTAAGTCGGCTTCAGAATTGTTAATTGAATACACTAATCACATTCAAGAAAAATCCAAAGAGTTGGCCAGGTTCATTTATAAAAAAGACCTGATCATATACACCGAAGCAAAAGACGAAGCCATTGCCATTCGGGCAAGGCAACAGTTCAACGAGAACTCCAAGATCTTATGTTTACACAATGTGATCCCCGAAATGAATCATAACGAGTTGTTGGGTTGGATGGGAGCAAAACCGGAAAGCGCTGTACTTTTAATGCATACCGGACAATTATACCCTCAAAATAAAAAACGTTTCGATTTTTCGGCTTCTGTTTTTGAAACAAAGACCAAACACATATTTGAGTTAGAAGCAAAAGGAACATCCATTATTGACGAATCTTTATTTTTAATAAACATTATCGATTGGGCCTCTTATTATCTGGCCTTAAAAAATAACGTTGATCCTATCGACATTACAATTCTAAATAAACTTAAAAAGAGTTTATTGAATTAATTGCTTAACGAAGCACCATTGATCGTTTGAAGAACTGATACTAAAAAATGATCAACAAAATAAAACTATGACAACAAACGTTACAAAACAAATTTACAAGGTACAGCGGCATCATCGCAGTAAAACCAACAAGCACAACTCCTTTGTGGTTTGGCTTAGCGGTTTATCCGGTTCGGGTAAAACAACACTTGCTAATTTGTTAGACGAGAAACTAACACAAATGGGCATTAAGAGTTATGTGCTTGATGGCGATAACATGCGCATGGGCTTAAATAACGACCTTGGTTTTTCTGAAGCCGACCGTAAAGAGAACATTAGGCGTGTAGCTGAGGTGGCTAAACTTTTTGTGGATGCCGGCACTATTGTAATTGCATCTTTTATTTCGCCTTTTGAGAATGACCGGCAAATAGCCAAGAATATAATTGGTGCAGCCGATTTTTTTGAAGTATTCATTTCTTGCCCAATTGAAGTTTGCGAACAAAGAGATGTAAAAGGTTTGTATGCCAAAGCAAGAAAAGGTGAGATAAAAAATTTTACAGGTATTGATAGCCCTTTTGAAATACCAAAAGGTGCCGATCTTATTTTAGAGACTGATCAAATAGATGTTTATCAGAGCCTTCAGGTTCTGTTACAAAACATAAATAAAAAAGTAAAAAAAGGGGCTTAAATGTTAATAGAAAAATTAGGCTTACGTCACCCCTCAGTTCGCCTGCACGCATTAAAATCCATTACCTGGCGAATAATAGGAACTATTGACACCATGATGTTAGCATGGATAGTAACAGGTAACCCTGTAACCGGATTCAAAATAGGAGGATTGGAGTTAGGCACTAAGATGGTGCTTTATTTTTTTCATGAAAGGGTATGGTATAAAGTGAATTATGGTTTGCCGTATAGAAAGGAAGTTAAAAAGAGTGAATCAACAGAAGCGTAGTATAATCATTATTTTAGTGGCTATTGTAACGATTCTAATTTCTTTATGGCCGGATTTTCATCCGGAAAGGTATTTTATAAAAACCTATAGTTTAACCGTTGACTGTCTTTTGCATGGCAGCTTTTATTTTATCATAAACTTCATACTTAATAAAATATTTTATAATACATTCAACTCACTACTCTTGTCAATTGCAATAGCAATTATTTCAATAATATTTGAATTAACTCAAATACTTATACCTGGCAGATCTTTTACTTTGATGGATATTATGAGTAATTCTTTAGGTATTTTCTTGAGTTTATCCTTATTCGTCATTTCGAAAAAACATAAACAATCGTAAAAAAATAAGAGTGGCAAAGAAGTTGTTAAACAAAATTTATAATCTATTAAACGTTAAAAGTGAGCGTACTAAAAATATTACAAAACATGTTCTTTTATCTTTTTTTTATAAAGGGGGGAGCATGTTATCTACTTTTTTGTTAGTTCCCCTAACTATAAATTATCTTGAGACTGATAACTACGGCGTTTGGTTGACATTAAGTTCATTTATTGCATGTTTTTCTTTTTTTGATATCGGACTAGGGTATGGCTTGCGTAATAGATTTGCAGAGGCTAGAGCCCAAGGTAACAAACAACTTGCAAGAGCATATGTTAGTTCAGCTTATTTCACAATTGGTATTCTTTGTTTGTTCTTGATTATTGTTTTCGTTGCGATTAATTATTTCGTAGACTGGACAAAAGTTTTTAACACAAATTCTACCGTTAAAAAAGACCTCACTTTATTAATGCCCATAGTATTTACTTTCTTTTGTTTGCAATTGGTGGCCAGCCTAATCACCACTATTTATGCATCTGACTTAAATCATTCTATGCCGGGGAAGATAAACTTTTTTACACAAGTCGGTTCATTATTATTTCTTTGGTTGGCGACTTTATCAATAAAAAGTTCACTATTAATTTTTGGAATAATTATTTCTGCTGTTCCTGTATTAATTTTACTATTTTTAAATTTTTTCGCTTTCTTAAAGACGTATAAAGATTTTAAGCCAACTAGTAAATTATGGAAAAAAAAATACTTGAAAGACATATTTGGTTTAGGGCTAAGTTTTTTCTTCGTTCAGATGGCATGGATTGTAATCTCCACCACAGATAGCTTTATTATTGCTCAATTGTATTCACCAAAGGAGGTCGTCCCGTATAGCATTGCAATGAAATATTTTAGTATTCCATTAATGATGTTAACTATTATTGTTGCACCATATTGGTCATCCTTTACTGAGGCAGTTATTAAAAATGATTTTGTATGGATCAAAAAGGCCATAAAAAATTTGAGAATATTAGCCATTGGGTTTTGTTGCATGTGTATTTTGTTGTTGTTTTTGTCAAAGTATATGTACAAAATGTGGTTAGGTGATGAAATTTTAATTCCATTTAAATTAAGTGTAAATATTTGTATATATACTTGTTTAATTATTTATCTGACCCCATTGAATTATTTTATTAATGGCATTGGCAAAATTAAACTTCAATTGTATCAAACTTTGGTTTTTGCAATGCTAAATATACCTGTTTCTATTTTTTTGGCGAAATACTTGCAATTAGGAGTAGAAGGGGTTGTGTTGGGCTCAATATTATGTATAGTTCCTAGTGTTATTTTGTCCAGCATTCAAAATAATAAAATTATAAGCAAGAAAGCTTCTGGAATATGGAATAAATAATAATAGCACTAATGCAAAGGAGGATAATAATAGCATATAAAATTTGGAAACATCTTCGACTTACATTGATGGCGCAAGTATCTAATGTTTATTGTAAGGGTATTTTTTATTTGAATGGAATAGGGGCTAATAAGATCAAATGCTTAGGTTTTCCTTATGTTCATGTATCACTAAAAGCTAAATGCATCATTGGGAGAAATTTCAAAATGAACAATGGTGCTAGATATTCGGACTCCGGACTTAATGGGAAGTGTCGTATCGAAGTAAGAGAGACTGCTGTTTTATCCTGTGGAAATAATGTAGGAATGAGTGACGTAACTATTACCTGCCACGAGAAAATAACAATAGGGAATAATGTTCTTTTAGGGGTTGGTTCCCAATTACGCGATACAGATAATCATTCATTGAATCCAATCGATCGTTTAAATGGATTAGATTGGAAAAATAAAAGAACCGCTCCTATTATAATTGGCGACAATGTTTTTATTGGAGCTTATTCAATAATATTAAAAGGAGTAGTTATTGGTAATAATTCTATAATCGGAGCAGGTAGTGTTCTCACGAAAAGTGTAGGCGAGAATGAAGTTTGGGCTGGAAATCCGGCTAGATTTATTAGAAAAATAAAAGTATAAAAAATTGACGACCATTGAATCAGTATAATACGTTAATTAATAAAATTAGAGATAAACTTAATAGAGACCGTCATTTTAAAGAGATGTTAAAAGGAGGTGCTATTACTTTTGTGATTAAAATGACTGGAATGTTTCTAAGTTATGTAGTTATTTTCCTTGTTTCAAAAAATACTGGTGCCAAAGGAGTTGGTTTATATAATTTATTTAATCAAATTCTAATTGTACTATCAATGATTTTGGGATTAGGGATGAATATTTCAATTCTGCGTTTTATTGGACAGTATAATAATGACTCTGATCGGCCTAGAATTCATTATTTGTATAAAAATATGATTCGTCTTGTTGCTCCATTGAGTGTTCTAGTTAGTTTATTGCTTTTCTTGTGCGCAGAAGATATCGCAATTTATTTCGATAAGAATGAAGAACATGTCGAATGCTTGCGTTTGGTGGCTTTAGCTTTACCTTTTTTTGCAATTAATCAAATCTGTGTTGAATTCATACGAGGATTTAAAAAACTGATTATTTCAGAATTAATTAGAAGCATTACGTTGCCTGTTATTATAATTGTTTCAATTTTTATCTTGGGTCAAAGATCATTGGGGATTATTGAGATTATTTATTTTTTTGTTATGGGAACATTAGCAAATTTGATAATTTCAAGTGTATCAATTCGGATACAATTAAAAAATATACCGAATAATAATACTTTAATTATTACTCAACGAGAGTTTTTGAAAACTTCGATTCCAATGATGATAACATCGATTTCATCTTCGCTTATTGCAGCATTACCTATTTTTTTTCTAGATTATTTTTCTTCACAAAGCAACGTTGGAATATTTAGTATAGTTTTTCGTATAGCCCAATTTATTTCAATAATATTATTAGTTGTAAATACTATAGCAGCTCCCAAATTCGCTGAGTTATTTTGGGCAGATAAAAAGAAAGAGTTACAACTTCTAATTACTAAAAGCACTAAGATTATGTTTTGGGTTGCTTTTTTTCTTTCTGTTATGGTAATTATTAGTTCAAACTGGATATTAAAACTATTCGGTGCTGAATTTGTTGAAGGAAATTGGGCCTTAGTTATTCTTGTAATTGGACAATTTGTTAATGCTGCAACTGGTTCGGTCGGATTAATTTTGAACATGAGCGGTAATCAAATCGCATTGCGGAATATAAATTTGTTAGCACTTTTGATGTTATGGATATGTGGAATATTCGTAATACCAAGGATGCCATTAATTGGCGCCTCAGTTTGTTATTCCATTGTCTTTATTACAATTAATATATTGTCTGTAATTTATGTTAAAAATAATCTTAAAATAACAACATTTTATTTTCCTGTGCCTTTTAAGAACCAGGGGTAATAGTTTGTATTATTGAATCTATTTTTCATGTTAAAACATAATAAACCAAATTTTTTAATTGTTGGTGCTGCAAAATCCGGCACAACTTCTCTTTCAAAATATCTTCTAATGCACAATGATATTTTTATCCCTAAAAAAAAGGAATTAAGATTTTTTATTAGGGATATTATTTTAAAAACTAACCCAAATGACCCAATACTAAAAGATATTTTGAATTCATCAGTTTTAGATCAAGAAGAATATTTCGATTTATTCAATGTAAATGAAAAACTTTGTGGTGAGGCAAGTGTTCACTACCTTTTTCATTATGAAGAAGCCATTCCAAATATATTAAAACAGGTAGGTGATATTCCGATAATAATAATGTTGAGAAATCCGGTGAGCAGAGCTATATCTAATTATGAATTTCTTTACAGGATTCATAATAGCAGTTTCGAGAAGGAGTTGGAAAGGGAAGAGGAACGGATTAAGATGGGATATAATTCGTTTTGGTTTTACAAATCCTTAGGCTTTTATTCATCACAAGTTAGGGCGTATTTAGAAAATTTTTCCAATGTGAAAATTGTGATTTTTGAAGAATTTGCACAGGAGACGGAAAAGCAAATGTTTGAGATTTATAAATTTCTTGGTGTTGATCCGTTGTCAAGTACTTATGAAATATTTAATGAAAGCATTAGATATACATTTATCGCCGAATATTTGAACAAAATAGGAGTTATCCAATACGCAAATTCAATTATTCCAGAATCTGTTCGGTTAAATTTAATCAAAATATTTTCACCTATAATTTATAGCAAAAATAAAGCAAAATATCCTGAAGCTCTGATAAAAGAATTGTATAATTCTTATAGTGGTGAGATTAAAATTTTAGAGTCAATAATTAAGAAAGATTTAAGTATCTGGAAAAACGAAACGGTTTATAATAAGATTAAGTAAAATGGAAAAGACTGTTGGAAAACAGAAATTGATGAAAAACGCTGTTCAGTTATCACATAATTTAAATAAAAGGAGAATATTTATTTTTTGTTTAATCATTATCCAAAGCATTGGTATTCGTTTTTTCGATGGACAAGGAACAATACTTTCCATAGTAATTATTATTTTATCATTAACCAGTTTGTTTCGGCTAAATGTTCTTGATATTAAATTTGTAATTTTTTCGTTATTGTTTCTGCTTATATGTAAACTTTCAAATACTTCATTTACTAATGCTTCTTTGATTTATCAATTTTCGCTAGTTGTTGCAACTTATTTTTTTATTATGCAGTATAGGGTCCGCCCTTACTTAATGCAAAAAGAATTTTATATAGCTTTAAGTATTTTTGTATACCATTCTTTGTTGGGGTATGCTTTTTATTTAATCTCTCGCAATAGTTTTGTTGCATTTGATGATTTGCATAAGTCTTTCTTAAATATATTTTATGTTTCAACAACTGAATTTATGGGTTTTCAAAGGAATACAGGGTTTTTTTGGGAGCCCGGAGTATTTCAGCTGGCGGTAAATTTATATCTTTTCTATTGTATTAAGTATCGTCAGAATATTTATAAAATTCTTATAGTTTTTTTTGCAGTATTAAGCTCATTTTCTACCGTTGGATTAATTATTGTTGTTGTCAATTTCATTTACTATTTATATGTTACTGTAAAGGTTAGACGCAATTTGCTTTTAAGTTCTGTGGCATCGATATTGCTTGCGGTTTATTTTTTCCCAATACTAAGTTCAAATGCTAATGCAAAAACGGCTGACGATAATACATCTGGTCTTGTTCGGTTAAGAGATTTTGTTATTGGCATTGAATTAATAAAAGAGCGACCTATACTTGGACATGGTATAACTGATTCGGAATATCTTTTGACAAAAAAATACACCAGAAAAACTGAAGCTGATTTGTTTACAAATGAATATATTGATGTATCTGGCGAAATGGGTGGTGGTTTTACGAATGGTATTTTAGGATTAATTGCCTGGTATGGTATACCAATGAGTTTATTTTTATACGTTTCTTACTTTAAAAATAAATTTGCGGGAACTGGTTTAATAGAAAGGATTTTATTCTCTCTGATCCCGTTCTTTTCTTTGTTTTCGGAGCCCATAACATATACTTCATTATTTTTGATGTATCCATTTTCGTATTGGATTTTAAAGACGAAGTTGAGAATTCAATGACGAACTAATTATGGATTCTATTTCAATTATAATCGCGACCTATAATGCAGAAAAGTATTTGGAGCGTTGCCTTGATAGTATTATTACACAAATAGATTTTAGTATAGAATTAATTATTATTGATGGTGGCTCCAAAGATGCGACCTTAAACATAATACGTAAAAATTCGCAGCATATCTCCTATTGGCATACTGAACCTGATAAAGGCATTTACGATGCCTGGAATAAAGGATTAAAAGTATCTAAAGGGAGTTGGATTATGTTTTTAGGTGCCGATGATTACTTTGTTCCCGGCGCTTTACAATTGTATAAGGAATTTATTCGCAGTAGAAGCGATAGATTAAGCGAAGATTTTATTTCCGCAAAGGTACAAGTGATTAGTGAAGGCGGAAAACTAATAAGAGTGTGGGGTTCAGCATTTGAATGGCCGTTATTTTTAAAAGGAATGATGATTGCCCATCCTGGCGCATTGCATTCAGCTAATTTGTTTAGGAAGTACGGGAATTTCAATATTAATTATAGGATAGCAGGTGATTACGAATTATTACTAAGGGCCGGGCCGGAATTAAATGCCCTTTTTATGAATAACGTTACAGTGGTAATGAATGAAGGTGGAGTGAGTGATAACGTAAAAGGAATATATGAGCAGTACACAGTGGTAACTGAATCAGGAAGGTATCCAAGGCATAAAGCGTTATTAAATTCATCTATTGTGTATTTGAAATTTAAGTTTAAAAAATTTGCCAGAAAATTCGGCCTGAATATACATTTTGGATAATGAAATATATGAAAAAAAAGATTCTTTTTTTGCATGCGAGCGCTGATCTCTATGGGAGCGATTACGTTTTATTAAACCTAATTAAGAGCCTTGATAAAGAAAAATTTTCACCGTTTGTTCTAATTCCCTATAAGGGAAAATTATGTTCTGAGTTTGAGGCCAACAGGATTGATTATCAGATTTGTGAACTACCGGTTTTAAGAAGGAACGTCTTTTCTTTTATAGGTATAATCAATTTTATAATTCTAAACATAAAAGCTTTTTTTTTACTATCAAGAATGATTAAAAAAGAAGGATTCGAAATAATTCATACAAACACATCGGCAATATGGATAGGAGGTATTACGGCAAGAGTTTTTAAAAAGAAACATATATGGCAAGTAATGGAACTTGTGGAGAAGCCAAAAATTGTAAGTTATATGATGCGAAAAATTGTTGGCCTTTTTTCCACAAAAGTTTATACAATATCCGAAGCTGTTAAAACATTTTATATTAAAAAAAACATAAATCGTAAAGAAAAGTTTGAAGTACTCTATCATGGAGTTGATCTAAAGATATATGACCCATTTAATAATCAAGGAAAAGAAATAAGAAAAAAAATGAATATATCTGAAGAAACCATTTTAATTGGAATGGCGGGAAGAATTAATTCATGGAAGGGTCATGATGTTTTTGTGAAAAGCATTCCGTTAGTATTAAGTCAAAAAAACTCTAAGGATAGTGTTTATTTTGTATTGTTAGGTGATTCATTCAAAGGACAAGAGCAATATGAAAGCGAACTGACTGATTTAATTGCAACACTGGGTATAGGTTCTTCTCTTAAGGTTTTGGGGTTCCAAAATGACTTGCAAGATTGGATAGCGGCAATGGATATTTTTATATTGCCTTCAAAACTCCCGGAACCAAATGCTACAGTTACAATAGCAGCAATGGCAATGAAAAAACCAGTAATTGCAACAAAAATTGGTGGAACAGTAGAGACGGTTATTGACAACGAGACGGGTTTGTTGATTCCGCCAAATGACGAAGTGGAGTTAGCTAACAAAATTACTTATCTCATGATCGATAAAGAAAAAATTAATGTACTTGGTGAAAATGGGTATCAACGCGTTATAAAATCTTTTTCTTTACAGAATTATTGCAATGTCATTACAAAAGAATACTTGAAAAGCTAATAATTATGATGCATCAGAATATTTTAATTATAGGAGGTAACGGATTTATTGGTTCTCATATTGTAGATATTTTGAAGGCAAATAATTACAATATAACCGTATTAAGTCTTCATCAAGAAAGATACAGGAAACCGCTGGAAGGAGTAGAATATTTGAATTATGATTATGGAAACATTTCAGTATTAAAGGAAGCAATTCGATATAGTAATACAATTCTTCACTTAGCACATGACACAACCCCAAAGGTTTCGTTTATGGACCCACTAAATGAAGTCTTTTCAAATATTGCAAAATTTATTAAGCTTTTAGAATTAGTAAAAGATCAAGGTAAACGGATTGTATATTTTTCATCAGGGGGTACTGTTTATGGAAATAGTAATTTACAGAAAATCGCTGAAGATACGGTTCACTGGCCAATATCTCCATATGGTGTTGCAAAATCAACAATGGAGAAATATTTGTACATGTATCATTGTAATTTCCAAATACCTTATTTAATAATTAGGCCATCAAATGTTTATGGCATCAGATCTAATTTCGAAGGGGATCAAGGCATCATACCTATTTTTATAAAAAAAGCACTACATAACGAAAAAATTCAAATTTGGGGTACTGGTGAAAATGTCAGAGATTATATTTATGTTACTGATCTGGCTAGAGCAGTATACGCTTTAATAAGAAAAACGAGTATTCAAGGGGTTTTTAATATTGGCTTTGGGGAAGGTTATAGTATTAAGGATGTAGCAAATGCTATTTTTAAATTAACGAATCAGGATGCTAAAAATTTTATCGAATTTCAAACTACTAGAAGTTTCGATGTAAAAAGAGTTGTTTTGGATAATACAAAAATAAAAAGTGAAATAAATTGGCAGCCAGAGATTACTTTAAATGAGGGAATAGTATTTACCAGGGATTGGTTGAAATCACAACTAAATCTGTAAACTGACACAGCAAGCCGAATGCAGTTAATGAATAACGACAAGGCATTTTATAAAGGAAACTTAGAAGCTGTATCTAAATTTGATTGCAAAAATTCAACTTTAAAAATAATTAGAATATTAACAAGTAAATAATTTTACGAATGAAAATTTTCACAGCGTCACATGATAAAAACTCTTTAGGGTCATTGTTTAGAAAAAAAAGATTTTCACATTTCAAGGATTTAATTGAAAAAAAAGTCAAAATGAAGGAGCTTAAGTTTCCTATAAGAGTTCTGGACATTGGTGGATTGGAAAGTTACTGGAAGAATATGGAGGATGATTGGATCAAAAATTTGGACATCACTATCCTTAATTTGGAGTTACCAACACAACCAAAAGAATATAAACATCTGGCTGGTGATGCAACCAATTTAGTTGGATTTCAGGATAAACATTTTGATCTGGTTTTCTCAAATTCTGTAATTGAGCATTTGTTTAATTTCGATAATCAGAAAAAAATGGCTAAAGAAATTATCAGAGTTGGCAAGTTTTATTATGTTCAGACACCGAATAAGTTTTTTTTCATCGAACCTCATTATTTATTGCCTTTTTTTCAATTCTTACCTAAGAATTTTCAATTTTTTATACTTACTAAATTGCCCTTAAGCCGCTTAAAAAGATGGAGCCATAAAGCTGCAAGGGATTATGTAGATGAAATACGATTGTTAAGCCCGGGTGAAATGAAGAAATTGTTCGAACATTCTAAAATTTACTTTGAAAAGTTTTTGGGCTTAAGAAAATCAACAATTATGCATAATTTATAAAATGAATATTGCAATAATTGGCACAAGAGGCATCCCAAATGATTATGGTGGCTTTGAGCAATTTGCGGAGCATCTTGCGGTAGGCATTGCAGAAATGGGGAATCAGGTAACTGTATATAATTCGCATAAACATCCATACCAAGTTAAGGTTTATAAAGGTGTAAATATTGTTCATTGTTTTGACCCTGAATTTCTCATCGGGACAGCAGGCCAATTCATATACGATCTCAATTGCATTCTTGATACTCGAAAGAAAGGCTTTGATGTTATCTTGCAACTCGGTTACACGAGCAGTTCTGTTTGGGCAGGTTTTCTGCCGAGAAAAGGAACCAGGATCATAACCAATATGGATGGCTTAGAATGGAAGCGAACAAAATATTCTAGTCCGGTACAAAAATTTTTATGCTATGCAGAAGAATTGGCCGTAAAGCATTCTGATTTTTTAATTGCCGATTCAATTGGCATACAGGAATATATAAAAGAAAAGTATCAGAAAAATTCAACTTATATACCTTACGGCGCTGAACCATTTGATCAACCTAATCAATCAATAATAAATAAATATAATCTAGTCCATTATGAATATAATATGCTTATTGCCCGTTTAGAACCTGAAAACAGTATTGAAATAATATTGAATGGCCATATACTTTCGGGTACAAGTACCCCTTTTTTAGTAATAGGAAAGCACGACACAAAATTCGGAAAGTATTTAAAAGAAAAATTTAAGAACAGCAAGGACATTATTTTTGCAGGGGGCATTTATAATATAAATGACCTCAATAATTTAAGATATTTTTCAAATCTGTATTTTCATGGGCACACAGTTGGTGGCACCAACCCCTCTCTTCTGGAGGCCATGGCTTCAAATGGATTGATCTGTGCGCATAATAATATATTTAATAGATCTATTTTGGAAAATGAGGCTTTTTATTTTAACACCGCGGAAGATGTGAGTCAAATTATTATACAAAGAAAAAAGCCTGAATTCCAGCTATACCTGCAAACTAATTTACTAAAAATTAAGGAAAAGTATAAATGGAAAGATATTAATGATAGTTATCTGAAATTATTTATTTTAGCTACTGGGTTATGAAAAGAATATCAATTAAACGAACATCTTGAGAAAGATGCAAAACAAGGATTATAAGGTGAACGAAGTCAAAGCAAAATATTTATTCAGGCATTCCAAATACATAAAGTTAGCATTCCTTTTTTCAGATATTATTTTTGTAAATATAGCTTTCTTTCTTTCATTTTATTTTCGATACGGTCACCTAAATTATGTAGTTGCAAAAGAATCTAAAACAGTTCTTTTAATTGTCAATGGTATTTGGGTAGGCTTGGTTTATTACTTGGGAGAATATAAGTTTATCAGAATCGAATATATTGACAAAATACTCTCAAAATCAATTAAAATAATATTACTTCATCTTTTCCTTGTTTACACAATCATTTCAGTATTAAATCTGGATGATGTATCGCGTTTGCGAATGTTTTATTTTTATTTGGTTTTTTTTGTGGAAGTATTTATTTTTCGGATACTTTATCTTCAATTTTTGAAATATTTGAGAAAAGCAGGCTACAATTATCGGAATATAGTTATTATTGGTGCAGGTTCAGTTGGGCGGGATATGCACTCTATCTTAGCAAAAGATCTGGCATTAGGTTACAGAATAAATGGTTTTTTTTGTGATATCTCAACATCGGATCCCAATATTAAAATTTTGGGGGGAATCAAAGATGCATTGCCGTATATTAAGGAAAACCACATACATGAGGTTTTTTTTTCCATTGCTAATATTAGTATGGATTATGCACAAGAACTGATACGTTATTGCGAAAATAACTTAATACGAGTTAAGCTGGTCCCTGATTTTAGCAATTTTACTCGTAGCCGAAGGGTGCATATCGATTTTTATGATAACATACCTGTTGTTTCTTTAAGGAAAGAGCCCCTGGAGATTCCTATTAATAGGGTAGTAAAGCGAATATTTGATCTTGTTTTTTCTTTAACAATTATTGTTTTGGTATTTCCATGGTTATTTCCCTTGATAATGTTTTTAATTAAAATCTCATCTAAGGGCCCTATTTTTTTTATGCAACAACGCAGTGGTGAAAATAATAATGTTTTTTGGTGTTTAAAATTCAGAACAATGCGTGTGAATTTATTGTCGGATGAATTGCAGGCGTCACGTAATGACCCGCGGATAACTGGCATTGGCAAATTTTTGCGCAGATCCAATCTCGATGAACTACCTCAGTTTTTTAATGTTCTGGTAGGCGAAATGTCAGTTGTTGGTCCGAGACCGCACATGCTAAAACATACTAAAGATTATTCAGAACTGATCAATACGTTTTTGGTTAGGCATTTAATACGTCCAGGTATTACCGGTTGGGCGCAAATAAATGGCTTCAGAGGGGAAACTATTAATATAGATCAGATGGAAAAACGCGTAGAATACGATATATGGTATATAGAGAACTGGTCTTTATTACTCGATGTAAAAATCATTTACAAAACACTGTTCAATATGGTTAGCGGTAACAAAAATGCGGCCTAAAAGCCTAAACAAAGGCACATCTGTTCTATTAATTGCTAATAAATCACTAAGTTTACATTTAAAAATTACAAAAATTCAAAAAAATATGGGACTTTATAATGCCTTAATGTACCTCGGATGCTTATTATTAATTATTTTAAGTATTTCATGTACAAATAGAAAGAAATTAGTCTATTTTAATTCGACACAGCAAATCACTTTATCTGAAACTAATAAAAATTATAACCCAATATTGAAAACGGACGATTTGTTATCAATATTAGTCCTTGGTCTAGAGGAAAATGCCATTAAGCCATTTAATATGCCTGTCGTGCCTGTTAGTTTTAATAATGGGTATGCTGTTGGTTCTCAAACCCAACCAGGTTATCTTTTGGATCCAGCTGGTAATATCGATTTCCCTGTTATCGGTAAAGTAAAATTAGCAGGTTTAACACGAAGCGCTGCTGTAGACACATTGAAAGAAAAACTAAAGGCTTACTTAATTAACCCGGCAGTCTTAATTAGAATTCTAAATTTTAAAATAACTGTGTTGGGCGAAGTTAAAAACCCAGGCACTTTCACCATACCTAATGAACGCATTACTTTGCCAGAAGCATTGGGCATTGCTGGCGATTTAAACATTACGGGTGTTCGTAAGGGCATTATGGTAATAAGGGACGTAGATGGAAAACAAACAGAATATAGGATAGATCTGACTTCAAAAGATTTATTTGTTAGTCCTGTTTATTATTTAAATCAGAATGATCTGATTTATGTCGAACCTAATCGCGCTAAAATAAACTCTTCGGTAATTAACCCAGCAAATGTTGGCATCATTATATCATCGGTATCCCTGATAATAACTGTGTTAGCTTTAATGACCAGATAACATTATGGAATTAGAACATTACAATTCATTTAAAGAAGAGGAAACAGCCATTGAAATAAAAAGTACATTATTGCAGTATGTGTATTACTGGAAATGGTTTCTTATTAGTGTGCTTTTTACATTGACGCTAGCGTTTGTATATCAGCGCTTTCAGCCCCCTATGTACGAAGTCAATGCCAGCATCTTAATTAAGGATGATAAAAAAGGTGGAAGTATTGCCGATGAATTGTCGGCTTTTGAGGATCTTGGAATTTTCAAAAACAAGGGTAATATCGATAATGAAATTGAAATCTTAAAGTCTAGAACGCTTATGGTGCGGGTGGTAAACGAACTCAAGGTTAATATTACTTATTATTCAAAAGGTCGGCCAATCGAGCACGAACGCTATTTTGATACGCCAATATTAGCTAATTATATTGTAAAAGACTCAACAAAAGCAAAAATAGAAGGTAACTGGGTATTGATTTCTGAAAGCGCAAAGAAATTTAATTTTTACAATGAAGATGGTGAGTTGTTAGGCAATTATAATTTCGGGGATGCTATTGACACAAAGTTTGGTAAAATTATATTCACTACCACAAAATATTTCAGTGAGTTTTATATTCAAAGTAAATTCAGGGTTATTATTTCACCAGTGGACGAAGTAGTGGATGCGTACATTCGGGAAATAAAGATTAATCCCGTGAATAAAAATGCGAATGCTATTACAATTGGTTTGCGCGATGTGTTGCCTGACAAAGCCGCAGCTATAGTAAATAATTTAATAAAACAGCATAATTTGGATGCCATTGCTGATAAAAATGAAGTGAGTCAGAATACATATGATTTTATTACTGAACGTATAAAATTCATTACTGAAGAACTGAGTGTGGTCGAAAACGAAGCCGAAGAATTTAAAAGCAAAAACAAATTAGTAGATGTTAAAACGGATGCAGAATTGTTTTTAAAAACAGGCAGCGAAAGTGAAATGGGTTTAATGGAAGCCTACACCCAAACAAGAATTGCTGAATTTATGTATGATTATTTAAACGCACATACTATTGCTACTGATTTAATTCCGGCAAATCTTGGCCTAAATGATTTGTCTTTGGCTGGTCAGATAAACGAATACAATAAATTAGTGGTAGAGCGGAACCGGTTGTTGAAACATTCAGGGGAAAAAAACCCCGTCGTGGAGAACATAGAGAACCAGCTAAACAGTCTTAGAGCATCCATTAAAGAGAGCCTTAATAACTTGAAGGCGGCAAATGCTATTAAGGTGAAAGAGTTGACTAAAAAGGAAAGCGAGATTAATTCTAAAATTGGCACCGTGCCTAGATTTGAACGCGTATATCGTAACATTCAGCGTCAACAGCAAATTAAAGAGGCATTATATTTATACTTATTGCAAAAAAGAGAAGAAACAAGTATTGCCCTGGCAGTGACAGTAGCCAATGCTAAAATAATTGACAGCGCGTACAGTGATGGGGAGCCCGTTGCTCCAAAAAAGCCAATTATTTATCTGGTATTTTTTGTTATAGGATTGATTTTACCAATAATTGGAATTTATATTTTTAACTTGATGGATACTAAGGTGCATAGCAAAAAAGATACGGATACATTAAAGATCCCATTCATTGGGGACATCCCACTTTCTGAATCTGGAAGTAAATTAGTGGTGATAGAGAAAGATAAGACCATAATTGCAGAAGCCTTCAGGTTACTACGCACCAATATTGATTTCGTAATCGGTCAAAAAACAAATAAAATAATATATGTAACTTCCACTATTGGCAAAGAAGGAAAAACATTCATTGCCATTAACCTAGCTTCATCAATTGCACTTACCGGTAAAAAAGTTTTGTTGGTCGGCATGGACCTTCGTGCGCCCAAGATCATGAAATACATAGATCTACCTGAAAAGGAAGGGGTTTCCAATTATTTATCAGGGCACAGTCAAACATTAAGTACTTTAATCTTTACCTCTTCATTTATTGATAAACTCGATATTTTGCCATCTGGGTCTATTCCACCCAATCCTGCGGAGTTATTAATGCAGCCTAAGTTGAAGGAGATGTTTGAGGAATTGAAAATGAAATACGATTATATTATTGTGGATACGGCTCCAGTTGGTCTGGTAACAGATACTTTATTGTTAAGCGAATACGCAGATGCTACCTTATTTGTAGTGAGGGCAGATTACTTAGATAAGCGCTTATTGAATATTGTAGAAAATTTATATAATGAAAAGCGCTTACCAAAACTTTCCATTGTCATAAATAGTCCGAATCACAAAAAGGGATACAGTTATGGCTATGGCTCAGGTTATGGTTATGGTTATGGTTATGGTTATGGCTATGGGGCCTACGGTATGGATACATACGGTAGCGAGGATAAGAAAAAGAAGAAGCCATTTTGGAAGAGGATGTTTGGAGGAGGAATGAAGAAGAGCTAAAGCACGCTTCATTGTTGAGCCAAGAAGCAGGCACGTTTAATTAAAAGCTGTTCGGAAGAATGGATTTTTTTGTAAAGGGAAAGATTGCAGATCAGCAGATTCAAAGGTGTTTTGTGGGCTAGTTTGCTTTATTTCAGAGCAATCTAAATTTTTTTAGATTGAATCATGATAATATAAAACGCACACCTACTCATTTATATGGCTATTTCACTCAATCAGTGATCGAAGACATTGTAGTTCTAAATGAATTTAGCTATCTTTAGTGGCAAATTAAATGGCATGAAAAGGTTATTTATACTTTTTGTTTTTATTGGCTTTTTTTCTAAAGCTCAGTCTGTTACAAAAGTGGCGAATGCCTCTTTTGATAGCTTAGAAGTATTTCTCTCCATTCAGCATCATGATGCTGATATTTATACTACTGTAAAAAATTCCATGCAATCATTATCTGGTCTAAACTATTTTACTTATTGCGATAATCATTCTGTATTCCTTGTGTACATTGATAAAAACACTTTCGCTACGAAAAACATTTTCTTGGAGAAACTTCAAAAACTGAACCCTATGTATGCCGATCGATTTCTCTTGATGGGTGGCGGCTTTAAAGATCTGGTGAATTTTTGTGAACCTTCCGATGCTAATGACGACAAGAATTTGAAGAACAGTTTTATTAAGTAGCATGAAAAAGTTTATATTATATTTTTTAGTTTTTATACTTTGCTCTAAATTAAGTGCCCAAATAGGCTATACCTTTGCGGGTGTGGCCGGGGCTTTTACACCCAATGCGGCCCCTACCGTATTGCATGCTGCCAGTGTGGATGATGCCACCTCGGCCTCAACAGCAATTGGTTTTACTTTTCAATATGGTTGCATTAATTATACTACTTTTCAAGTCAGCACTAATGGTGTGATGTTCTTGGGAACAGCCGCCGCCGGTACTAATTTAACTAATAACTTAACAGCCAGCGCTGATAGGCCTGCGATTGCCCCTTTATGGGACGATCTTAAGACCAGCACCACCGGTAATGTGAATTATAAATTAACGGGTATTACCCCCAATCGTATTTTAACGGTTGAATGGTTAAATATGTTATGGAGTTTTTCGGGTGCCGCCGCGGCAGTTTCTTTTCAAGCTATATTGTACGAAACTTCAAACCGTATCGACTTTGTTTATCGTCAGGATCCGGGGGCTATAGTAATAAATGGTGCTTCTATTGGCTTGGGTGGCCAGGCCAGTGGCGATTTTTATTCATTGAATGGTACCGGCGCTGCACCTGCCGCCTCAAAATTGGTAGAAACAACCAGTTTATCCACTAAGCCTGCCACCGGCCAAATTTACCGTTGGGATCCTATTTTATGTGCAGGTGTTCCTGTGCCGGGTGCTGCGGTGGCAACGCCAAGCTACGCTTGTGCAGCCTATAATACAACTTTAACATTATCCGGTGCCACACCGGCTTGTGGATTAACTTATCAATGGCAATCGGCGCCTGCCTTGGCTGGGCCATGGACAAATATTGGAGGAGCAACCACCAGTACGGCAGCAGTTGCGGTTGCAGCAACTACGTTTTATCGCTGTATATTACTTTGTGGAGCTTCATCTGCAACCAGCACTCCGGCAACAGCCACTATAGCTGCCGTGGCCGGTGGCTGTGGAATTTGTGGAGGTGTTAACAGTATTACATTGCCGTATTCTGTAACCGGTACAACGACCTGCGGTGCAGGTAATGATATAACCGCTGCTAATGTGGTGCCTTGTGGTAGTGGATTATATTTTGGAGGGGAAGATGTTGTTTATTCTTTTACTCCGGCAACAACTGGACAAGTTTCGATTACATTTTCAACCAGTGGCACCAATGCAAGTGTTACTTATTGGACTGGATGCCCGCTCACGGGTGCTTGCAAATGGCAACAAGCTGGAATGGGTTCATTTGGGGGGGCGTATAGTTGGTGTATTAATGTAACTGCCGGCGTGGCTGTTTATGTAGTAATTGATTCATGGCCAGCGCCTACTTGTCTTGGCTATGATCTATCTATTTCAGGTGTAGTTACCAATACAGTTGGTTGCGCTTTATCTACCTATGTAGCATCTCCAACAGCATATAGTTTTGATGTGTTTGCAGGCACAACCTGTCCGAGTACTGATGATGTTTTGTACAGTGCTATTGCTTTAACAGGTTTCCCTTTCTGTTATACCGGGGCAACCTATTGGGGCGGTTATATCGCTTCCAACGGGGCTTTTGTGTTCCCAGCCGTACCTTGTTTTCCTAATATTCAAACCAATCAGTATGCGGCACCAGGCATACCAACAGGCTGGTCAATCACGGCAGCAGCTCCCGTAAATAATACTTCCATTCCCCGCAACGCTATCTTGGCTCCTTGGCATGATATTGACCCCAGTTTAGGAGGCGTAATTCGTTACGGTACTTTAGGTGTAGCGCCAAATCGCCGTTTTGTAGTGTCTTTCGAAAACATTCCTATGTTCTCTTGTGGTGTTGGCGGTGGGGCTGCCCAATTTTTCAGCGGGCAGATCAAATTATTTGAAACCACCAATAATATTGAGATACACGTAAAGAATAAGCAATTATGTACCACCTGGAATGGGGGTAATGCAGTGATGGGTTTGCATAGTTATAATGCCCTTACGTATATACCCCCTGTAAATATGGTGGCGCACAACTTCCCAACCCAATGGACCATGACCAATACAGCTTATAGATTTTCTTCGTTATGTGCCGCCACTACTTGTGCGGTTTTGCCTGTACACTTTAAGAGTTTTTATGGTGAGCGCAGCAATGCTGTAAATCATTTGTATTGGGAAACTTCGGAAGAAGATAATATCAAATCCTTCAGTATAGAACGTTCTATTGATGCTCAAAACTTTACTGAGATCGGTAAAGTAGCTTCTAATAACAAACCTTCAAAGCATCAGTTCGATGATAAAACTGCCATGCCCGGCACACTGTATTATTACCGTGTAGCCTCAATCGAAAACTTCGGTGCAGTTAATTATACTGAATTGGCATTGATAGGCGCCAACGAAGGCGAGATTGCGGTATCAGGCATTTTCCCTAATCCCGTAAAAGGTGATTTTACTTTGAGTGTTGATTCAAAGATAGTAACCACCATTACTGTAAACATTTATGATGCTATTGGTAAATTAGTGAAAACCTATATACAGGATGTTGGTACAGGCGTTTCGCAATTAAATTTATATTGCGGCGAATTACCGGCCGGCATTTATGTTTTAGAAACTACTAATACCGGTAAGGAAGTGGTGGCAAAACAGAAGATGATAAAGATTGATTAGGTTTATAAGTTATGAGTGATAAACGATAAGTAAGACAAATAATATTTTATATATAGATTAAAAAAGCCCACCTGCGCTGAAGCTACGGTGGGTAAACTGTTCGAAAGAATGGCTTTTTTTGTTTTGTATATTCTCACTCGACCATATTATACCACTGTAATGCCTTTGTCATCCTTTCCAATGTCATTTTTCTCCTCCCTTCCAATATAGCCTTAGTCTTTCGCCTCCAGCCAGGCAATAATTACCGCCAGCTTTTACCTTCTTTAGTATTAGCATAAGGCATCAGCTGTTTTTTTCCTCTTTGGTATGTTATAAAAACGCAGCTTTAGTTTGAGAATCCTGCTTTGGGGACCATTTTTATTAGGAAAAGGAGATGTTTTTTACATCTAAACGTTAATTTCGCCCTGTTTTTAGCTAAAACTATAAAAGATAGAAAACTATGAAAAAGTCATTTATTAAAACAAGCTCATTTAAAGAACATTTGGTAAAACGATCAGACAGTCCGGATCTTCATCGATTTGATATAGTGGCTTTGCCCGGCGAAGCAGCAGATTTTAGATCTAAAGCTAAATTTTCAATGTCGCAGTATTGCAATACCTTGCTGCAGAAGCTTTTTGATCTCGAAAAATTTCTTGTAAAAGCATTTGTCAAATATCATTGCACTCAAGTTAATGAGCCCTTGATCTGGTTAAATAGCCTCGAAGAACTTATTATTCTTAATCTTGATTTCGAATTATCCGAAAAACAGCATGTTAATGCACAGGAAGCACTTAAGATCATTGTTGAATTACAGGAACAGTTCAGTCGCTCTCAGCATAGGCCCTATAGTCGGCAAAATTTAAATGCCTTTAAAACCATCGAAGAAAAAGTGGCTTACCTGTTAAAACTAAAAGACAGTCAAAAAACTCTGGAAATTGATCTTTCAAACGAATTAAGCTTTAATGATAAAATAGAAAGAGAGTTAGTGTTTTTAAAAAGCATATTGGCGATCGCATTAAAAAATAAAAATGACTTTAATAAAAACACCGGCAATGTGCCGGCGAAACAATACCAATTTAAATTGAACATAAACACCAATAGATTTGTGAATGTGTTTTATGAGATGATGTACGAAAAAGAGATCGATGGTAAACCTTTTCTTGAAGCTAAAGCCTCTGAACTTGCAGAATTTATCACTTATAATTTCATTGATAAAAACGGCAAAACAATACCCGTAAATACTGTAAAAACAATTTTGAAACCTTCCCGCATCGAAAAACGCCCCAAAGGCTTTTCAGACTTTTTTCTGAATTAATTTTTCCTTTCCCATTTTCCCCTTCCAACCTTCCAACCTTCCAACCTTCAATCTGCAATCTTCACTTTTCCCTTTTCATTTTTCACTTCTCCCTTTTTCCCTTTCCAACTTTCAACTTTAAACCTTCAATCTGTAATCTGCCAATCTTCAATCTGTAATCTGCCAATCTGTAATCTGCCAATCTTCACTCTTCACTCTTCCCTTCTCCCTTTCCAACCTTCAACTTTAAACTTTCCAAATTAAACTTTAAACCTTCAATCTGTAATCTGCCAATCTGTAATCTGCCAATCTTCACTCTTCACTCTTCCCTTCTCCCTTTCCAACCTTCAATCTGTAATCTGCCAATCTTCAATCTGTAATCTGCCAATCTGTAATCTGCCAATCTGTAATCTGCCAATCTTCAATCTGCCAATTTGCAATCTTCAATCCAAAACAGTCCCCGGGGACCAATCCTCTTTATACTTCTTTGCAAATTTGCGTTCAATAAAAACAAAAAACTATGGAAGTAATTGTAATTGAACGAAAACAATTTGATGAATTGCTCATCAAATTAAATGAACTCTGCAGGCATATAAATTTTGAGCAGCCGACATCCGAACGCTTTATTGATAACTATGATTTTTTAAAACTGATGAAAGTTTCCAAGCGCACCGCACAGACTTGGCGCCAGCAAGGCCTTATTTCCTATTCGGCAATTGGTTCTAAAGTCTATTATAAAATTTCGGATGTCGATGCCCTATTAAAAAAATCTTATGTCAAAGGTTTCATAACGAAGGCAGAATATCAGGAATGAAGCCCCCCTTTGCCTCCCGATAACTATTGGGACTGAAGTATGCCTCTTGAACAAAGCGTTTAAAATAGATTTCCCTAAGAATAGATTGCTTCGCTATCGCTCGCAATGACGTGTTGCCGATGAAGCACACACAAAATCACATCCGTAATCTCTCAACTAGCATAATCATTGTCGGAGGGTTGGCCAGACGCAGCGATAGTGGGATTACCAGCGTTAAGAAGTTATGCAGTGCATAACTTTAGCGCCCGGCAATGGGCCTCTGGATTATTAGCGGCCCTGAGGCCGCCTCCAATTTTAACCGCGGTTTGCAGGGCTTGCGAAAGCGCTGCAAAATCGCCTTGCGTGGTCAAGAGCTTTTTGGTTACTTTTTGGCGATCCAAAAAGTGACATAGAAGAATAATAAAAGGCCGTTCTTTTTAGGAACGGCCTTTTTAACTATCATTTCAGTTTACTATTTCTTTTTTGTTAAGCGCTTTAAAAAAAGTGAAACAGAAAAACTGACTATGGCACCCAGAGCGGCAAGGAGAATTGTTTTCAGTATGTCTGACGAATCAATGTTCATCACTACGGTTAATGCCGTGCCTGAAACAGTACCCATGATGGTTCCGCTGCCTATGTTATGATTACTGCTCATAACATTAGTCCTGATAGCAAGAGCAGGGGATCTCTTTCGAAAAGTAGTTAGCATCTACTTTTGGAATTCCGAATGAACCATCGGCGTTTACAGTTGGTGTAACTGAAAAGCTGAAATGATCTTCGAAGCTTTTGTCGATAACTCTTCCGGCATCGGCTTTAGTTAATTTTGAACCCGATGCAATGGCATCAATAAGTTCGTTTTTGTTCATGTTTAACTTTTTAATTTCTACATTGAACTCAATGGTTGTTGTAGAAGTGTTTTGAAATTCTCTTTCCATGTTTTATTTTTTTTTAATTAATTGTTAATTGTTTGTTCTTGCGTCATTGCGAATCGGTAGAGGAGGCGAGGCGATTTAACACGCACTGCCGTCATTGCGAGTCGACGAAGGAGGCGAAACGATTTCACATGCACTACCGTCATTGCGAGTCGACGAAGGAGGCGAAGCAATCTCACTTAAGTCTCCCGTCCCGTTCACAAAACGTCTTTTTGGTCTTGACTCTTAAAACAAAGCGGGCCCTGCTTTATTTTGTTCAAAGGTTTGAATGTTTAAGTTTTACTTAAAGCATTTTGAAAAAAGAGTACATTATTTAATTATGAATGGATCATACTTTTTTCTTTTTACCAAATGCATTAATCTTCAGCGTTCAACCTCGCACCTTTTACCTTGCTCTTGTACCTTCAACCTACTCACACTCTTCGCCGTCAACTGCAGCCTGACTAACAGCGGTAGCAACGCCTCCGGCAACTACCATATAGCCTGCGGCCGAAATTAAAGCGGCGGGTAATGTAATGGGTGCTGCAATTAGTACGCCGCCTGCGGCTGCCAGTATTAAACCGGCTGTGCGCAGTTTTTTGAAGAAGGGTGGTGTCTTTGCTTCACAACGCTCTTTTAGCGTTTGAAGAAAGTTTTTATTTTCTGTTTGCATTTTACTTTTGTTTTTTAATTATTAAACTTTGTCTTTCTCATTCGAAGTCCTTTAAACTCGAATCTTCCCCCCTCTCTACGCGCAGAAAGGGGCCGGGGTTGAGTCCCACTAACCCACCTCTGCGATCGTCAGTGCATTATAACCACCGTTGTTCAACATGTACTGAACAAGATTCACTTCCTGAAAAAATTCTATTTCCAGTAAAAACAGATCTGTTCCGGCTCCGGCGGGTACGGCTGCAGGAGTCAGTACAACGTTCGTGATTATGTTGTCAATTTTTAAATTCACAAGGTTGGTATACTGCACATCGTAAACACCGTTTACAAAATCTACTCTAGCCCACGCGCCTTTCAGGGTAAAATGCGTAGCGCCTGGTGGAGCAATAATGTTATTAATGGGTTGTATGCCATTAATGGTTATTACACCCGTTAAAGTATTTACAATGTAAGGTTGGTAAACAATGCTCTCTAATAAAGAACGTTTATTAAAATTGAATCCTTTTAATAGAGCTTTTGCCGATGGTACTGTAATACCCACACCAACATTCCTTAAACCCCTTGCGCTTATGCTGTCTTGGTTTTTAATTGCTGTTAGCACCGAATTTAAACGTGAGATCACACGGTTATCAGAAGCACTTAACAAAAGTGGGCGAATTGCTTCACGCAATAGTTTTCCCGACTTAGTGAACGAACTGAATTCTGCCATGTTCTCTCTTGTTCTTATGAAGGCCGGATCTTTTTTGATCCTCGCTGCATCTAGGCTTCCTTTTTGCCTTACCATATTCCCGTCTTGGGATTGGTAAAAGGTCAGGTCATCAAGCGTACCTTTGTATTTTAATAGTCCTTTTTGTCTTGCCATTTTCTCTTTTTTTTTAGTGAAGTGTAATGCCGGGCATTTCTAATTCACCGCGTTTTTAATTATTTTAATTGGTTGTTGCGCAACATGTCGTTTTACTTTTTCCTATCGCGAATGGAAATTTCATTCAACGATACAAAGATATTTTGCCAACAGGCCCAAATCAATCTTTAAGGATCGCATGCATCATCTTGCATCATTTTGCATCAATAACATAGTTTATTAACATAAGCCGATCACTCATCACTCATCACTCATCACTCATCACTCATCACTTAACATTCATCACTTATCACTCATCACTTAACATTCATCACTCAAAAGATACTTGTACTCATCCTGTACTCATCTTGTACTCAAACTGTACTCATCCTTTACTCTTGTTTTACCAACTTAATAAGCTTTGGGCCTTAGTCGATCAGACTCAAAAACAAGGCAATGCAAAAAAATTGTCCCGCGGGGACTTTTGGACTTTCTTCTTCTTCTCACCTTTGTTATTAAGAAAAACGAAAATGGAAGTTGTGATAATTGAAAAACAAAAAATGGAAGAATTGCTGACGCAGTTACGTTTAATGAATGCAAACATAAATGAGAAAAAGATCGACACACAATTGATCGACAATGCAGATCTTTTGCAACTGATGAAAATATCTAAGCGCACTGCGGCTAACTGGCGCGCAAAAAAACGGATCGCCTATAGTATCATTGGCAATAAAGTATATTACAAATTAAAAGATGTCGAAGAAACCATCAATAAACGCTATGTAAAAGCGTTCATGAGCAAAGCCTCAATTGAATAATTTATTTTTTGAGCTTGCCGAGAATTAATTGGATCAATAGTTCAGCCCTCTTGCTTTTTCTTTGATGAATGAGCTTCAACTGAGATCATTGCTACCGGAAAAACTTTGTTTGGAGCAGTCCCGCATCAGCATCAGCAGAATATTGGTTGCCTGATAACATGAAAAAACTTCAAAATGGCACAAACGATGCAGAAGGTTTTTGGGCACACACAAAATGGCTTGCATAATCTGCAACTAGCACAGTGATTGTCGGAGGGTTGGCCACGCGCAGCGATAGCGGAAAAATTGGATTATTAGCGGCCCTGAGGCCGCCTCCAATTTTAACCGCGGTTTGCGGTGCTTGCGAAAGCGCTGCAAAATCGCCTTGCGTGGTCAAGAGCTTTTTGATTACTTTTTGGCGATCCAAAAAGTGATAATTAAAATAAATGAAATGTTTGGTTATTTTTTCGAAACAATTTGATCGAAGAAGTCCCGACGCGTCGGGATCGGCAGGAGGCAGGCCTCAGTCCCGATAGCTATCGGGAGACAAAGGCCCGAGCTGTGATAAAAAGCCCTAATTTTGAGCTATAAACTCAAAATATTAACTTGTAGCTCAAAATATATTGAAAATAAGCTCATTTATTCTTATATTTGAGCTATAAAACCAAAAATAATGAGCTATAAAGCAACATGAAACCAAAAATAAGTAGTAAAGAGCTTCTGGATCATATAAAGAAACATCCCGGTTTTTCATCAAAAGAGATTCACGAAAAAATTGCCGCGGGTATTATTAGTTATGCAACACTTAAAAGAGTATTGCAAAATTTATTGGAGCGCGATCTTATTTCAACAAGTGGTAAAGGAAAAGGAACAAAATATGAGATCAGCAAAGCGTATGAAGTGATCCATGAAATTGATGTTGAGGATTATTTTAAAAAAGAAACGGATGAAAGAAGAATAAAAAATACGTTTAATCATGATCTGATAAAGGAAACTTTGAATAAGATAGATCTGTTTTCTAAGCAAGAGCTTGAGTATTTAAACACTATAAGGAATCAGTATCAAAATAAAATCGCAAAACTTTCTGAAACTGATTTTAGAAAAGAAATGGAAAGACTTGCCATCGATCTAAGCTGGAAATCATCGCAAATAGAAGGCAATACCTATTCATTGCTGGAAACAGAACGCTTGCTAAAGGATAAAGAAACAGCAGCCGGAAAAACAAAAGATGAAGCCGTTATGCTTTTAAATCACAAAGCCGCCATTGATTTTATTGTTGAAACTCCTGATTACATAAAACCATTAACGCTAAAAGGCATAGAAGACATACACAGTATTTTGATAAAGGAGTTAGGCGTTGACCGTAATATTCGAAAAAGAAGTGTTGGGATCTCAGGAACAAATTATAAACCTTTGGATAACGACTTTCAGATCAAGGAGGCAATGGAAGAGCTTTGCGGTTTAGTAAACCTTAAGGCAAACGTATTTGAAAAAACGTTTCTCACCCTCCTTATGATCTCTTACATTCAACCCTTTAATGATGGGAATAAGCGTACGGCCAGAATTATTAGTAATGCTGTTTTGATGCAAAATAAATATTGTCCGATCTCCTATAGAACGGTTGATGCAATGGAATACAAAAAGGCTCTGCTTATATTTTACGAACAAAATAACATAAGCGCTTTTAAAAAAATATTTATTGATCAATTCGAGTTTGCGGTAAATACTTATTTTTAATGTTCTGCAGCTTTTGTCTCGTGTCGTGTCGTGTCGGGATTTGGCCTTCTTTATATTTGTATTTAGTAAATAAAGAACTAATTGTTTCAATGGATAAAAAGGAACCTTCATTTTAATTCATCATTCATCACTTATCTCTCACCACTTATCACTCATCTCTCATCACTCATCACTTATCACTTATCTCTGCTTCACTAATAGTCCATTCTACCTCTCTTATGTATCCAACGATACCTCGGATTAATAAACTGAAACACCTTTTTCTTTTCCACATCAAATTTGTAAACAAAACCTGCAGAGTGTTGCAAATAATTGGATGAGGTTCTGATAAAATTGGGACTGATCGCAAATTTGGCAAGGCTTTGAAAATTCAGTCCCCAATGCTCATTGAACCAAATATTAAATCCCAAACCTAAATTAATGGTGCCCGAAATGGGATTTGCTTTAATGGTTCTAACTGTTCCGCCCAAACCAAATGTAGCATAAGGATTGAACCAGGTGCCGGTTTCGATCAATTGATTCAGATCGTATTTCCCCATCATATCCAAAGAAAAAAACAAATAGGTTCCTGAAATAATAACGTTGTTAATGTCTTTAGTAGGTTTGTACATGTTAAAGTTAAAAAGCAACTCAGCGCTCCAGCCTTTGGCAATATAACGGTCTAAGCTTAACCTTGTAGGATAAGGTAAAATGTTCCAGCTGGGCCTGAAGCGAAACAAGTCTTTAAAAGGTTTGCCGTCGTCGTCAACCACGTTCCATCCCAGGCCAATGATCCAACTGGTTTTGGGATTTACACGGCCGTATGTTTTTCCTTTCTTGCCATTATGCACGAGCTGCCTGCCATCACGAACAAAACGAGAGAGTTCACCGGGACTGTGGCCGACTGCCTCCCTAACAAAAGCGAAACAAATAATGAGAAGTATGATATGTCCTTTTAAAAAGCGCATTAAAATGGGGCAACAATAATACTGATACTCAATGAACATTCATAGGGATAAGGGTATCTAAACGGTGTTTAGATGAGCTTTTTTGTTAAAACCAAACCCCTTTGTGTCATCCTGACGAAGGAAGGATCTGTTCTTCACAAAGGGGTTAAAAATCATAAGCCTTTGGAGAGGCAGATCCTTCAGGCCTTTTTTTTACGGCGTATTTGGTAAAGAAAAAATAATTGTTTTATAAAAATAGTTTTCGAATCGCCTTCAGGATGACAAAGGCTGTGGCCTGCGTTGGAGGCATCTCGTTAATTCGGGCCTCAGTCCCGATAACTATCGGGAGACAAATTGCTGATTGTGATACTTCGATGGCTCGTGATCAGCACCCACAACCCCCTTTGTGTCATCCTGACGAAGGAAGGATCTGCCTCTTCACAAAGGGTTTAAAAATGAATTTCCCTACGAAGCAGATTGCTTCGCTATCGCTCGCAATGACGCGTTGCCGTTGAAACTTCGTTAAGAGCAATACCCGCATCAGCCTCCGCTAAGCCCTTTGTGTCATCCTGATCCCGACGCGTCGGGAGATCTGCCATCAATTAATGGCCCCCTATCAACAAGGTCTCGACTTCTGTTTTAAGCAGAGGTAAATCACGGATAATAATTGCCCAAATAATATCATCAGAAACACTATCGTACCCGTGAGAAATTCTGTTTCTTGTGTCCACAATTTTTCTTGAAGCTGTTATTGCAATTTGCGGATCCTGATTTAAGATCCTATTCATAGCCTCACCAATAATTTCAATATTCCTTTCTACAGCTCTTTGAGATTTTAGGTCCTTTTGAAAATCCTTGAATATTTTCTTTTCGGGAAGAAATTGATCTATTTCATTAATTGCCTGCTTTATATCAGAAAGCTAAACCTTAATTTCCTTTTCCATAAACAAGAACTTTAGAATTTTCAATATTTTGCATTAAATATTGATTTTTTATTGCTCTTAATTCTAAAAGGTCTATTTGCCTTTTAAGCAATTGTTCCAATTGAAATTTCAATCCAAAGTAATCATCTGTATAGGATAAAGGGTCGTTACCTTCAATATCAACTATAAGGTCAATATCACTATTAGGTTTAAGTTCATCTCTGGTTACAGATCCAAATGCAAAAAGAGACTTAACATGATATTTAATGCAAAGCATTTTAATATCGTTTATATTTAAAGTAATGATGTTCACTGCATAACAAAGATAATAATTTTAACTCAATGCTTAAGAAGCCTTAGGTTCAGCATAATATAGACCCCTTTGTGTCATCCTGATCCCAACGCGTCGGGAGATCTGTCTCTCCATGAAGGGAGTCAAAAGTCAGTGCGAGCTGGCTCTTTGCGAATCATTTCATTAAGCAAACTTTTGTTCGAGGGAGACCGGCCTCATTTGATCCGGTTTTTTGAGTGAAATAAATTGCGTTAAAAATAAAGGGAAGCTGAGAGCTTGTCTCGAAGATCCCCTTTATTTAGCAATTTATGAGCTTAAAAAATTCCGACGATAGGAGGAAAGGATAAAATGTAGCCTTGATTTTTTTGTTACTTTTTTTATCAAGAAAAAAAGTAAGGGAATTAAATATTTGATGGTAGCAAAAAAGAACGGAAAATGTTTTTTTGAAAACAATTTGACGGAGCAAAATTTCAATAGAGAACAGATTGCTTCCCTATCGCTCGCAATGACGCAGAGCCTTTGAAGAACTTTGTTTGGACCAGTACCCGCATCAGCACCCGCAAAACATTGTTGTAGGTTTTTGGGCACACACAAAATCGCATGTTTAATTTGCAAATAGCACAATCATTGTCGGAGGGTTGGCCAGGCTAGCGATAGTGGTATTGCCAGCGTTAAGAAGTTATGCAGTGCATAACTTTAGCGCCCGGCAATGGGCCTCTGGTGCATTGTCGGCCTAAGCCGACACCAATTTTAACCACGGTTTGCGCTTGCCTCTATACCCGCCGAAGCGTTAGCGTAGGTGGGTTGCGCAAAATCGCCTTGGCTGGCCAAGAGCTTTTTGATTACTTTTTGGCGATCCAAAAAGTGATAATTAAAATAAGTGAAAACAGATCTTAATATCTACAAGTCCTTTTTGAGAGACCTATTCACAAATGTGTACAACACATTTGGAACTATTTGGCGATCCAAAAAGTGATATAGAATAATAAAATGCTTGGTTCTTTTTTGAAAACAATTTGACGGAGCAGATTTAATGGAAAACAGATTGCTTCCCTATCACTCGCAATGACGCAGAGCAACGCAAGCTTCACATTGAGCCTGCACTATGCTGGGCAAACAGACTGAAATAAACAAAAAACCCATTGCAATTTCCTGCAATGGGTTTTTAAAATTCTTTTGTCCTAGGGATTTCAGTCCGTTGGATTTTCAATCCTACGAACTTAAGTTAGTTGGATTTGCAGTCCTCGGGTTTCAACCCGTAGGACCGTAGGTCCAACGGGTCTACGGGTTAGATCTTTGGTTTCACTCTCTTGTATTTATAACGCTTACCAAGCGACACCGGTTTAGGTTTAAATTTATAAATAACACCAAAAGTATATTGTAAATAATTTGCAGGCGTTTTAAAGAATGGTTGAACCACGCCAAATTTAGCCATAGATTCTAACTGAATACCAAAGCCTTTGTAAATGTGGGCATTTAAACCAAAACCAATGTTGGAAGTAGCACAAGGGCCAACTGTTTTTGTATTTCTAATGGTGAACCCGATCCCGCCTGTACCGTAAATATCAATATAAGATTTGGCAGGCAAACCCATTAACGGATTCAGGTCATACAATTCCCAAAGGTGTAATTTAGTATTAGCATCAAAAGCGAAAAAGTTAGAACTACTTGTTGAGGGAGTAAAATCATTGATCAATTTTCCTGCTTTGTAACGATTATAAGTAAACTGAAAACCAAAATCCCAGCCCGAACGATAAGCACCATCAATACCTAATTTGGCTGGGTATGGAGGGAAATTCCAGGAATTGCCGGCATCAAATATTTTTTTCCAGGGCTGTCCGTTATCATCCACAATGTTCCAGCCTAAGTTAGCGGTCCATGTTGTAGATTTAACAGCGCCTAATAATTTGTACCAGGCTGCATTTAAGCCACTTTGTGCTTTGCCATTATTTAAAGCTGCAAACATTACTAAGGCAACCAATGTTAATTTTAAATGTTTCATATCAATTTTTTAAGAATATAATGCCTGCTCTTTAAGAAAAAGCATAATATTGAAGAGCAAGTTTACAAAAACTAAGCGTATGCAGCAAATTTATTTTCAGTGCTTTAGGGAGGATCTTAGCCTTTTAAAGGCATTGGTTATATTTATAAATAATTGATTATCAAATTTATAAGTAAAAAATCAAAAAATTCACCATGTAAGAAAATTCGTAAAAAATACACGAAATAGCCCTTGTTTTTGGCCTTTTCGCCACACATGCAAAGCCGGGGTCATGAATTTATTTATACTTTTAATCATCAAAATTAAAACTATGCTAAAAAAGATCCTTCCGTTCTTTATTGTTTTTTTGTTCAACACGAATTGCTTTGCGCAAAAACAAGACCTCTCTAAATTATCAAAAGAAGAAAAAAAAGAATTCGAAATTGCCAACGCATTGTTCATCGACAAACAATACACTGCTGCATGTCCTCATCTTAAACCAATTCTCGCAGCGCATACCGATGATCTTAACTTAAAATACATGGTAGGTGTTTGCGGCATATATGTTCACAACATACACGAAGAAGCTTTAAGCTATTTAGAAGAAGTTAAAAGCAAGAACCCAAAGACCAAGAACATCGATCTGTATCTGGCATTACTCTTACATAAAAATTATAAATTCGAAAAAGCCATTGAACTCGCTACGCAATTATTAAGCAATTCAAAAATTGATGCCGATCAAAAAAATGCTTTGCAGCAAGTGATCCTGTATTCCAATAACGGAAAGATCTTATTACAAAACCCTATTGATGCCCGCATACAAAATCTTGGCTCACCGCCAAATTCAGAAGCCGCCGAATATTCTCCTGTAATTACATCCGACGAAGAAAAATTAATTTTTACCTATCGCGGTAAAGAAAGTACCGGTGGTTTAGTCGATGCACATTTGATCTCCGATCCTAAAGGCGATTATACCGAAGATGTTTTTATGTCGAAAAAAATAGATAAGGTCTGGCAAAAACCGGAAAGCATTAAAAGCATTAACACCAACGATAACGATGCGGCCATTGCTTTTTCAAGCGATCAGAAACAACTCTTCTTATACAAATATACCGATGCAGGTAAAGGAGATATTTATGTGAGCGAATACGACGGCGATAAATTCTCGAAACCTCAGGCTTTAAAAGGCGAAGTAAATACCACTAACTGGGAAGGCTCTCTCTCCATCTCCGTTGACGGAAATAAAATATTTTTCTCGAGCGATCGTCCGGGCGGCCAGGGCGGCAAAGATCTTTACGTGGCCTTTAAACAGGCCGATGGTTCTTGGGGAAAAGTAAAGAACCTTGGCGATAAAATTAATACCAAGCTCGATGAAGATGCGCCATTCATTCACCCCGACGGAAGAACTTTAGTATTCAGTTCAGAAGGACATAATACCATGGGCGACTTCGATATTTTTTCTTCCGACATGAACGATCTGGATAGTACCTGGGGTGCGCCTGTTAATTTAGGCTATCCTATTAACACCACCGACGATGATCTTTTTTATTTATTATCGGCCGATGGAAAGCGCGGTTATTTTTCGACGGAGAAAAAAGGCGGATCGGGTGAGCAGGATATTTATGTTGTTGAACCCGGCATTGCTTCTAAAAAAACATACTTAACCGTTATTAAAGGAAAAGTAACCGAAGATCTTTTTCCGGTAGAAGCTGAGATCAGCGTTTTTGTTAGTGGTACCGAACGTAAATACACCACCCTAAAGTCGAACATAGAAAGCGGGCATTACCTTGTGAATTTACCTTCGGGATATAATTATAAAATTGCTTTTTACAGTAAGAATCTTGGCGACAAAACCTTTGACATTGTAGCCGAAAAAGTAGATGGCTATGCCGAGAAAACAATTAACGTGAACTTCGGGATGAACGATACAAGTTCAACCAACCATCAAACGGTGGTGGTAAAAAACACTTCGTTGTCGGGAACACTTTTATTAACCGATAACATAAACGATAAAGCCGGCGACACCAAAGTATATTTATTGAATGCCGAAGGAAAAGTGATCGATTCATTACGTACCGACGGAAAAGGCTTTTTTAATTTCAAGAATCTGGAAAGCGATAAAAAATATTTATTGGCTGTTGAACCCGATGATGCAAGATTTAAAACCAAAGCCCGCTATTATCTGGCGAATGAGCAGGGCATTATTTCTCGTATCAGTAACCCCGCAAACAGTAAGAAATTTATTTTCAGAAATCTGCCTTTAGATCCTAATGCTTTACCGGATCTGTATGCAGAGGGAGAATTAACATTGGCCGGAAAATTTTTAGCGGGCGATCCGGCCAAAGCATTGAAGAATGCGAAAATAAAGATCACCAATGATCATGGCGATGTGGTTGCAAGCACAAGCACCGATCAATTCGGAGCCTTTGCTTTTAAAGGTTTGCCTGCAGATCAAAATTACCTTATCAGTCTCGACGATGCAGACCTTGCTTTGCCCGCGAACACAAAACTGATCTTAAAAAACAAGAACGGTAAAGAAATAAGAACGGTTTCTTCAACAGGCGGTAAATTTTCGTTCAACTTCTTAGCTTCCGAAAAAGCCTCTATCGAAGACATGAATGCAGGAGATGCAGAATTAGACATGACGCTTTACGGTTATGTTTTAGATGAGAATAAAAAACCGCTCGATAATTTTAAGATAACCTTGCTGGATGGCAATGGAGAAATGAGCAGCAACATTAAAACAGATACCAAAGGAAGATTTGCTTTGAAAAGTTTAAAAGCCATTTTTGATTACATCCTCACGCTGGATGAAAACGATGCAAGAGTAAAGGCCATAAAAAAATTATTCATAGCCGATTCGCGCGGACGTGTTTACAGAGAAGTAGTAAGAAACACCAACGGCAAATTCGAGTTCAGGCTTATTGCGGCTGATAAAGTGGTGTTAGGTGAATTCCATGTAAAAGATGTACCAGCAGTTGCAGCAACAAGCAGCCCTAAAGAAAACAGTTCCTCAGGTTCTAACGGTTCTTCGTCAACAGCATCCTCCTCCTCCTCAAAATGTAAGAGCTGTGTTGAGTTTGCAACCGGAAGTTCTGAGCTTAGTTCTTTAGCTGCAAATAAACTCGAAGACCTGCATAAGAAATTAAGTGCTTCATCATCTGCCATTGAAATTTACGGTCATGCCGATAACACGGGCAGCGATGAAGTTAATCAAACACTTTCATTAGCGCGTGCGCAGGCTGTAAAAACCTGGCTGCAAAATAAGTCTGCCTCGGTTTATCCTGATTCGCGTTTTACAACTGTAAAAGGTAATGGCTCAAGCGAACCCATTTCCGATAACGATTCAGCACAGGGCCGCGCTAAGAACAGAAGAGCGGAGGTTAAATAAGTTTAAAGTTTGAAAGTTTAAAAGTTCAAGGTTTGAAAGTTCAAGGTTTGAATTTGAGTTCAATGGCCTTTGTGTCATCCTGAGCGCTTGCCTCCCCGCGAAGCCTGCCTCTTCATAAAGGGATTAAAATTCATAAACCTTTGGAGAGGCAGATCCTTCAGGCCTTCTTTTTACGGCGTATTTGGTAAAGAAAAAATAATTGTTTTATAAAAATAGTTTTCGAATCGCCTTCAGGATGACAAAGGCTGTGGCCTGCGTTGGAGGCATCCCGTTACTTCGGGACTCAGTCCCGATAGCTATTGGGAGACAAATTGTTTAAATATAGTGCTTCGATAGATGCCATCAGCACCACAACCCTTTGTGTCATCCTGACGAAGGAAGGATCTGTTCTTCACAAAGGGATTAAAATTCATAAA
>JANYIQ010000052.1 GCA_025362575.1 Bacteroidia bacterium
GGTAAAGGCGATCTTTTAGTGGATGTAAATATTTATACGCCTGCTAATTTATCGGCGGAAGAAAAGAAATTAATGGAGGAATTAAAAACAGCTAAGAACTTCCAGCCAAATTTAAACAAGAGAGAGAAAAGCTTTTTCGATAGGATGAAAGAGTACTTTGAATAAGATCAAACTTCAATAAATAAAAAACCCTGAAAAATTTCTTTCAGGGTTTTTTTATGAGATCTAATTTCTTATTTAATTACAATCAACATCGTAAGTAATACCTGAAATGGTAACCTTAGCATTATAATCAACAACATCAGCAGTTCCGAAATCAACATCACGAGTTGGTTTTGAACCTGGTTTGAAACTCATTAAACCTGAAATATAAGGATGTCTCTCAGGAGTAACTAGCATACCTGTTCCTGCATAAAATGCCTGAGGAGAACTATTATTGTTACGTGTTAAGTTTGTCATTGTAAAATTACATGCACCGATATTAGGAAGAGTAATAGTTCCTGCGCCTGAATAACTAGTATATGCTTTAGCCCAATTTAATGAACCATAAGCAGGACCTGGATAAATAGTGAAAGTTTGAGAACCGATCAAAGGCATAGGAACCGCTGTGTTATTTGTGTTCAATAATGTTTTGTCAATTGAACCGGTCCAAGTTAAAGTTTCTGTTCCAGCCGCTCTTAACATTGTAACTGTTCCTGATTGATTCCAAGTTAATTTATAACCTGCTGATGGGAAGAAAGGAGCAACAGTTGGAAAACCAACAGGAGTCGTGTTTTTAATAAGCATGTTATTAATTGTAATCGAATAATCATCTACCGTATAACCTATAGCAGTAACAGTTCCGCTGTAAGCAGGATGACGGAAATATTGAACATTCGCGCTTACAGGAGATCCTGAAAAATCAAATTTTAATACACCATTCCTTACATGTCCGTCCTTACCAACAGTATTATTAAAAGTAACAGTATAATACATAGTAACTAAGTCAACAAAAAGAACCGCGTTAGTACTATTAACAGTTGTAGTACCTTGCATAACGCTAAGCGGAGCATAACTTAAAAAAGGTAATAATCCAGATGCACCATCACCGGCCTGACCTGCAATTTCAAAGATATCAGAAACGATCATCTGAGTTTTAGTGATTTCCTGTGTAGATGCAGTTTCATTATCAGGAGAAGGAGGATCGTTAGTTTTGTTTTTTGTACAGTTTGTTAAAAACAGAGAACCTGCCATTAATAAGGTTAAACCAATAGTAAACTTTTTATTTTTCATGGTTGTGCTTTTTTAAATAATTTGATGCAATTTAGTGAAATATTTAAAAAAGCACATCCATGAAAAACAAAAAATTTAACATCGGCTTAGCATTATTATTAGCCGGTTCATTGATTTTAACTAATTGTACTAAAAACAAAACAAGCAAAGCTCCTGAGCCGGATTCTGATACAATTGCCGCCAGAGAAGCTGCTCTGATGATGGTAACCGTTACTGATATTGGTGATGTTTGCGGTCAGGTTTGTAACAATGATGGCTTTTTATTAGGTTTTCAGAGTTATGCTCCGTTAAGTATCATGGTTGGAACCACAAATATCAATAGCATTGCAGCTGTTGTTACATCAACTGCTTCAAAAACTTATGATGTTATTTATAATAACACGGTTGGTAAAGACGGAATTGTTAGAAATGGTAAATTACATTTTGACTATAGCATGACCACTCAACCTACTTCATTACCTGCTACACTTTACCGCGAAGCCGGTTATGTTGTTAAAGTTACAAGTCCGGGTAATTTGATCATCAATGGTGATACTGTTTTGATCAATAGCATGGTTATATCAAACACTACTCCAATTGGATTCCCTCTAACAGCGCCATTTTCTCCAAGTTTAGGAGTTAATATTACCTGGTCTCAGGTAGCTGATGTTACTATCCACAGAAAAGATGGTAAAACTGTTAAATTCAATGGCACATTGAATAGAACTTTATTGAACACAAACAATACTTCAGTTCCAATGCCGGCCGGTTCTACAGTTAATACATTCACTGTTTATCCTAAGCCTTACAACTCTCAGTTATATTTACAGAAAGAATATGTTAGTTACACAGGTACTGCAAGTGGTTATTTATCTAACAACGATGCATTTAGTCTAAACATTGCAGCTGAAGCTCCGCTAACCCGTAACTTCAACTCTTCTCCTGAAGCGTTTGTTGCTATTGGTGGTGTTTTCAATTCTCCTGAAAGACATCCTTTTATATCCGGTATTTTTTATGTTGATCCGGGTACTAAAACAAAACGTAAAGTTGATTTCGGTTCTGCTGATATCGTTGATTACAACGCTAAGATCACCATCGATGGAATTACTTATTCTGAAGATTTTAAATAATACTTAATATTATAAATAAAAAACCCTGACTCTAAAAAGTCAGGGTTTTTTTATGCCTAAAGATCACCCTGTTTTTCGTTCAATATGCCGCTTATTCCTTCGATTTAAGATAGAGTTCGGTTAAATGATTCGAAAATTTTTACTCGAAGGGTATTCGTTTTGAAAGGTTATCTTAGGGATAGACATTTTACACGAACAATCTTACAACAAAGAAAAAGTTGGACGGAGAGTTGACCAGGCGCAGCGATAGTGGGAAAATTGGAGCGTTGCGGTCTAAAAAATTATCCTGTGGAAATTTTAGCGTCGGGTATATGTCTCCTTTGTCCTTGAAGCCGGCTACAATTTTAACCGCGGTTTTTGCCTGCCTCTTGCAAAAAATCGCCTTGGCTGGTCAAGAGTTTTTAAAGGCAATTTCATAAATGTGCTTTAGCACATTTAGAACTTTTTGGCGACCCAAAAAGTGACATAAGAAGAATAATAGAATGAAACGGCTCGCCTTTAAGGGACAGCTTTGTTGTTAAACATCTTACTCAAAATACTCTTTCATTCGATCGAAAAAACTTTTCTCTTTTTTATTAGGATTGGGTTGAAAGTTCTTCGATTCCTTTAAACTCTCTAAGGTCTTTTTCTCTTCAGGACTTAAAGTACTTGGGGTCCAGATATTGATATCTACAAGCAGATCGCCTTTACCATAACCATTCACATCCGGTAAGCCTTTGCCTTTTAATCGCAATATCTTTCCGCTTTGTACGCCGGGTTCAATTTTAATTTTTGCCTTGGCATCGATAGTTGGTATCTCAACCTGCATACCGAGTGCTGCATCAGGGAAAGAGATGAACAGGTGATAAATTAAATTATTACCATCGCGTTTTAATTCCTTGTGTTCTTCTTCTTCAACCAATATCAGTAGATCGCCATTTACACCACCACGAGGTGCTGCGTTTCCTTTTCCGCTTAATGATAACTGCATTCCTTCTGCAACGCCTGCCGGAATGTTCACTGAAATAACTTCTTCTCCTCTAACAATACCATCTCCATGGCAGGTACCGCATTTATCTTTTACGATCTTACCTTCTCCATGGCAACTACTGCAAGTGCTTTGTGTTTGCATGGCACCCAGGATGGTTTGTTGCACACGCACAAAAACACCGGTACCATTGCACATTTTGCAGGTATCAAATGCATTGTTCTTTGCACCGGAACCTTTACAGGTACCACAACTAACATGCTTGGCTACTTTCAGTTTTTTTTCAACGCCGGTAGCTATTTCATTCAAGGTTAATTTTACTTTAATTCTCAGATTCGAACCGCGATTCACTCTTCTTCCGCCGCCACCACCGCCGCCAAATGCACCACCAAAGATATCTCCAAACTGAGAGAAAATATCATCCATATTCATGCCGCCGCCGTAACCGCCATTGCCCCCTTGGGAAGCACCACCAACACCGGCATGCCCGAACTGATCGTAACGTTGCTTTTTTTCAGGATTGCTTAATATTTCGTAAGCCTCTGCAGCCTCCTTAAATTTTTCTTCTGCAGCTTTATCATCAGGATTTTTATCGGGATGATATTTAATAGCTAACTTTCTGTAAGCTTTTTTAATTTCATCTTCCGCTGCATTTTTTGCAACACCTAATACTTCGTAAAAATCTCTTTTAGCCATTTATTAATTTTTGATTTATTGAATTGTAGAGTTTTTGATTTATGGGTTTCATTCTGAAATTCTACAACTATAAAATTCTACAATTTTTAATTCCCAACCACTACTTTTGCAAACCTGATCACTTTATCTCCCAATTTGTATCCTTTTTCTACCTCATCAATAACCTTACCTTTTTGAGAATCATCGGCAGCAGGAATGTGCGTGATCGCCTCCATGATATCGGCATCAAAAACCTGACCGGTTGTTTCAAAAGGACTTAAGCCTTTCTGAATACAGTTGTTTTTAAGTTTGGTATAGATCAACAGCATGCCGTCTTTTATCGGTGCAGCAGCCTCTACAGTTTCATTTGCCTTAATGGCGCGTTCAAAGTCGTCAAGAACCGGCAAAACCGATTGTAAAACCTCTTCAGAAGCCGTTTTAATAAGCTCTGCACGCTCTTTAGCAGTGCGCTTACGGTAATTATCGAACTCTGAGTACAAACGCAAATACTTATCGTTTAGCTCGTTTATCTGAGTCTTTAAGGCTTCGGTGCCTGATGCTGACTTATTTTCACTGTTTTCAGCAGTATTCTCGGCATTAGTGTCAGTTACCGGATTGTTCTCCGACTCGCTGTTTTGTCCGTTATTGTTGTTTTTCTCGCTTGTATCCATAGTTCAAAGGTATAAATCTTTAGTTTACACCCTTACAAAGCAATAATGTTGCCAATAAATTTTAGAGGAAATTATGTCAGTTTTTTATGAAATAGAACTCCGTTCGGCGGTTATGCTCATGCTCTTTATTGGAGCAGGCTACCCCGTTCAGGCAGCGGTTTCTGATCAGAGTTTCGCCCTTACCGATGCTTTTCAGGCGGGCCTTGTCAATTCCTTTGGAAACGAGATAATCCACAACGGCAATTGAGCGTTTTTCAGATAAGGTAAGATTGGAGGCATCGTCGCCCTGAGAATCGGTATGAGAAATAACATCCAGGTTTACTTTAGGATTGGCATTCAGAATGCTGATCACTTTATCGAGAACAATTTCTCCTTCATATGTTATGTTGAATTTTCCGGATTCGTAATAAATGTTTTCTGTTACCGATAAATTTTTCAATCCTGAAACATCGAATTTCTTGTATTTAATAGTAATGTCATTTTCATCTTCCAAAGGAGAAAGTTCGATGATATCAGACTTTAATAATCTGTATTCAAAATTTCCTTTTGCGTTTTTTACAAATTCATGAACCACTTCTCCATTCTGTCTGGCAAGATATATTTTCTGTTCCGATCTTATTTTCTCATTATCTTCAATGCTTATCGAAAAATTCTGAGAAGCAGTATCAATTTTCGAAAATGTAAAATCTCCGTAATTATCGGTTTTTGTTGCTTTTACAGTATCTTTTTTCTGATTCAAAAGAAAAACCTTAAAGTCGATAAGAGGTTTCATTATTTTTTCTCCCATTAAAAGTTTACCGCCAATATCAGCAGTTGAATGAGAAATATTGGTTTTGCAGATATTCACAAAGGCTTTCTCCAAAGCTTTGGTTGAATCTGTTTCCAGGAACAATCGTCCCTTTGGATTCACTAAAAAGAACAAAGGGAATTTATCTGCACCAAATACTTTAACAGCTTTATCGTCCTTGCCCCCTTTGGCCAGGTAATTTGTTTTTTTGCCTGTGAATTTTGAGTTTGTTAGATTACCATCTATCAAATATTTTTGCCAAACCTCAACGTTTTTTTCAGCACAAATGGTAACGTATTCAATTTGCGAAGCGCCTTTACATTCATTATTCTCGAAACGATTCAAGATCTGTTCGATCTGCTGATTGATCTCCACTATTTTTTTAAGAGGTTGGTCCGCGGTAAAAAACAACACAAGTACAAAACGGTCGCTTTTATTCTTTCCATCAGGTAAATCAATATGACTTTCCTTGTTCTCTTTATTTAAAACTTCAACTCTTGAAAACGGAATGCGATCGCCCTGACTTAATTTTTTTTGTCCAAAACAAATTGCGCTTAAACAAACTAATATACAAATGATGTAATTTTTTCGCATTACTTATAAAATTTAAGTTCTGTTCTTACATTTTGTGCGTGCTCCTCTTCAGTACAAGGCACGTAGTTCTTGCACTTATTCTTTATTTCCGTTTCGCCTTTTCCTATCGCCTTAATTCGGGTATCCTTTATTTCTTTGCTCACTAAATATTTTTTTACGGCTTCTGAACGGGCGGTTGAGAGTGTCATATTCTCCGCATCATTACCCTGACTGTCAGTGTGTGAAATGATCTCCAAAGTATAATCCTTGTTCTTATTTAAGAGTTCAACCACTTTATCAAGTTCTGCATGAGATGACCCTTCCATGTCTGCTTTCCCTTTCTTGAAATTGACATTCGCTACAAAGGAAACAGTTGGTGTTTTAACAACAGAGTTCACGGGTCCTCCAATAAGCCGATTAATATCCACCGAATATAAATGATGCTCCAAAATTCCGGCTATTTTGGTCTCACCTGCAAAAACAGGACCGTTAATAGTGGCAAGACAGAATTTATTTCTTTTAAGCATGTTTCCGCCGGTATCAACCTGAAGAATATATTCGCCCATCAATTTTATTTCAGTGAATGAAAAATTTCCTGTTTTATCGGTTATGGTTCTGGCTAAAGTATCTCTGAATTTATTAAGAAGAACTAATTTCTGATCTTTCACAAAATCTGTAGTCGTTTCTGAATAAAGTAATTTTCCCTTAAAGTCTTTTAAGTTAATGGGAGAGTTCTTTTTTTCATCAAGGATCTGTTCAAGCTGAAGCTGAGTTGGGTTAATGGAAATAATAGTCCCTGTTTCATCAACCAATAATGTTAAGGAAAGCTGAGAGATCTTAAATGTTTTAATGTACATATCGTTGTAGCCTTTTACAACAATGGTGTTCATTAATTCACTAATGTGTCCGCTCTTAATATCGTCGTGCCATGCAGATTTATCGCTTTGAATGGCAACAGTTACAACCTCAAAGCCATCTGTATTACGATATTGCACACTTGAATAACGTTGCTGCAGCTCCAGAACACGAGGCAAAAATAATTTTGAACGCGCTACACTCGACGACCAGAAGTGAATAAGCACCATTTTATTCTGATACGGAAAAGTAAAACCTTGCGAAGCACCATCTGCATTGGTCAAAACCAAAGGTGGCGCTTTATCGCCAAGATTTAAGCCGGTACCTGTTGTTTGCGAAAACAGGGTAACGGAAAAGAAAATCAATAAAATTGTTTTTATGTATTTAACCGGCATTTTATTTATTACTTGCTAAATTTTCTAGAGCTTTGTTCAGATCTTCACCTCTTAAAGCTTTTGCAATTATCACACCATTGGCATCAATTAAATAATTGGTTGGGATGCCGTACACCTGATATTTTTGAGCAGCGGCATTGTTCCATCCTAACAGATCGCTCACATGATAAGGCCACATCAAATTATCCTTTAAAATTGCAGCTTGCCAGCCGGGTTTATTATTGTCCAAAGAAACACTGTAAATCGTAAATCCTTTTGAGCCCTTTAATTTTACATCCTTATACTTTGTATAAGCGGCAACTACCGTTGGGTTTTCGTGTCGGCACGGACCGCACCAGCTTGCCCAGAAATCGATGAGTACAACTTTACCCCGTAACGAAGAAAGTTTGATCACACTATCGTTCGGGTTTCTCATTTCAATTTCAGGAGCCTGATTCCCTAAATTCAACCCTTCGGCTGTGCCAGAAGTCGATGCCTCAGTTTGTTTTGGTGCTACTGCTTCGGTTGCAGGTTTTGCGGCGCTCGCGTTAGCAGTCGCTTCTTTCTTCGATTTGCAAAAGGCAAATACAACTAAACTAACAACTACGACACCGTATAATTTTTTCTTCATTTTCAACTTTTACGAACTATTTCAGCACCAATGGCATTCAATCTTCCATCAATATTCTGGTAACCTCTGTCGATCTGATTAATGTTATAGATCACGCTTTTTCCTTTGGCACTCATGGCAGCGATCAATAAAGAAACACCTGCTCTGATATCGGGTGATGCCATTTGAATTGCTTTCAATTGCACCTTGCGGTCTAAACCAATCACTGTAGCTCTGTGCGGATCACATAAAATAATTTGTGCCCCCATGTCAATTAATTTATCTACAAAAAACAA
>JANYIQ010000056.1 GCA_025362575.1 Bacteroidia bacterium
ACTGAACTTCTTCCATTAATGATAAAGTATCTTTATGCTGCTCTTCTGTTTCTCCGCAAAATCCGGTAATGATATCAGCTGATATTCCTGCATCGGGCATGATTCTTCTGATCGCAGCAATTCTATCCAGGTACCATTCTCTTGTATAACCGCGATTCATTTTTTCAAGCAATTCCGAGTTTCCGCTTTGAAAAGGCAAATGCACATACTTGCATATGTTTTCATGTTTCGCCATAGTATGCAAAACATCATCGGTCATGTCTTTTGGATGCGACGTTGAATAACGTACTCGCAGATCGGGGTTTATCAGCGCAACTTTCTCAAGCAATTGGGCAAAGCTTACTGAGTTCGCTTTTTGTTCTTCCGTTAAGGTTTCCTTTTTCAAACCACCACCGGCCCACAAATATGAATCTACATTTTGTCCTAATAAATTTACTTCTCTGTATCCTTTTTCAAATGCTTCGCGCGCTTCTTTCACAATGCTTTCCGGATCTCTGCTTCTCTCTCTTCCTCTTGTAAATGGCACCACACAAAAGCTGCACATGTTATCACACCCGCGCATAATGCTAATGAATGCACTCACACCATTTTGATCTAAACGTAATGGTGAAATATCGGCATAGGTTTCTTCTTTACTTAAAATAACATTGATCGCTTTTCTTCCGCTCTCTGCAATTTCAATTAAATTGGGCAGGTCGCGGTATGCATCCGGACCAACAACTATATCAACTAATTTTTCCTGTTCTAAAAATTGTTCTTTCAATCGTTCGGCCATGCAACCCAGAACACCAATTAATGTATTTGGTTTGCGTTTCTTTACTTTCTTATAATCGTGCAAACGTTGCCTCACTCTTGATTCTGCATTTTCGCGAATCGCACAAGTGTTTACAAATATCAGATCTGCTTCCGTAAAATCAGTCGTAGTTGTATATCCTTTATCGATCAAAATTGAAGCCACAATTTCGCTGTCCGCAAAATTCATCTGGCAGCCGTAACTTTCCAAAAACATTTTTTTACCATTCGGGGCATTTTCAACTTTTCGTTCGAGTGCCTCGCCCTGTCTGTTTTCGTCTATTATTTTATTCTCAAAGTCCATCTATCGCTCAATTGCACCGCAAATTTAATGCATTCTTGTGACATTTTGACATATTAAGCTTATTTAACTAAAAACTAAGGGGTTAACATTCGGATTTGGATTATTCCAATTTAATTTTTTTCCTTTGCAAACTTTTGAACGTGTAAAAAAGGGAAAATTCGGGCTCAAAAACACTCTTTTTTCATCTTTTTACGCTCAAAACATACCTATATATATACGAATACATGGCAAAAAATTTAGTGATAGTTGAGTCCCCCGCAAAAGCTAAAACAATTGAAGGATTTTTAGGTAAGGATTATATAGTAAAATCAAGCTTCGGACACGTACGTGACCTTGTAAAAAAGGGATATGGTGTTGACATTGAAAATAACTTTACACCCACTTATGAAGTTCAGCCCGATAAGGAAAAAATAATTGCCGAACTAAAAAAATTAAGTAAAGGTGCTGATATGGTTTGGTTAGCATCCGATGAGGACCGCGAAGGAGAAGCTATTTCTTGGCATTTATCAGAAGCATTAGAGTTAAATCCTAAAAAAACAAAGCGAATTGTTTTTCATGAGATCACAAAAGGTGCCATCGAAAAAGCAATTCAAAATCCACGCCAGGTTGATATTAATTTAGTGAATGCGCAACAAGCGCGTCGTGTTTTAGACCGCTTAGTTGGTTTTGAATTGTCGCCAATTTTGTGGCGCAAAGTTCGTCCGAGTTTATCGGCTGGCCGTGTACAATCCGTGGCCGTTAGATTAATTGTTGAACGCGAAAGAGAAGTACAGAATTTTAAATCAACATCCGCTTTTAAAGTGGTTGCATTATTTAATGTAGGTAAAGCAATTTTAAAGGCAGAGTTAAATGAACGTTATGCAACAGAAGCAGAAGCTCAGGCATTTTTAGAAAAATGTAAAGCCGCAAGTTTCAGTATTGGAAGTTTAGAAACCAAACCTGCAAAACGTTCTCCGGCTGCACCATTTACAACATCAACACTGCAGCAAGAAGCAGCCCGTAAGTTAGGTTTTTCGGTGGCACAAACCATGATGCTGGCACAACGTTTATACGAAGCCGGTAAGATCACATACATGAGAACAGATTCCGTGAATTTATCGGAAACCGCCATGAATCAGGCTAACAAGGCCATTAATCAGAATTACGGCGCAAAATATTATCAGCCTCGCACCTATAAAACAAAAAGTAAAGGCGCGCAAGAGGCTCACGAAGCCATTCGTCCTACATATATTGATAAAACTAGTGTTGACGGAGAAAACAATGAAGTACGTTTATATGATCTGATCTGGAAACGCACTATTGCTTCTCAAATGAGTGATGCAGAATAAGAAAAAACAACTGCAAAAATTAACATCAGCACCACATCTGAATTATTTATTGCACAAGGTGAAGTATTGAAATTCGACGGTTTCCTGAAAGTGTACATGGAAAGTACCGACGATGATGATGAAACAGAAGAAAACTCATCGATGTTACCTCCGATGAAAGTTGGCGATAAGTTAGATAACATTGAGGTGAATGCTGTACAGCGTTTCACACACCATCCGGCACGCTACACTGAAGCAAGTTTGGTAAAAAAATTAGAGGAATTAGGTATTGGCCGTCCTTCTACCTATGCTCCTACCATTTCAACCGTACAAAAAAGAGGCTACGTTGAAAAAACGGATAAAGAAGGTAAGCCACGCAATTACGTAAGCTTAACCTTAGCTAAAAATAATACTTCGACAAGCTCAGTATCCAAAGAAATTAAAACTGAGAATACAGGTGCCGAAAAATCAAAATTATTTCCAACCGACATCGGTATGGTAGTGAACGATTTTTTATTCCAGTATTTCCCTGATATTTTGGATTTTCATTTCACTGCAAAAGTAGAAGCTGAATTTGACGAGATCGCGGAAGGAAATTTAGAGTGGACAAAAATGTTAAAGGATTTTTACAAACCTTTTCATAAAACCGTTGAGAAAACAATTGACAATTCAGAACGTGCCAGCGGCGAAAGAAGTTTAGGTGTTGAACCGGGAACAAACAAACCGATTATTGTTCGTATCGGCCGTTTCGGACCATTAGCACAGATCGGTGAAACCATTGAAGGTGGCGAAAAACCACGCTTTGCAAGCTTACGCGGAAATCAGCGCATGGAAACAATTACCTTGCAGGAAGCACTCGATCTGTTTAAAATGCCTCGCATTGTTGGTGAATATGAAGGCAAAGAAATGAAAGTTGGTATCGGAAGATTTGGTCCTTACGTTGTACATAATAATGCTTTCACTTCATTAGGAAAAGAAGAAGATCCGTATACAATTGGCGGACAACGTTGCATTGAATTAATTGATGCAAAACGCGCAAAAGATCTTGCTAAGATCATTCGTGTTTATGATGAGAATCCGGAATTAAAAGTATTGAATGGCCGCTGGGGACCATGCATCGCCTTAGGAAAAGAATTTTTCAGAATACCTAAAACCACAGATCCTGCAACATTAGAATTTGCTGATGTAGTAGCCCTTTTAGGAGGTGTTGCCGGTTACGAACAAAAAATGGCAAATGCCTTATTGAAAAACCAAAAAGGTAAAAAAGGTGCTAAGAAATTTGGCGCTAAAAAAGCTGAGCCTAAAACAAAAGGCAAAGCTAAAGTTGTTAAACTGGTCAAAGAAGAAGCGCCTGCGAAGAAAACGGTAGTTAAAAAAGCGGTTGCTAAAAAATCAGCCCCTGTTAAGAAGGTGTTCAGTAAAACTACTGCTCCAAAGCGAACAATAAAAGCTACTAAGAAAAAAGCTGCGAAGAAGAAATAAATTTTAAGAATCCCCTCCACACGAGGGGATTTTTTTTACCCACAAATATTAAGTCCTTAAGGGAGAATTACTTTTTGTCAAATTCACTAAATCCTCTGAAACCCTTGTGTTTGTATATATATATATATATATAT
>JANYIQ010000101.1 GCA_025362575.1 Bacteroidia bacterium
CAAAGTATTGCTAATACACTCTTGTATGATACGGAACAAATGTGTTTTAGCACTTACAGACAACTCTTCTGTTTTTTCACAAATATCAAAACTAAATTCAATGTTTTTATTTTTCTGAATATTTTCCGCCAACATTGCTACGGCAGGCGTTAAACCTAACTTTTCGATGTATGAAGGGTAAAGTGTTCTTGAGATCTGACGGGTTTGCTCAATGATGCGTTCAATTTCGCTTCCTATCTTTTTATCATTAACATGCTTGTCGTTATCACTGAACAGCCAGGTTTTTAAACTTGATAATGACTGACCTATGTCATCATGCAGGTCTTTGGCGATCCGGCTTCGTTCCTCTTCCGTTTTTATGATCAATTGCTTACTGAAAAACTCTTGTTTTTCCCTTATTTTTCTGTTATAAATTACGAAAGCAATGATACCTCCGGCAATAATTACCATGAATCCAAGCAATACTGCCAACCATTTCAAGAATTTTTCCTTTTGATTGATCTTTTCAAGAGAAAGGCTTTTGCTTTTTTCTTTTTCCAGTTCTATCTCTTTTTTCTGAACATTATATTTTACCTGCAATTCATCAACCACTTTTGCATTGATAACATTGCGCATGCTGTCTTTTATTCTGGTGTAATGCAGATAATAATTCAAGGCTTCTTCATACCTTTTCTTTTTATGCATCAGATCATATTTTAGAAAATAGAATTCAGAGACATTATCGGCGTTCTCTGATCTCAATACATAATCTTCATTTTCTTTAATAATTGCCTCGGCTTCGGCAATTTTGTCAAGCTCAAGCAAAATATTACATTTATTAAAAAGCGCTCTTACTTGTTCTTTTTTAAAATTGAACTTCTTAAATACAAGTATGGCGGAGTCTACATAATTAAGTCCCTTACTGTATTCTTTTTTATTCAAATACGCTGAACCAAGATTTACATATGCGCTTGCCAGCTCAAGCGGAAGCCTATTTGCAATGGCGTAGCCGATCACTGCTTTAAAACTTTGGTCGGCGGCATTTGAATTATTCTGATGAACATAAACCAAACATCGGTTCATCATGATATGACTTAACAATCGTTGATTATTTATTTTAGTTGCGATCTCAACACCTTTGTTAAAGTCAGAAAGGGCTTTTGGTAATTCTCCTAAAGAATATTTTACCAGGCCAATATTATTCAAAAACGTAGCTTGATAATATTCGCTGTTAGTCAACTCTGACTTAGAAAGCCCTTTAATGTAAAACTCTGCCGCTTTTTTATAATCTCCTTTTTCTTCTTGAGTAATGCCCATGAGATTATAAATTTCAAGTTCGTTCTCAATATCCTTTTGTGCAATACATTCTTTCAAAAAAACACTCAGTTCTTCTTCAGTATTTTGCATTAAACCATATTCTCTGTCAATGTATAAGAGTCTTATTTTAGCAAGGATCTCAAGATGATTTGAATGGATCTGTCTGGCAAGATCAAGCGCTCTCTTAAAACAGGCAACGGAACTATCAATATTTCTGGTATAAAAAAAATAGTTCCCATAATAGATATTGATCTCAGCAAGGGCTTTTTCTTTCAGATCATTCCGTTCAGCAAACTTTAATGCGTTTTGGCCGGCTGTAAAAACACGTGTTGAATCGAAGTAGGAGGCTTCTTTAACTTTTAACAATAATACTTTCAAGCTATCTCCTGAATTTCCAAGAAATTGAAAAGGTATTAAAAAAAATAAAAATATGCCAGTGAAAAGACGCATGCTTAAACTTAATACAGTATAAATATAAACTAAAATACCTTAAAACTTAAAGGGGCAGCCCCCTGTTTAGGCTTTAGTTAAGGGCCTAAATTAGCATAAAATACGAGAGATTGTTTTTAAGATTCTCAATATCAAGCTTCCTTTTACTGCTTTGCAGCTCATTTTTATTCGGCGCAAATGGTGGTTGGACCAATGGCTTTCAGCATCCCACTTCATTTACAGAAAATGTAGGTCAGTTTAAAAGCCCGGATGGACAAAAAGTTTTCTACGCATACGATGATGGTTGTAACCGGATCTTCTTTACCAGCCGGGGCTTAGTTTATAGTTTTGTGGTAAAAGCCGAAGCTGATAAAGAGCCGGATTACGACTATCCTGAAAAGGAAGAAGAAAATAAGATCAGAAGTTTTACCCGTGACTTTGTAAGTTTCAATTGGGAAAATTCATCGGTGAACTGCCGCTTAAAAGATGCTGAAAAGGCAACGGAATATTACAGTTATGTAGTTGAAGAAGGTGGTCAAGAAAAGAATATTAATTACATCAGCGGATTCAAAAAAATAATTTACGAGAATGTTTATGATGGCATTGATGTTGAATACACCATTCACCCGCAAGGCGGAATAAAATACGCTCTGATCATTCATCCCGGCGCTGATGTTAATTCTATCCGCATGAAATATTCGAAAGATGTTTTCATTCAGAATAACGAAATAAACATCCCAACAGAATTTGGCAACATAATTGATCATGCTCCAATTACTTTTTATCAGGAAAACACCACTTCAACGATCAATTCTTCGTTTAAGCGATATAATAATTACACCATAGGTTTTAATATTGGAAGTTATAACTCTGCGAAAACAATTGTTATTGATCCATGGACACAAAATCCGGTTTTGAACAACACCAAGAAAATATGGGAAGTAGAAACCGATAATGCAGGTAACGTTTATATTTATGGAGGTGATATGCCGGTAAGGATCTTAAAATATAATGCTGCCGGAGTGTTGCAATGGAATTACGCCTCGGCCATTGATACCGCCAATTACTGGCTTGGTGGAATGGTTACCAATCAGGTTACAGGAGAATCGTACATTACATCAGGCTCTATCGGCAAAATATGGAAAGTATCAACAGCCGGTGCATTGGTATGGACCAACACACCTCCCGGAAGTTGTGAATACTGGAGTTTATCTTTTAACTGCGACGGAACAAAATTAGCAGTTGGCGGCAGCTCAGGAATTTTTTCAATACGCGGTTACATGTTCAACATTAATTTGGGTACAGGTGCACAGGCCGGAACACGACTCGTTGGATACGGCAGTATGGGCTTTCCGCCAACCATGCAGGAGGCCAGTTCAATTACCTGGGGACCATACTCCAATTATTATTTTTTAACCTTGGATACAATTGGTTCGGTTAGCGATGCCATGACCACAATGGGTTTCAAAACATCAACAGGATATTTATTTGATTATTACATCCCTAATTTTGGTGTAGGAACAAAACAGCCTATATCAGCCACCAGAGCCAATACAGTTGCCTTATATACTGTTAACGGAACCACGGTGCATAAAAGAAATTTACTGACCGGTGCCGTAATGGCTACCGCGGCAATTCCCGGAGGCACATCAGCTACAGGTTTTTTCGGAGGAAGAAAATTACCAAACAACATGGGTATTGACATTGACAATTGCGGGAACGTTTATGTTGGGTCGGTAAATCAATTATTAAAATACGATGGGAATTTAGTTTTACTTTCAAGTGTTGCCAATACGTTTCCAATTTATGATGTGGATGTAAGTATTGGCGGTGATGTGGCTGTTTGCGGATTCGCCGGAGGTACGGGTTACGTAAAAACAATTGCCATGGCGGCATGTGCGCAAGTAACTCCGGTTTGTTTAGCCGTTTTACCGGTAAGCCTTTCATCGTTTGAAGCTAGCTGCGAAAACAATAAAGCTAAAATTGAATGGACCACCGAAACAGAAGCAAACAACAGTTTTTTTACGATCCTGCGGTCGGCAGACGGAATTAATTTTGAAGAAATTAAAAAAGTGTCCGGCAGCGGAAACAGTAACAGTAAGAAAAAATATTCATTTTTTGATCAAAACCCTTTAGACGGAATTTCTTACTACAAATTAAATCAAACCGACCTTAGCGGGAATGTTAATCCGCATGACATGGTTATTTTTGACAATAATTGTAATTCGCTTCCGTATCAACTCAATATTTATCCGAATCCTTTCAATACTTCATTCAACATTGATATAAACCTGCAAACAGCCTCTACCGTTGAATTTGAACTATTCAATACAATGGGAGAAAAAATAAAAGATATTAGTTTACAGGATCAATTGTACAAAGGCTCACACACATTCAATACCCTTGTTACCGACCTTAAGCCATCCATTTATTTTATAAAAGCAACAGTAAACGGACAGAGTTCTGTGTTTAAGATCGTAAAACAAGATTAATCCTCATCAAATGAAAAAAAGATCAGGAATACAGATCCGTATTTAAATTAAAGGGCTGGTTAAAAAACAAGATCTATCCCAACATTTCTTTTTTAAGAAACTTAGCAGTGTGGCTATTCTTAACTTTGATCAGTTCTTCGGGAGTACCTTTAAATAATAGCTCTCCGCCGCCTTTACCACCTTCAGGACCCATATCTAAAATATGATCGGCCATTTTAATGATGTCCATGTTGTGTTCGATAACAAGAACTGTATTGCCACTATCTACCAGTTTATTTAAAACTTCCAGTAATATTCTTATGTCCTCGAAATGCAAACCGGTAGTAGGCTCATCTAAAATGTAAAACGTGTTTCCTGTATCGCGTTTACTTAATTCGGTAGCCAGTTTTACGCGTTGTGCCTCGCCTCCACTTAGAGTGGTTGCCTGCTGACCCAAAGTAATGTAACCTAATCCAACATCCTGTAAAGTTTTAATTTGTCTGAAGATGTTCGGCATATTCTCAAAAAAAGTGCAGGCCTGATCGATGGTCATGTTTAACACATCGCTTATGGATTTGCCTTTGAAGCGAACTTCAATGGTTTCGCGATTATATCTTTTTCCGTTACATTCATCGCAATGCACATAAACATCGGGTAAAAAATTCATTTCAATGGTCTTCACTCCCGCTCCGCCACAGGTTTCGCAGCGACCGCCTTTTACGTTAAACGAAAAACGACCGGGTTTGTAACCCCGAATTTTTGATTCAGGTAATTCAGCAAACAAAGTTCTTATGTCGGAAAAAACATTCGTGTAGGTTGCCGGATTGCTTCGCGGAGTTCGTCCTATTGGCGATTGGTCGATATCAATAATCTTATCAATATTATCAATTTCCGAAATTGATTTATATGCTAAAGGTTTTTTTTCGGAATTATAAAAATGCGCTGCTAATATCGGATAAAGAGTTTCGTTAATTATGCTTGACTTGCCGCTTCCGCTCACTCCTGTAACACAAATAAACTTACCTAAAGGCAAATCAATGGATACATTTTTCAAATTATGTCCACTGCAGCCCTTTAAGCTAATGGTTTTGCCGTTTCCTTTACGGCGCTGTTTCGG
>JANYIQ010000121.1 GCA_025362575.1 Bacteroidia bacterium
TTTGAAACACTCGGGTGGAAGTGCACTTAAAATAATGATCGAACATTTAAATGATGAATTCGTTTTAACCTATGTAGATAATGGTTCGTGGACTCAGCAAAGAAAAACAACAGATGGTATGGGCCTGTTATCCATAAAGGAGAGAATAAAAATAATAAATGGGATAGGGGATATTGAACAGAACCAACCCAAAGGATTTAAGTTAATTGTAAAATTTAAAAATAAATAGCAGCATGAAACTTTTGATTGCAGACGATCATCCGATCTTTAGAAAAGGTTTGTACGACATACTTGATAAGGCTTTTCCTGGTAGTACTATTCTTGAATGCGATAGCGGAGATGAAGCTTACAAGGCTGTAATAGCACATAAACCTGATATTTCAATACTCGACATTAACATGCCCGAAATAAATGGCATCGAAGTAGCAAAGATGATCATTGAAAAAGTGCCAACAGCCAAGATCGTTATTTTAACCATGTACAAAGAAAAGGAAATGGTGCGTAAAGCCATGAACATTGGAGTAAGTGGTTATATCATCAAAGATTTTGCGGCCAACGAAATAATAGATTGTATCAATAAAGTACTTGACAATAAAAAATTCATTGGGCCCACACTTCGTTCAGAATACAATGATCTTACCATTGGCAAGAAAGGGCAAGGCATAGCAGGCGTTTTAGGCGCATTGAGTCAGGCCGAATTGAAAACTCTTAAGCTTGTGAATCAAAATAAATCTTCTAAAGAAATTGCAGAACTTTTGTTCCTCTCCGAAAAAACCATTGAAAATTACCGCTCAAAAATTTGCCAGAAATTAGGATTGCCGCCGCGTAACAATAGTTTAATGTTATGGGTTAGCGAGAATAAAGATCTGTTAGCAACACTCACCGAATTTTAAATTTTTAATCATCGAGGGCTGGCCCTCTTGAGTTCATAACTATATCCGCTAATTTTGTATACACAAATACGGTATGGCACTAATCTCGAAAATTAAAATTAAAACCCTTGAAGACCTTCAGGCTTTTATTTTTTGGACATTTTTAATTATTGGATTGATCGGAGTTCCTTTACTGGCTTTCTCAATTAGTTAGATCAGATTTTAGTTTAGGATATTTACAAATCCGCCATTCACTTCTATTTCAACTGAATTTTTTGTAAGGTCTTTTAATACCGGGATATTCAATTTTGCAGGATCCGCTTCAAAAGTAATGTCAAGTTTAAGATTTTTACTGTCTGTTTTTTCGGAATAGTTAACCGACTGAACACGTATCGTGCAGTTCTGAGAGTTAGCATTTAAAGAGAGAATGCCTGAAAAAGTTCTCTCTTTTTTATCGTTGCTTCCGCTAACTAACTCAAAAGCCTGACCAACATAATTTCCTTTGAATAACAGTATCTGATCATTCAAACCGTTAAATAAGGAATCAAGTTTGCGTTTTCCGGTTACAACCGAGCTCAGATCCATCTTGAAAACAAACTCGCCGGTGCCCAGATTGTAGATCATGAAGGTATTTAGAACTCTCGCATCGGCAGCAGTATCTTTGCTCTGCTCATATTCCAAGGTTCCGGTACAGCTTCTATACATTTGAGCATTGCATGTGAATGCAGCGAAAATAAACGCAATGTAAACGGCAATTGGTTTTGATCTAAATTTCATAAAACTTAATTATCTTAAAGGTAATAAGATCTTTTTGTGTAAACTATGACTAAACTCAGTCAAATAAAATATCAATTCACCAAATTCAATTTCGCAAACTTAAGTAAGAGTTTTTTCTCACCTACATTGGCAAATGTAATGGTGGCTTTCGATTCAGGCCACACACCTTCAATGAAACTGATGTTGCCCTGCCCGAATTTTTCGTGTAAAACCTGATCTCCCACTTTTAAAGCACGATTCACTTCCACATCAACCGGCTTTGCGTTTTGCCCTGCTAAGCGCGAATTTAAGGATACCAGTTTTTTAGGAGGCTGAAAATTCACCTTATGTGTTGGAGTATTCTGTGAACTGCCCTTTGTAAAACCAATATTCGTTTTTCCTTTTGTATCGTTATAATTGCCTCTGAATTTTTCAAAGGTAGTATCCGAAAAAGGATTGCTCTCCGGTAATTCAGGAAGTTCAATGTAGCGCTCATCAATTTCATCAATGAATCGGCTTGGCTCGCAATATAAAATATTTCCAAAACGGAATCGGGTAGTGGCAAAACTTAATGTTGCTTTTTTCTCGGCACGTGTTAATGCCACATAAAACAAACGACGCTCTTCTTCCAGATCGCTTCTGCTGTTCAATGATAATTGTGATGGAAACAAATTCTCCTCCAATCCAACAATGTACACATACGGAAACTCCAGTCCCTTGGCAGAATGTACGGTCATTAAAGAAATTTTATCTGTATTCTTTTCATCTTCATCATCCTTGTCAACATTCGTAAGTAAACTAATGTCCTGCATGAACTCATCCAGTGTTTTCAGAGTGTTATCGGCACCTATCGAAAGCTCTTCAGGATTACCTAAACTCGCTTTTATCTGTTCGTTCAGCTCTTCTTCCTGCGGCGAGCGCACCTGTTCCACAAAATCTTTTATACCGTTCAGTAATTCCTGTATGTTCTCGTAACGGCTTACTCCTTCAGGTGTTTTATCCTGATACAATTCTTTAACTATACCCGAATGCGTGGCAATGTGATTTCCTAATTCGTAAGCATCTTTATAAGGTAATTGCAGCGAATACGATTTTATCATGGTCACAAAATCATTGATCTTATTCTGTATTCCACCGTTTATTCCCATTGAGGCATTAAAATCCTTAAGATTCTCTATAACGGTCCAGATACTGATATCGTGTTCTGCAGCAGCCACCGATAACCGGTCGATCGTAGTTTGCCCTATGCCTCGTGCCGGATAATTAATGATGCGTTTCAAAGATTCATCGTCACTGTTATTGATCGTTAGTCTGTAATAGGCTAAAACATCTTTAATTTCTTTGCGCTGATAAAAGGAAGTGCCCCCGTAAATGCGATAAGGTAAATTCAAACGGCGCAAAGCTTCCTCAAACGAGCGCGACTGAGCATTGGTGCGGTATAAGATGGCAAAGTCTTTGTGCTTTGCGCGTTCATTCATTTTAGTTTCAAAAATGGCATTGGCAATTTTTGCGCCTTCTTCGTTATCGGTGCTGGCGCGTATCACTTTTATTTTTTCACCTTCATCGTTATCGGTAAATACACTTTTTTTGAACTGGTCTTTGTTATTGGCAATGATCACGTTTGCTGCTTCTACAATGTTTTTCGTACTACGGTAATTCTGCTCCAGCTTAAATGTTTTTAGATCGGGATAATCTTTTTCGAAATTTAAAATGTTCTGAATGTTTGCACCGCGAAAAGCATAGATACTCTGTGCATCATCGCCCACCACGCAAATGTTCTGAAAGCGCGCCGCCAGCTGTTTTACAATAACATATTGAGAGAAATTCGTATCCTGGTACTCATCCACTAAAATATAGCGGAACTTATTCTGATATTTTAAAAGCACATCCGGAAAATCGCGCAAAAGCACATTGGTATTAAACAAAAGATCATCAAAATCCATTGCTCCGGCTTTAAAATTTCGTTTTTGATAAGCTACATAGATCTGTCCGAGCAATGGTTTATTCGACGATCGGTCTTCGGCCATAAAAACTGTATTGTTCGCGTATTGCGCTGCAGATATCAATTTGTTCTTTGCATCCGAAATGCGGTTTAAAACCAATGAAGGCTTATAAACTTTTTCATCTAAATTGAATTGTTTTAAGATCTCTTTGATAACACTTTTGCTGTCATCCGTGTCGTAAATGGTGAAGTTGGCCGGATACCCCAGTTTTTGAGCCTCAAACCGCAGTATTTTTGCAAATACCGAGTGAAAGGTGCCCATCCAGATGTTCTTTGCCTCTTTTAAACCTACAATTCGGGCAATACGCTCCTTCATTTCGCGGGCCGCCTTATTGGTAAAAGTGAGCGATAAAATGTTGAACGCATCTACATTCTTGTTCATTAAATGCGCAATTCTATAGGTAAGTACACGGGTTTTTCCTGAACCTGCACCTGCGATGATCATAACCGGTCCTTCTGTTGCTTCAACGGCTTGGCGTTGCGAGGGATTAAGCTCGTCTAAATAGTTCTCCACTTTGTAAATTTCACAAGAATGGCGCTGTTTTGCACTAATTTTTTTTAGAAGATTTAAACAATTTTAGGGATATGAAATTCACAAAATCCATTATCTTTACGTTGAATTTTTTATGAGCATTTACGATAAATATGAATCGGTAATTGGACTGGAATGTCACATTCAATTACTTACTAAAACTAAAATGTACAGCAGCGACCTCGCTGAGTACGGATCTTTACCAAATACTAACGTAAGTGTTGTTACGCTTGGGCACCCGGGCACCTTACCAAAGGTAAATAAACGCGCCATTGAGTTTGCCGTTAAGCTGGGAATAGCAACAAAGTCAAGCATTACAAAGGAAAATCAATTCGCGCGTAAGAATTATTTTTATGCCGATCTTCCTAAAGGATATCAGATCACTCAGGATAAAACCCCTATTTGCGTAGGCGGACAGGTTACTTTTAAACTGAAGGATGGTACTGAGAAACACATTAATCTTACCCGAATTCACATGGAGGAAGATGCCGGTAAAAGCATGCACGACATTGATCCCTTTGAAACCCTTATAGATCTTAACCGTGCAGGCACTCCGCTTCTGGAGATAGTTACAGAGCCTGATTTCAGGAATGGAGAAGAAGCTTACGCTTATTTGAACGAAGTACGGAAATTAGTTCGTTATCTGGATATTTGCGACGGCAACATGGAAGAAGGCTCTTTACGTTGCGATGCCAACATTTCGGTAATGCTTAAAGGTAGCAAGGTTTATGGTAAGAGAACGGAAGTTAAGAACATGAACTCCTTCAGAAACGTAGAGCGTGCGATCAATTTTGAAATTAAACGTCAGATCGATCTTATTGAAGCCGGTGAAACCATTGCTACCGAAACCAGAAGTTTTGATGCCGTGAATGGAACAACCTTCAGTATGCGAAGCAAAGAAAGCGCGAATGATTATCGTTATTTTCCGGAGCCCGATCTGCAGCCTGTTATGGTTACTCAGGAGTATATTGAAACAGTACGTAAAAATTTACCACCACTTCCAAATGATCTTTTCAACAAATATGTGAACGAATTAAAGCTGAGCGATTACGATGCTTCTGTTTTAACCGATCTTAAAGAAATTGCTTTATACTTTAACGAATTAATTTCCTGTACAAAAAATTACAAAGCGGCAGCAAATTGGGTTATGGGAAGTGTTAAATCTTATTTGAATGAGAATGCCTTGCATATCGATAATTTCAGTATTAAACCTAAAGGAATTGCCGATATCATTAAACTGATCGATGATAATAAAATTTCCAACACCAATGCTTCTCAGAAATTATTTCCTGAGATGATAAAACAGCCAAATAAGTCGGCAGAAGAACTGGCGCAGGAATTAGACATCATTCAAAGCAGCAATAGCGACGAGTTACAACAACTGGTTAAACAGGCTGTTTCAAAATATCCCGAAAAAATTGCAGAATACAAAAATGGAAAAGTAGGTTTGCTTGGTTTGTTCGTTGGAGAAGTTATGAAGCTGAGTAAAGGTAAGGCCGATCCTAAAATGGCCAATCAACTTGTTAAAGAAGAATTAGAAAAATAACATAAGAATGAAATGGCCATGTTTGCTAGATCATAAATGAAAGAAAACTAGCCATTCCATTTGGCAATTGAAAAATGAATTATTTACATATGAAAAAAATATTTTTGATCGCAACAACTGCTGCAGTAATTGTATCCTGCAGTTCTCCAAAACAAAGAACTTCAGGTTTCGAATTAAAAGGTACGCTTACAAATTCTAACGGTGAAACCATTTACTTTGAAAAATTAACACCTCAAAAATCAGAACCGGTTGACAGTTGTGTTATCGATGCCAATGGAAATTTCTCCTTCACCAATTATGTGCCTTTAATGGGTTTTTATCGCATTAAACTGAGCAATCAGAATTTTGCAATGGTTGTGGTAGATTCGGTGGATAAAGTGACGGTTACAGGAAATGCAAAGGATCTTGGAAACAGCTACAAAGTTACAGGCTCACCGGAAACCATTTTGTTTTTGGAATATAATGAACTGGCAAAGGCAAACCGTAACCGCATCGATTCGTTACAGCAGGCTTTTCAATTTGAGGTACAGGACAGAAAACTGGATTCACTTGGTCGTGATACCGTAGGAAAACGCTACGAGGCCATCTTCAATAAAATTGTTGATCAGTATGGTGTAGTGGTTGCTGAAAAAATTAAAACCAATACAACCATGTTTTCATCCATTATGGCACTTCAACCTTTAGATCCTGAAAAGTACAGCACCATTTTCAAAGCTTTGGATGAAGGTTTGATGAAAAAGTATCCCGACAACGATAACGTTCGCATGTTCCATCAAATGATCAGTAAAACATTTGCAACCGCCAAGGGTGGCGCTGCTCCCGAAATAAACATGCCAACTCCTGAAGGACCGAGCCTGGCATTATCATCTTTAAGAGGAAAAATAGTGCTTATCGATTTCTGGGCAAGCTGGTGTGGCCCTTGCCGCAAAGAAATGCCGCATGTAAAGGAAATTTATGCCAAATACAAATCAAAAGGACTTGAGATTTACGGTGTGTCTTTGGATAAGGAAAAAGGTGCATGGTTAGAAGCCATTAAAAAAGACGGATTGACCTGGCCTCAGGTTAGTGATCTTAAATTCTGGCAGAGCGATGCTGTTCCTTTGTATGATATTCAATCCATTCCGCACACTGTAATATTAGACAGAGAAGGTAAGATCATTGCAAAAGGAGTTCGCGGCGAAGAATTAGATAAATTACTTCGTGATATTTTTGCTGAAAAACCGAACGAAGCGCATGGTCCCGGCGATGGTCATAATCACGAAGGACATAACCATAGTTAAAACATAATTTTAATTGTTTAATCAAAATAAAATACATTTTACTTTTGATCGCTGCAAACGGTTTGCGGCGATTCTTTTTTTTACTTGTTTTTTAAGTACAGTTTCTCTTTTTGCTCAGGATCAGTATTTTCAGCAGGAAGTGAATTACAAAATTAAAGTGTCTTTGAATGATGTAAAGCATGAACTAAGTGCTTTCGAAGAGATCAATTACATTAATAATTCTTCATCTGAAATAACCTTTATCTGGTTTCATATCTGGCCTAATGCCTATAAAAATCATAAAACAGCCCTCGCAAAACAGATCCTGGAAAGCGGAGATACTAAATTTTATTTTTCCAAAGAAAGTGAACGCGGGTTTATGGATAGTCTCGATTTTAAGGTAAATGGCAGTTCTGTTAAAGTTGAATATGACGAGGATAACATCGACATCTGTAAACTGATTTTGAACGAACCTTTAAAAGCAGGAGCAAACTTAACAATTACCACACCTTTTCATGTTAAAATACCGGACGCTAAATTTTCGAGATTAGGTCATGATCAACAGGCCTATTACATTTCGCAATGGTATCCAAAGCCCGCAGTATTTGATAATGCAGGCTGGCACCCGATGCCGTATTTAAATCAGGGTGAATTTTATTCAGAGTATGGTTCTTTTGATGTGAGCATTACTTTACCAAAAAATTATTTATTGGCTGCTACCGGCGACAGAATAGATGCGAAGGAAGAAGAGCAATGGCTCGAAACTAAAATTGAGGAAACAGAAAACTTGATCAAACAAAACAAATTGAAGTCGGGCAAGAGTCCGTTTCCCGCATCAGCTTCAGAATATAAGACCATTCGCTTTAAGCAAACAAGGGTGCACGATTTTGCCTGGTTTGCGGATAAGCGTTTTCATGTTTTAAAAGATAATATCACATTAATTAATTCAGATAAGAAAGTGGATACCTGGGTATTCTTTACAAATAACGAAGCTGAATTATGGAAAGATGCTTTGGAGTATGTGAACGATGCTACTTTATTTTATTCATACTCCAGTGGCAATTATCCATATAATCATGTTACTGCCATCGACGGAACCATTGCAGCCGGTGGCGGAATGGAATACCCGAATATTACGGTCATTGGCCAATCAGGTAATAAATTTACTTTGGAAACAACTATAGCTCACGAAGTAGGGCATAATTGGTTTTACGGCATTCTGGGAAGTAACGAAAGAGATTATCCCGGCATGGATGAAGGAATGAACTCGTTTTACGAAATGCGTTACGTTCAGCAAAAATATCCTGAAAAAACACTGGCCGATTTTATGGGTAAGGATAGCACTTTTAATACTTTTGGCTTAAACAAATTTAAACACAAGGCTTATTATCAGTTTGCGTATTTGCTGGCCGCGCGAAAAAATACCGATCAGGCAATTAATACAAAGGCACCATTGTTTACTGACTATAATTATGGTGCAATTGTTTACGCAAAAACAGCCATTGTGTTCGATTATTTCATGAACTCCATTGGTGAAGAGAAAATGGATGAAGCCATGCATTTTTATTTCGATAACTGGAAATTCAAACACCCAAGCCCGAAAAACTTGCAGAATACTATGGAGTATTATGGAAGCAAAGATATTAATTGGTTTGTTGACGACATGATAGGCAGCACCAAAAAACTTGATTATAAGATCACCGGTCAAAAAAAGCAATCGGATGGCAGTTATAAGGTAACCGTTAAAAATGTTGGCGAAGTTGTTGGTCCTGTAACCCTTGGTGCACTTCGCAAAGGACAGGTTATTGGTGAAGTGTGGTATCAGGGTTTTGAAGGCAAAAAAGTATTTGAGTTTCCGCCGGCAAAGATCGATCGCTTTACGGTGGATGCCAATTCGATCATGCCTGATGTGCATCGCCAGAATAACAGCATGCGCACCAGAGGCTTATTCAAAAAGATCGAGCCGCTTCAATTCAATCTTTTAGCAAAGATGGATAATGCCAATAAAACACAGATAAACTATTTACCAATTTTAGGAGCTAATTATTACAACGGTTTTATGCTGGGTTGCGCTTTTTATAATTACAGCTTGCTTCAAAAGCGTTTTGAATATACCATTGCGCCCATGTATGCTTTTCAAAGCCACACACCTGTTGGCTTTGCTGATGCGCAGTTCAATCTGCTTCCTAAAAAAGTGTTTCAGCAAATAACAGTAGGAGCGAGGTTCAAGAGTTTCGCGTATAATTCAGTTGATCCTAATAATTTCTATCCGGCAGTTGATAATAAACCAAGTCTTTATGCTTTCAATTATTATAAGATAGAACCATTCATTCGTTTCGATATAAAAAAGAAAATAGCGAGAAGTTCAATTGATCAATATATTTCCATCAGAAGTGTAAATTTGATCACTGAAACAGACGATACTTATAATTCAAATATTTGGACTTTCGCGCCATTGACTCATCCGATCAAGAAAACGATCACCTCGTACATCAACGAACTTTCTTACAATCTCAACAACTCCCGTACCATTAATCCTTTTAATGTGAATTTAAAATTGCAGCAAAATCAGGATTTCGGAAAAATATCCCTAACCATCAATTATAAAATAACTTTGAAAAAAGATTATTATTTTGATCTAAGGTTATTTGCAGGAACATTTGTTTACGGCAACAACAGAGGCGCTTATCGCTACCGCGCCAGTGGCTTTAACGGTTATCAGGATTATCTTTACGATTATAATTATTTAGCGCGTAACGAATACAATGGTTTAGGATTTAATCAGTTTTCGGAACAAGATGGGGCCATGAAAGTATGGACGCCTTTGGGACAATCGGACACCTGGCTGGGGGGCTTTAACATTAAGTCGCCTAAATTCTTTAAACTCCCTATTAAATTATTTGCCGACGTGGTAATATGCGACGGACAATTCTTAAACAAGGAAAAAACACTTTACGATGCCGGCTTTGAAATTTGTTTATGGAAAGATATCTTTGAAGTGTATTTTCCTTTGGTATACAATAACGACATAAAAAATACATTTACGCTTAACGGAAAATCTACTTTTGGAGAAACAGTTCGTTTTACCCTGAATCTCAATAAAATTAAACCCCGCGATCTTATAAATTCGAATACACGATAATGCAGGCCGGTAAAAAAATATATTTCGCCTCCGATTTTCACTTAGGTGTTCCAACTTACGAGAGTAGCCTTGCCCGCGAAAAACTCATTGTAAAATGGCTCGATGAAATTAAGACCGATGCCGAAGAAATTTTTCTCGTTGGAGACATGTTCGATTTCTGGTGGGAATATACGTACACCATCCCTAAAGGCTTTGTGCGTTTATTTGGTAAGCTGGCCGAACTCAGCGATAGCGGCATCAAGATCCATTTCTTTACCGGCAATCACGATCTGTGGATGAAAGATTATTTTCAGGTTGAACTCAATGCCACTATAAATCGTGAGCCTATTACCCGCGAATTTAATGGCAAGCAATTTTATATTGGTCATGGCGATGGCTTGGGGCCCGGCGACAAATGGTATAAATTTTTGAAATTCTGTTTCACCAGCAAATTTATGCAATGGTGTTTTGCGCGGATTCATCCCAACTTAGCTTTTAAAATTGCAAGAGCATCGAGTAACAAAAGCCGAATTGCAACCGGTAAAAGCGACGAAAAATTTCTGGGTAAAGAAAACGAATGGCTTTACATTTATTGCAAAGAGTATTTAAACACACATAAAATAGATTTCTTTTTGTTTGGTCACCGCCACTTACCTTTAGATCTCGATATTGAAGGCAAAGCCAGATACATTAACCTTGGCGAATGGTTCAATTACCACAGTTACGTTGTTTTCGACGGAACTAATTTGGAATTGAAGTATTATTCTTAAAGATCAAGTATAAATTTCATTTTAAATGGAAAATGTAATTTCGAACGAAATGTATTTTTTTGAGTAGAATATGTCACTTCGAGCGTAGTCGAGAAATGACTTTATATTACTTCTTATTTTTCTTATTGAATTCCTTAATGATCTCAGCATCGCTTTTACCGATCAGCTTTAAGGCGGCATCTGCATTACGAGCCCAATCGGTGTGAGGGTAGTTTGTGAGAATGCTTCTGTACATTTCCTGGGCTTTTTCTTCGTTATTAAGCAGTCTTGGTTCGTCGTTCATTTGCGCCAGTAAGAACATTGCTGCTCCGCGGTTATGAAAGTCAGGGAAATCACTTAAACATCTTTCGAGACAGATCTGAGCCTGTGGCAAATTATTTATGCTTTGTGCAATTTGTGAAGCCTTCAATAAAAATACAGGGGCCAAAGTATCTTTGGTGCAAAAATAACTGAAGTCGGTAAAGGCTTTAATGGCGCTGTTTCCAACCTTTACATTCACCTCCGTGGCATTGATGATCACACTATCCATACGCATGGCTTCATCAAAATAGCTTTTGCAATCGTTGGTATAAACCGAATTTGTGACTACGGTACTGTCTTTTTTTGGTTCCGTACCATTTGTTTCTTCCGGTTTTGGGCTCCCGCAACTGAATACGCCCGATAAAATAATGACAGCACTTATAAATTTTACACAATGCTTTCTCATTTTATTTTTTTGGTTTGGTATAAACTCTGGTTTTGTAATCGGCTTTAAAAATACCTTTGCTGATGTTATTTAATTTGCCTGAGATCAATTTTCTTTTGAAAGGACTGATCTTGTCGGTGAAAAGAACACCGTTAATATGATCGTATTCATGCTGAATGATGCGGGCAATTACGCCATCATATTCTTCAATATGTTTTTTAAAATGCTGGTCAAGGTACTCGATCTTTATTTTCGGTTGTCTCAATACGTCTTCTCTAACCTTAGGAATACTTAAACAACCTTCGTTGAATTTCCATTTATCTCCGCTTTCTTCAATGATCTTGGCATTAATGAATACTTTTTTGAAATTCTTCATTTGTGCCATTTCTTCTTTTGAATACTCAGGCTCTTCATCTTCATCTAATTCAGTGAAAGCCGTTGCATCTAAAATGAACAATCGAATGGCTTTGTTAACCTGTGGTGCCGCTAATCCCACGCCATTAGCCTGGTACATGGTCTCAAAC
>JANYIQ010000167.1 GCA_025362575.1 Bacteroidia bacterium
ATAAGGCAGAGCATTTTTTGCCATTGGGAATTGCCGCTTTGATCGCTTTGTTATTGGAATTTTTATTAAGAAGAATAGTATTTAAATCATTACCATAAATGTTCAGGTTCGAAAATCCCATATTCTTTTATGCTTTTATCGCTTTGCCGGTAATGCTGGGTATTTTCATCTGGTATATGTATTCTATAAAACGAAAAATAAAAAAGCTTGGTGAATATGGTTTGGTAAAGTCGCTTATTCCTGACACATCGCGAACAAAAAAAATAACAAAGTTTGTTTTACTGTGCCTGGCTATGTGCAGTTTAATTTTAGCGATCTGTAATTTGCAAACCGGTAATAAATTGCAGGAAGTAAAGCGCGAAGGTGCCGATATCATTGTTTGTCTTGACGTATCAAACAGTATGCTCGCTCAGGATCTGTCGCCAAACCGTTTAGAGCGTGCTAAATTCGCACTTGAAAAGATGATCGATAAATTGCAGGGAGATCGTTTAGGCATTATTGTTTTTGCCGGAGAGGCTTATGTTCAATTACCGATAACCACAGATTACACAGCTGCAAAAATGTTCCTTGAAAGTATAAATACACAAATGGTTCCAACGCAGGGAACAAACATTGGCGCTGCAATTCGCAAAGCCATGGAAAGTTTTGGTAAAGGCGAAGAAAAGAATAAAACCATTGTGATCATTACCGACGGAGAGAATCACGAACCTGAAGCTATTGAAGCGGCGGGTGATGCTGAAAAAGCGGGGATCATGATCAATTGCATTGGTGTAGGATCTGAAAGCGGCGTTCCTATTCCTGCCCTTGTTAATGGGGTAGTTAGTGGTTATCGAAAAGATAAGGACGGAAACACTGTTGTTACAAAATTAAATAAAACAATACTGCAGGATATTGCCGGAAAAACGGATGGTATTTATGTTCAGGCTACAAACGCCGATATAGGTTTGGATGCGATCCTGGATAAATTAACTCAGTTGGATAAAAAACAAATTGACAGCAAGCAATACACGGATTATGAAGATCAGTTCCAGTGGTTTTTGGGCTTGGCTTTGTTTTTCTTTACATTGGAATTTTTCATAAGTGAAAGAGTAAGTAACTGGTTAAGGAAATTAAATTTATTTGGTCATGCAAAAGCATAATCTTCATAAAATAGCTTTTTGCTTTGTTATAATTATTGTAACAATGAGTTTTTCTTTTGCGCAAAACGAAAAACAAATGCTTTATGATGGTAACGGTTATTATAATAGCGGAAGAACCGAAGTAGCGATCGGATTTTACCGTGACGCTTTAAAACTAAATCACGAATACAAAAAAGCGAATTATAATTTAGGAGATGCTATTTACAAAGAGGCAATTGGATTAAAGAACCAAAAAGGCAAGAAAACGGTAATGGGAATGAAGCCTGATTCTTTAGCAAACATCATGCTTGATGATGCGGCCGGGCAGTTCGATGTGGTATCGCAAACGGTTTCTGACAAAGACACCCTGCATAAGGCCTTGCATAATCTTGGAAATTGCAGGTTGATACAAAAAAATTATCAGGGAGCAATAGATGCTTATAAAAAGTCACTGAAAGTAGACCCTAAGGACGAAGACACCCGTTATAATTTAGCTTACGCACTTAAAAAGAAAAAGGAAGAAGATAAAAAGAAGGATAAGGACAAAAAGGATCAGAAGCAGGATCAAAAACAACAACAACAGGAGCAAGATCAACCAAAAATGTCGAAACAGGAAGCAGAACGAATGCTGAATGCTTTAAAGAATAACGATCAAAAGTTGCAGGGTAAAAAGAAAAAGGGAGAAGGTCAGAAAGTGAAGACAGAAAAGGATTGGTAGGGTTGAGGTACGAGGTACAAAGTATAAGGAGAAAGAAGTAAGTATAAGAAGAGAAATTAATTATTAGGTTGAAGAATGAATAAAGGAGTAAATAGAAAAGTAACTGGCATGATGACCATTTTCATCTGCTTGATATTTTCTATTTCTTTATTTTCACAAAAAGTAACGGTTCAGGTTAGTTCCAATAAAGTTCAGATTGGAAATGCATTTCAAATTGCATTTTCCATTAATGCAGTGCCTTCAACTTTTACACCTCCTAATTTTAAGGATTTTGATGTTTACTCAGGACCGAATCAAAGTCAGAGTATGCAGATCATTAATGGTAACATGTCGAATTCATTTACGATTTCATATTTGATCGCTGCCAAAAAAGAAGGAAGGTTAGTTATTGGCCCGATGTTAGTGGTTGCTGGCGGACAAAATTTTAAAAGTGAACCGGTTGCGATTGATGTTGTTAAAGGAAATGCACAGGCTCAGCAACAAGGCACGCAGCAAGGCAATCAGCAGGTTGTTGAAGATCCGGCTTCTGCTACAAAAGTAACAGGAGAAGAAGTATTCATCCGCACCTCACTGAGTAAATCAAAATGTTATTTAGGAGAGCAGGTTACGGTAGTTCAAAAGGTATATTCACGTTTGGATCTGCGCGGATTTCAGAATGTGAAATTCCCATCTTATAATGGCTTTTGGTCGCAACAAGCAGAAGGAAATAATAACATTCAACTGCAGATCGAGAATTTGGATGGCGTAAATTATTATGTAGGAGAATTCAGTAAAACATACATGTTTCCGCAACGCAGCGGGCATCTGACCATTGAGCCTACAGAGCTGGAGTGTGTGGTAAGAAAACAAAGCAATAAAAAACCAAGAAATATTTTCGAGCAATTTTTCGGCGCAGGCGGATATGAAGATGTTGTGGTGAAAACAAAAAGCAAACCCATAAAGCTGGAAGTAATTGCTTTGCCGGAGCAGAATAAGCCTGCAGATTTCACGGGAGGGGTAGGTAGTTTTAATTATAAAGTAGAAGCGAGCAAAAAAACCTTAAAAACGAACGATGCCTTTAATCTAAAAATTACCGTAAGCGGAAAGGGAAACATAAAACTGATCGATCCTCCTAAATTGAATTTACCCCAGGGCTTTGAGAGTTATGATCCCAAAGTGAGCGAAAATATTAGTAATAACGGAGCTGCCAGCGGCTCTAAGCTTTTTGATTATCTTATCATTCCGCGTGAGCCGGGAGAGTTTATATTGAGTGGATTGGATTACACGTATTTTGATCTGGCCAAAAAACAATATGTTACCATACCTGCCTCGGAAATTAAAATTACCGTAACTCCGGGCGATGGTAAAAGCAATGCACAGGCGCAAGTATTCGATCATTTGAAACAAGAGATAAAAGAAACTGAGAATGATATTCGTTATATCAAAAAGGGAGATTTCGAACTTCCTAAAAGTGATTCAGAGTTCTTCAATTCAAAAGCGCATGTGTTTTTGATGATCTTTCCGCTCGTATTATTTTTGGGTGTGATGGTTTATCGTAATCATTACATTAAGCAGAATAGCGATGTGGTGGCGGTGAAAGGTCGTAAAGCAGCCAAGGTTGCTAAAAAGCAATTAGTAACCGCAGAAAAACGTATGAGCGAAAATAATAAAGAGGAGTTTTATACCGAAGTTATGACCGCTCTTAATAATTATTTGAGTCACAAATTAAACATACCATTCGCAGAACTTTCAAAAGAGAATATCACTAAGGCATTAGTATCACGCCATATCAGTACTGAAACACAAAACACAATATTTAACACCTTAAGTCAGTGCGAGTACGCGAAATATGCTCCTGGCGAGGTTTCGGGAGATCTGAAAACGGTTTATAATAATACCATTGAATTAATTTCAACCATTGAAGGACAAAGTAAAAATGTTTAAGAAAAGAAACATACTTGTTTTATTTTTAATGTTCACGGCATTGCTGATGAAGCCGAACGAGCTTTTGAAAAAGGCTGAAACGGCATATGATTCAAAAAATTATAAGAAAGCCATTGAAGCTTATGAACAGTTGGTGAAGGAGGGTTATAATTCCGATAGATTATTTTATAATCTAGGGAATGCCTATTACCGCGATAATCAGTTAGGGAAAGCCATTTACAATTACGAGCGCGCCAAAAAAATCAATTCGCAGGATGCCGACATCCAGAATAATTTAGGTATTGCTTATTCTAAAACGGTGGATAAAATTGAAACCAAGGAAAACTTTTTTGTGAGTGCCGTTAAATCAAGCGTGCTTTGCAGTTGTTCAACCAACACATGGGCCTGGTTAAGTATTCTGGCTTTGTGTTTAACGGTTCTGTTCTTGTATCTTTTTATTTCAGGTTCATCTGTGGCCTTTAAACGCATTTCATTCTTTTCGGCGCTCATCTTTATTGTTGGATTTTTTATCACGTATTCTTTGGGTTACTCGGCATTAAAAGACAAGCAGCAGCACAATTTCGCCATTATTACCGCGGCACAAACTAAAGTGTTTATTGAACCTACTCAGGCAGCAAGCTCGAAATTCAGTTTACATGAAGGCACACGTGTTCGTTTACTGGAATTGAACGCCGATTGGGTTTTAATTAAACTTGAGAATGGAAACGAAGGCTGGCTTAAAGCCACTGATGTAGGGGTGTTTTAAATTTTTAGCCACAGATTACACGGATGACAAAAACCAATTAGAAATTCTCATCTGTGTTAATCGGTGAAATCAGTGGCTTTTTTGATTTATCAACGATTGATTTTGTTTCAGCATCTTTTTCCTACCTTAGTAAAATAAACATGCGCTCAATTTTAGCCTTCATATTATTTTGTACTTTATCCCTAAATGTATTTTCTCAGAATACAGATCTCGATATTTTAAAAAGTATCAATAGTGGCGAAAATAAGAACTGGGATAAAACCATGAAATTAACTTCCGATGGTGTTTATCCATTTATGGCATTAAGTGCCGGAGGCGTTTGGTTAGCGGGTTACATCAATAAAGATCAGAACATGATGCGCAACGGTTACAAAACTGCAATTGCTATTGGCTTCAACATTGCATTAACAGAAGGAATAAAATACAGTGTGCGTCGCAAGCGACCTTTTCAGGAATACCCGGATGAGATAGTGATGCGAACAAAAGCAGATGGTTTTTCTTTTCCTTCAGGCCATACTTCTTCAGCTTTTGCTACAGCTACAGCTTTAACACTTAGTACAAAAAAATGGTATGTTGCAGTGCCGGCTTATGCTTATGCCGGATTGGTGGCTTACTCGCGTTTGCGTTTAGGGGTGCATTATCCCAGCGATGTGCTTGGGGGCATAATTGTTGGAATTGGCTGCAGCATGCTTACCTGGCAGGTTGACAAATGGGTGAATAAGAAGTGATTATTTACTTAAGTAATTCTCTTTTTTGATCCAACCCTGAAAAACCATTCCTTTTTCGAACGAAGTAATTTTCACAAAATCCTTTGAACACCTTGTGAGCCAATAATCATTTCCACTTTCCATTTTTTTATTGTGGATATATTTTACAATTTTGGATTTCTCATTGGCTTCGGTAAACAACGGAACACTATCGAATTTATTAAATTGAACCTCAACTATAAATGTAGAAGGCAATTTATCCATTATAAATCTAATTTGCTTTCCTGCATTATCACGAAAATACGGATTCATTACCCAGAACTGGGCTGAGTCTTTTATAACCTTATGTATAGCGTATTTCAGCCCTTTTTTCACCTGAATAGGCGCATACTTATCTGGAATTGTAGTCCCGCTAATTTTTTTGGCCACATTGAGTTGAACCATTAACTGAGGTTCATAAAGCTTCACTATGCAATCGCAATCACTTTTTTGAGCCCAAGTAAAGGCCGGAATGATCAGAAATAATATTAAGAAATTCTTTTTCATATTGCCGTTATGCAAATTGCAGGAAAGTCACAAATTAGCTTAACTCCTCAACTCAGCACCCAATTTTTCTTTGTAGGTGTTGATCAACTTGGTCATAATGCTTTCGATCTGTTTATCGGTTAAAGTACTTTCTTCATTCAGTAAAGTAAAACTTACGGCATAAGATTTTTTACCTTCGGCAATTTTATCACCTTCGTAAATGTCAAATAAATTAACTTCCATTAAGTGTTTGCGCTCGGCCTGGTAGGCAAGATCTTCGATCTGCTTGTATTTTACAGATCGGTCTAAGAGCATAGCCAGATCGCGACGTACCGAAGGGAATTTTGGGATCTCTTTGAATTCTGTTTTTATTTTGGAGTTCAGATTTAGTAACAGGTCCATGTCGAGATCAGCAAAAAATACAGACTGACCAACATCCGATCTTTTCAATGTGGTTTTGTTCACCGAACCTAATTCAACTAAAACTTTATTTTTAGTTTGATAACTTAAACCATAAGACAAATCTGAGTTTTCAGTTTCGTTAACAGTATAACCGCTGATACCACATTTTTTTATGATGCTGTCAACACAGGCTTTTAAAAATGCAAAATCAACCTCGCTTGTTTTTGAGTATGGATTCTCATTCGTTTTTTTACCGCTTATAAATAAACTTAAATGTTTTTTTTCTGAATATTTGAAATCACCCTCATTGTTTTTAGAATAAGTTTTCCCAAACTCAAAAAATTTGAGATCTGCATTTTTATGATTACTGTTATAAGCGATCGTCTCTAAACCGCTGTACAGCATGGTGCCGCGCAATACGTTCAGATCTTGGCTAAGCGGATTAAGCACTCCGACTAAATTTTCGGACTGAGTGTAAAGACTTTCCTTTGTTAAGGAAAGCGCCATCATTTCATTGAACCCGTTACTAATAAGGAGATCAGAAATTACATTTTCTAAATGATATGAAGAGCTGGTGTTGAAGGCCGGTAAGCCAAATTTAAAATGCGTGCTGCTTTCTACATTATTGTATCCGTAAATGCGCATCACTTCTTCAATGATGTCTGCCTCACGGGTAACATCCGTTTTAAAGCGAGGTACATCAAGGTATAAGCCATCAGCACCTTCCTGTGCGATCGTTATTCCAAGTGATAAAATTATGTTTTTGATGATCGCTCTGTCAATATTCTTTCCTATAAGGTCCTGACAATGCTCGTACGAAAAAGCAACTTTATAAGGCTCGAGTTTTTCAGGATAAACATCAATCGCTTCCATGCTAACAACGCCGCCACATAATTCCAGGATCAGAGCAGTTGCGCGCTTTAGGGCATTCATGGTCATTTCGGGATCTGTTCCTCTTTCAAAACGGAAAGAGGCATCTGTTTTTAAACTGTGATGTTTTCCGGTTTTGCGAATATAAGAACTATCGAAATAAGCACTTTCTAAAAATATGGCCCCTGTTGTTTCATTCACGCCACTTTCTAAACCACCAAAAACACCGGCAATACACATGGGTTCACTTTCGTTGCAGATCATCAGATCGTTTGCTGATAATTTTCGGTCTACGCCATCAAGTGTTTTAAAAACAATTCCTTCTTTACAGGTCTTTACAATTATTTTTCCGCCTTTTATTTTTGCAAGATCAAAAGCGTGTAAAGGCTGACCCAACTCGTGCAACACAAAATTGGTAATATCTACAACATTGTTGATCGGACGTAAACCAATTGCTTTTAATTTATTTTGAAGCCAGCTTGGTGATTCTGCAACTTTAATGCCGCTAATGACTACGCCACTGTAGCGTTTGCAAGCGTCTTTATTTTCGATGGTAACAGTGATCGTATTTAAATTTGAAGCGGCAGGAATTTCGTTGATGCCGATCATATTGACGCGAACATCTGTATTCTCATCCTTTGTTTTTAAAATGGCATACAAGTCACGTGCTACGCCTAAATGCGAAGCAGCATCGCTTCTATTGGGTGTTAAACCAATTTCGAAAATGGTGTCCGTTTCAATTTTAAAATAATCCGATGCGGGCATTCCAATTTTTGTATCGGCAGGTAAAACCATAATGCCGGCATGACTTGTGCCAACTCCAATTTCATCTTCGGCACAGATCATTCCTTCACTTTCGGTGCCTCTTATTTTTGATTTTTTGATCTCAATAGGATCACCCGCAGAAGGATATAGTTTAGAACCAATTGTTGCTACCAGAACTTTTTGTCCAACCGCCAGATTAGCCGCGCCGCAAACAATGGATAATAATTTTTCGCCGCCAACATTTACTTTGGTAAGATTTAAGCGATCAGCATCAGGATGTTTTTCTTTTTCCATCACTTCACCAACAACAACACCTTTTAAAGCGCCCTTAATGGATTCGAAATGTTCGGTACCCTCAACCTCTAAGCCTGATGCGGTAAGCAGCTCGGCTACATTTTCGGCAGAAAGATCGGTATTAATTAAAGTTTTTAACCAGTTGTAAGAAATTTTCATTGTTATTCAGTTCAATATTATTAAGCAAAAATAATTATTCAATTATCACTTTTTTAGTGCTTGTGCCATCTCCAATTTTAAATTTTAAAAAGTAAATGCCTTTTGCCAAGGTGTTTTCGGTTTCTAAAATATAATTGTAATCGCCTTTATCCAGTTCGCGATCTACAATTTGTTTTACTTTCTTCCCGGTAATCTCAAACAAATCAATTTTCACATTGTTTCGTTCTGTTAAACTAAAATTTATATTGGCTGTATTTGTAAGCGGATTAGGGTAAACAGAAATAAAAGCCTTATCCAATGAGTATGTTTTGATCCCAACAGTCGAAACAATATTTATATCATCAATTAAAATATTATTTCCGGGATTAACAGAGTCGGAAGTGAATTCAAATTTTAAAAATACAGATTGATTGGTTGCGGTTAATGGTGTGAGCGAAACAGACTCTGTTCTCCATTGCGAAGCGCTTGGGTTTAAAAAAGGACTAATAGTGAAGCTACCAGTTCCTATTGTGTGGAGTCCGGTTCCTGCTGAACTATAATTTAAGGTCCAACTCGCGCCGCAATCTTTACTACTATACACTCTTAATCTGTCGTTGTTACTTGATGTTTTTTGGGCATAGGCTAACTTAAAAGTTAAAGTGGGGCCGATTAATCCGAAAAAATTATACATCGGAGTATAAATTAGGGCAGGTTCATTAGGCGCGTCAAAATAATTATCAATGTAAAGGCAGTTTGTTCCTGTTGCTCCGGTGCTTGTGTTCTGTAACCATCCGGCAGCGTATTTTGGAGTACTTTTTAACCACTTGCTGTTTGGAAAGGACATGGTTTCAAAACTTTCAACTAAACTTGTTGTTCCCGATCCAGGACCGGGTAAAATTGTTACAGTTGATTTAATTATGGAATCCGCTCCCTGCGCATTCGATACTTTTAATGTTATGGTTTTAGTTCCGGATGAAAGATAAGACACGGTTGGATTTTGTACGGATGCAGTAGAAGGTGTTCCGCCCGGAAACTGCCATTGCCATGCTGTTGGAATTCCATTATAACTGTAATCAGCAAAAACAATTCCGTTGCCAACGCATTCGAGTTTAGAGGAAGTAAAATCTGCTTTCGGTGCGCAAGGCGCCATAGGACTAATTATTCCGGTTGCGATTAAATTGGCATTGCTCCAGATATTATTTCTTCCTCCAACTGTACTTAAAATGGCATTTGTCATTCGTGTTGCTTGTCCGTTAGTGAACATGCAAGTGCAAAAAGAGTAATCCATGTAATTCTGATAATTTTCAATAACTCCACCGGCACACACTTGCGAGAATAAACTGCTCGGTGGGCAATACGGCCATCCTTTTGTTTGCGGTGTATCAGTTACTCCATCATCTCCACAAGTAACACCGGCACTATTTGTGTTACCCCAAACGTGCGATAAATTGAACCAATGTCCAACTTCATGCGTTAAAGCTCTTGATGTATATGGGTTTGAAGTACCCATGGCACCTATATAATCATTTCTTATAACAATTGCGTCGGCATTTCCTGAAACTGATCCGGGTAAAAAAGTATAACCGGCTGAACCGTTACCAATAGACTTTACAACGTAAACATTCAAATATTTAGTGGGAGGCCAGGTATAAGTATAATCGGCACCGCTGAAACTTACCGGCCAATTTGTTTTTGGATCATCGTGTCGTGTAATTCCGGTTGTGCAGTTTCCGCTTGGATCAATGGTGGCAAGCCGGAATTCAAAATTAATTTTAGCAATGTTTGTTTTGAAAGGATTCACCACACCGGCAGTATCTGCATTTGCTTTGCTGTAATCTCTGTTCAAAATATTAACGGCATCAATTACCTGCGCATCGCTTATGTTTTCGGGGCCGTACTGATGTAAGATGTGAAAAACAATGGGAACAGTATAAACAGTTGCTGCTGTTTTATTTTGAGAAGAGGCATAGCCATTTAAAAAGGCGAGTGAATCCTGTCTTTTTGCAACTTGCTGTCTCCTTAAAAAGTCAGTTTTAATGTTGGGATTAGCATCCAGAAATATTTTCATGAGCTCATCTGTACTGCAGGGCGAAGTTTGTTGAGCATCCATACTAATGGAACTAAGCAAGGAAATAAGGATAAAAGCCAGTTTTTTCATTTAAAAATACAAGCTTTAAAGGTAGCAAATCCAAACCAAAATTTATAATAAATTTTAGACAGTATATATTCTAATTTCTTGTTACTTTGTACCCACATTTTACGCTAAATGAGCTCATTTATACCACAACACTATAAAATAGGAATCTTAGGCGGCGGCCAGTTGGGCCGCATGCTGATCCAGAATGCAATTAATTACAATCTGAACATTTTTGTTCTTGATCCGGATGCCAATGCACCGTGTAAAGGCATTTCGAATTTCACGAAAGGAAGTATCACGGATTACGATACCGTTTATAAATTCGGGAAGGATAAAGATGTCATTACCATTGAAATTGAAAATGTAAATACCGATGCACTTAAGGCTTTGGAAAAAGAAGGAAAGAAAGTGTATCCTCAGCCTGAAATAATTGAATTGATACAGGATAAAGGTTTGCAGAAAATGTTCTATCAGCGAAACGATATTCCAAGCGCTGATTTTTTTCTTGTTGAGAATAAAGAGCAGATCGCGAAGTATGCCGATTTTTTTCCATTCTTTCAGAAGCTGCGCAAAGGCGGTTATGATGGCAAAGGGGTTGTTAAACTTACTAAGTCTGATAGTCTTGAAAAAGCATTTAATGAAGCCTCAGTTTTAGAACGCCTTGTTGATTTTGATAAAGAGATCTCTGTCATTGTCGCAAGGAATGCTAACGGCGAAACAAAATGTTTTCCGGTTGTGGAGTGCGAGTTTAATCCACAAGCCAATTTGGTTGAATTTTTATTTTCGCCTGCTAACATCAAAAAAAATATTGAAAAAGAAGCTTTTGCAATTGCCATTAAGGTTGCAGAAAAACTGAATATCATTGGAATACTTGCCGTAGAGTTATTTGTTACCAAGGATGGAAAGGTTCTTGTGAACGAAATAGCTCCAAGGCCTCATAACAGCGGGCATCATACCATTGAAGCGAATATTGTATCGCAATTTGAACAACATTGGCGTGCCATATTGAATTTGCCTTTAGGAGATACATCCATTGTAAGACCATCGGTGATGGTAAATTTATTGGGTGAAATGGGTTACGAAGGTCCTGCGAAATACGAAGGCTTGCAGGATGTTTTGAAATTCGGTGGTGTTTACATTCATCTTTACGGTAAAGCAAATACCAAACCGTTCCGTAAAATGGGACATGCTACAATAGTGGATGATGATCTGATCAAAGCAAAACAAAAAGCAAAAACCGTACAACAATTGCTGCGGATTATTTCTTAGAATAAGAATATGAAAAAACTGGCTATTTTAATTTTTCTTTTTGTAAATTTTTTGGGATCCTCTCAAACAATTAATGAGGCCTGGGTTAAAGAACATTACTATAAGAAAGAATATAAAATTGAAATGCGCGATGGTGTTAAATTATTCACCTGCGCATACATTCCTAAGAATACTTCCGAAAAACATCCTGTTATTATGGTGCGCACACCTTATTCCTGCGCACCTTATGGAGAAGATCTTTATACACCTCGTTTATGGTATAACTGGAAGAGTTTTTTGAAAGAAGAATATATTGTGGTAATTCAGGATGTGCGCGGCAAATGGATGAGCGAAGGAACATTTATGGATGTACGCCCTTTTATTGAAAACAAAAAATCAAAATTGGATATTGATGAGGCCAGCGATACCTACGATGCCATTGATTGGATCGTAAAAAGTGTTCCGAATAACAATGGTAATGTTGGAGTGTTCGGTGTTTCGTATCCCGGCTTTTATAGTACCATGGCTGCTTTAAGTAATCACCCTGCATTAAAAGCGGTTAGTCCACAAGCCCCGGTAACAGAGTGGTTCATTGGAGATGATTTTCACCATAACGGTGCTTTCATGATGATGGATGCCTTTAGTTTTTATTCCGGTTTTGGAAAACCAAGACCATTTCCAACAACTGTAGGAAGAGCCGGGTTTCATTTCCCGACAGACGACAGTTATCAGTTTTATTTGGAAACAGGAACGTTAAAAAATCTGAGCAAATTAATGGGCGATTCCATTAAATTCTGGAAAGATCTGATGGATCATCCCAATTATGATGATTGGTGGAAAGCAAGAGATGCACGTAGGGCTTGTAAAAAAATTAATTCAGCTATTTTAGTTGTAGGTGGTTTGTTTGATGCCGAAGATTGTTATGGCGCTTGGAATTTGTATAAAGCCATGGAGCAGCAATGTAAACCTACCGATACTAAATTAGTAATGGGTCCTTGGTTTCACGGCGGATGGAGCAGAGGAGACGGAAGTTCACTGGGCAATGTTCGCTTTGGTTCAAAAACAACGGATTGGTATCAGCAAAATATTGAAATGCCTTTTTTTAATTATTATCTGAAACAGAAAGGAGATGCAAAAACCATTGCTGAAGCAAATATATTTTTTAGCGGAGCAAATGAATGGAGAACGTTTACTCAGTGGCCGCCAAAAGAAGTTGAGGCAAGATCCATTTATTTGAATGCCGGAAATGCTTTATCATTTAATACGCCAACGAATGCAAATTCTTTTTCTCAATATACAAGCGATCCTGCAAAGCCTGTTCCTTATACCGAAGATGTTCACGGACACAGAACGAGGGAATACATGACCGATGATCAGCGTTTCGCTGCCCGCCGAACAGATGTTCTGGTTTATGAAACGGAGTATTTAACTGAAGACTTAAGTTTAGGGGGCTTATTAACAGCAGATCTCAAAGTAGCCATTTCAACAAGTGATGCAGATTTTGTGGTGAAGCTGATCGATGTATTTCCGAAAAAATTCAAGTATGATGCAAATTATTGCTGCGATGAAGATACATTAGTGAACTATGTAATGGATGGTTATCAAATGTTGGTAAGAGGAGAGATCATGCGTGGTAAATTCAGAAATAGTTTTGAAAAACCTGAGGCATTTAAACCCGGTGAAATTACTACCGTTAAATTCGATCTTCCGGATGTGGCGCACACCTTTAAAAAAGGACATAAATTAATGATCCAGATCCAGAGCAGCTGGTTTCCTCTGGCAGATCGGAATCCGCAACAGTTCGTTGATATTTATCATTGCGATGAAAAAGATTTTGTGAAGTCGGATATTAAGATCTATCATGATAAGGATCACCCTTCGAAAATAGTATTACCGATCTTAAATAAATAATTTAGTGCTTTAGCGGCGAAAAAATGGATATCCAAAATATAATAGTTTATGGTTTAGTAGCTTCGGCTGTCATCTATTTATTATTTCGTTTTTTTGGCCCGAGGAAAAAAGATAAATGCGATACCGATTGTAATTGTTGATTTACATTAAATGAAAATATTTTCAGCATCTCAAATAAAAGCCTGTGATAGTTTTACGATCGCTCATGAGCCTGTTGCTTCTATAGACCTTATGGAGCGGGCTTCGTCAAGCTGTGTGAAATATATTCTGAAGAATTTACCTCTGGAAGCAGATTTTGTTGTTTTTTGCGGCAAAGGAAATAATGGTGGA
>JANYIQ010000215.1 GCA_025362575.1 Bacteroidia bacterium
AGTAAAAAATTAAGCTATCCTGTGCAATCCTACGATGGTGGACACGAAACCGTATTAGGCGTGTTCGTTGGTTTTATCATTGATAAGAAAAAGAAAAATCCCTATGCGCCAAGTGCCATGAAATTACGCTCTCGCCTTTGATTGCCATAACGTCCTTATTGTAACTTGCAGGTATGGCAACGTATTTATTGCTGTTGGCAATAGCGAAGCGTAATTTCATCGCACTTGGCGCATACGGATTTTTCTTTTTCTTATCAATGACAAACCCAACGAACACGCCTAATACGGTTTCGTGTCCACCATCGTAGGATTGCACAGGATAGCTTAATTTTTTACTGATGTGAAAGAATTTTAATAATCCTTCCGTGTATTGATTGCGGTTAGCTGTTACCTTTTCAATTTGAGTAGTGGAAGCTATTTCAGTATCCTTTAAAATCTTTTCACGTTTTTTTATTTCCGCTTGGTAGGCTCCCTGTCCTTCTTTTTCCAATACTTTCAGCAACTTCTTTTCATTGGGTACATTTTTAATTAACTCGGCATACTTGGTTGTATTTTCTTCCAGTTCATCTTTTAGCCGTTGGGCAACAAAGCTCTCGAAGTCCTTAATGCTTTCAGCTTGTAGAACTTTAAAATCTTTTCCGTTCAACGATTCCGTAATAATATTTTCAAGTTCAATTTTAGAAAACGGTTTTTTCAAAACATTCGCTTTTACCGTTTCTAAAATACTATCCTCGCCAAATGCGCTCTCACCACCTTTGCCGACCTTGATAACGGAATGACTGATAAGCTCGGCTTCTAAATTCATTGCTTCCACTTCTAAATCATATTCGCCTGACTGCTTTAAATACTCAATAAAATCATTGTAGCGTTCAGCGATTTCATTGTAAAAATCCTGTTGCATTTTTGTAGAGAGAACTGCTACACGCCCCGATACCTTATGAGCCGCATCCTCTGTTGAATTGCCATCTTCGTTTTCGGTATCGTTTAATTTCAAGGGGTCGTTGAGTAGCTCATTTATTTCAGGGTTTTCAGAAAGATATTCGGTAACGATTTTATCTCCGTATTTATTCAGAAAATCCGGTACATCTAAAATCTTGGTGCTTTGTTTTTGATTTGAACTGGTGTTTGCATCCAATGATTTTAATTTCTTTTGTAACATCATCATTAAACGCTTTTCGGCAGGTATAGAAGAATTTACATAATCGTAAATCGGTTTTAATATTTGACCTGTACGATTGATACGACCACGTTTTTGTACTTCGGTATTAATATCTAATTCCGCTTGTAAAACAATCATTACACGTTGTCTTACTTCTTCTTTAGGAACTTTAGCGGTAACAATAGCGTGTGCCGATGCACCTGTACTTCCTGATTGATTAATCATTAATACATCTACTTCGTTGTTATTGAATTTTCGGAACGCATCATTGGTGTTTAATTTTTTGCGAGCCAATACCAAACCCTGATTGGTTTTTAAATTTAATTGCACACCGTATTTTCTTCCTGTTACTTCAGCTACGCTGTACCCTGCTTTTTCTAATTTTTGTATTATCACATCTATTGGCGAAATAGTAATGCCAGTAGAAACGGATTTTACTTTTTCGCTGATACGTGTATATTCTGCCTTTGCTTCAGGGGATAATTCCGCAATACTGAATTGCTTATAAATACTTTCTCCGTTCACATCTTTTTCGGTATAGCGCAAAACACCATCCAGTCCACGCATTAATACTTCTGAAAAATCTGCGTTAATGGTATCGCCATCTTTTACAGGCATACCGTGTTCGCTTTCCATTTGCTCAATAAAACTGCCCATTGTAGAGGCAAAAGCAATAACTGGTTTCTTACCTTCTTTTAATCTTTCAATGGCTCGTTCCGCTACCGCTTCGGCTTTGATAGAGAAAAGCATTTGATTAATTACGTTAAATACTTTTGAGAAATACGGTTGATTGCTAACGCCTGCCTCTGATGTGCCTTTGCGTACTTGTGTTTCTTTTCCTTCCGCAACGGCTATCTTGTCGAGTTCTTCTACTTCTTCATCTACAAAGTTTTTTTGAAAACCAATTACATCACGAAGTATAGAAGTGATATTATCGGCAATGGCTTTGTGTTCCTGTTCTTTTGCATCGAGTGTAATGTAATTTACTTCCACACCTTCAAA
>JANYIQ010000222.1 GCA_025362575.1 Bacteroidia bacterium
CCAACTGTAATTTCAACGTTAGGCTCAGTGGCTAACCAATCGGTTCCTTTCAGTAAAAGCGCATATACTGCTTCGGTTGTAGCTCTTGTGGTTCCCCAATGTTGCGTTTGCTTGCTTTTTATTAACCAGGTTTTAAGATCGTCAACAGCTTTGGTATCGTTATTTACTTCATCAAATGCTTCGATCATTAAGGCTTGCATTTCAATAGGAGCCTCATACCAGTAATAACCGTAATTTTCTTTCCAGTACATTCCCATTTCTTCGCTGTTAATGCTGTTTTCCTTCAGGGATTTTAATATGTCTTTCGGAATTTTTTTATCCTCATAACGGTGCAAACTTAAAGCGATCATCCCTTGCATGTATCTTCCGTTTTGTAACCAATACGTTTGCTCTTGCTTTTTGTAATATTCAAACTGCTCGGTATTGCGTTTATCCATATTCACATCTTTATAAAAGCTGCGCATGTATAAATACTGTATGGCCATGTAACTTAAATGATTTTCTGTTTTGTATTTCGGATTGTGTTTCTTCACCCAATCGTACTCTTCACGCATCCTATTGTCGCAATATCTTACTGCATTGGTAAGCATGTTCCACACATCATTCTTCTCTCTCACTTTTACCACGCCCAGTTTATCTAAATGTCCGAAACCATTAGCGATGTGCTGAGTAATGTACCAGTCGTCCGGTCCGCCTTCAAACCACCAGAATCCGCCGTTTGAAGTTTGTGCTTTCATCACTTTTTTCAAAGCACGAGCCTGTTCATTGCTCATTTTATTAAGATCGAATAATAAAGCCACACGTTTTTTATTTTCGCTTTCGTTCTTCGATTGCAAAACCCAAGGCGTTTCTTCCAACACCAAAGCCTTTAGTTCCTGATTTTTTTCGAGGTTCGATAAAAACGCATCAGGACTCACCATTTTCCAGGATTCAAAAACAGCTTTAATTTTAGGTTTGGAATTTACTACGAACGATGCTAAACTATTCGCATAGTAACGCGAGAAACTTTGTTCGGCACATTCATAAGGATATTCCATTAAGTAGGGCAGGGCCTGAATGGCATACCAGGCGGGGTTTGCCGTAAACTCTAAAGTATACGAATGATTCTTAAGCGTAGTTGAATTATTATTCTGATTTAAGAATTTTGTAAAGGTAAAATCCTTGGTTTGATTACTGCGAATTGGCATCGGCATACTTTCTGTAACCAGCATACGATTGGTCAGAACCGGAACAGCCATTTCTTCACCATCAGTAAAATTATCAGCCTTGGCTACCAGTTTGTATTTAATGGCCTGAACGTTATCAGGTATGCTGATCTCCCATGAGGCAGATGCAGTTTGTCCTTTACTTGTTGTAAAAGTAACGGTCTGCGAACTACTCACAATTTGCTTGCTGATGTCTTCATTCGTTAAAGCATTGTAAAAGAAGATCTGCGAGGTACCTGTTAATGTTTTTTCGCTAAGGTTCGCAATTTTTGTAATGAAGGTCATTTTATCGCCTTCGCGGAAAAACCTCGGAACGTTTGGTTGAACCATCAGATCTTTTTGCGTGATCACCTCTTTCTGGAATTGGCCAAACTTAAGATCTTTGGTATGTGCAAAGCCCATCACTTTCCATTTGGTTAAACTTTCCGGCACAGTGAATTTAATGACCACTTCTCCTTTTTCGTTAGTTTGTAATTGAGGATAAAAGAAAGCTGTTTCATTAAAATTGCTACGGGCTTTTACATCAGACAGATCTCCGCCTTTTGGCCCGGCTTGCGCATCGGGTTTGCTTTCGCCTTTGTTGTTCTTTCCTAAAGTTGTGTTTCCGGTGGCAGTAACTTCACCCATTTTATCACCATCGTTTGATTCTTTCGATTTTTCTACGGCATTGGCACGCATCGATTTTTTTGGAGAAGGTGCAGCCTTAGTACTAACAGCGTCTTGCGCCAGTCCGGCCGATTCCGAAACCGGATAATTGCCCTCGTAATCTTTGCCACCGCCGTAGTAATAGTTATTGTAGAAGTAAACACCGAAGTAGTTCAGGTAATCATAATAGCGTGATGAAACAGATTCATACTGGCTTGAAAGGTTGTTGAATTCTGTTGAATTACTTTGATGTGCTAAAGTTGAATTCCAACTCAACCGCGCATAATAACTTTGATAAATATTAAAATACCAGGAGTTGGAACGGAATGCATCCAACGATGCATCGTACATGCTTGCGACCATTTCGGCAGCTGCTTTTTCTCCTTTTTTATCTTTTAAAATTAGTTTCCATTCTTCAGCTTCACCGGGCAATAATTTATTCCTGAAGGTTTCAAATTGTATGTCAAGATCTTTGTTCGTGTATGGCACATTCACAACACTGCTGTGCGTGTAAAAACGATTGTACTTTACAAAAGTAGTATGAAACGAGACATTCCCGCGATGCTGTTCTTCAATATTCAGTTCAACGGGTTTCATCGAAGCGTCTTGTATCTTACTAAGCACGGCCTTTCCCTGATGTTCTATCTCATATAAATAATTTGTATTCGCATAACCTGAAGCAAGAATGAAATTTATTTTGTCTCCGGGCTCTGCGTTAGTTTTAGGATAGTAGAACCAATCCGGATTCTTCACGGGAATTTCACTTAAAGTTGAATTGAAAACTGCGGTATAAAAAAATGCTTTGATCTCTTCCCCAAATTTGTCTTTGCAAATGGCTTCAATGAAATACGTTCCGGGCTTCAAATTTTTAAATTCAGCTGCAAGATCGTATTCTGTTTTTGTTCCGGTGTCAAATATTTTTTCTAAGACCTTAGATTCTTTTTCCCATTGGTATTTGTTCAGTTCGTCAGCATAAAGATCGTTTGGAAATGACCTGTAATATTCTTCTTTTGAGAGATCCTGTCTGTCAGGCTGCGCCCATAAACGGGTTCTGAAAACTTTTTCAGGCTGTTTTAATTTGTAGATCGCAAAACTTCCTTTAGTAGATTCTGCAACTCCGTTCAGGTTGTTTGTTGTAATTCGGATCGGATTCGTTTTATCAGAATCAATGATCTCATCCGCCGAAACATTCAGGTTAAGTGCCTGGTAGCCAACGTAGGCGTATGTTTGCGAACTATGTGTTTCTCCGTTAATATCCACAACATCTGCAAGGATCTCGTACATGTAAGTAGCCTGACTGCTTTTCGAAACGCTTTCATCCGGCAATGCTTTGAATTTAATTATGTATGCTCCTGTATCGTTAGTCAGCACTTCTCCGTTTGTAATTTCAACATCCTGCCCGGCCGAATAATACGGACGGTACCAATACCACCAATATGGATAATTTATTTTGCGGATCACTCTGTAATTTACTTTTGCACCATCAATGGCATTACCCGCGTAAGCTTTTGCGACTCCACTAACCGTTATCTCATCATTTAATTTATAGGAGCCTTTTACAGGATTAAAATTAACTTCAAACTTGGGGCGCTTGTATTCTTCAACCGAAACATAGGCTGTACCATATCCATCAGTAATGTGCATTTGTCCTGTTAAAACGCCCATGGGCGCTATAAAGGAACCACTCACCGTTCCGAACTCATTCGTCGTAAGATCTTGTGAAGCTACCTTCTGATAATTCACATCATAAAAAGTTACGGTTACCGGATAATTACTTTTTATTTTATAATTGTCATTGTTCTTTCCTTCTAAAACGATCGATTTAAAATAAACCGTTTGTCCGGGACGATAAATGCCACGATCCGTAAATATGAAAGAGCGTGTTTGTGTATAGTTATTATCGTAAGGCTTGTAAGTGTAATAACTGTTGCTGTTAAAATAAGTATCGTTTCCGTTAACAAGTTCAACGAAGAAGGAACGATCCGGCTCGCTGTTGTAACTGATATTAAAGAATCCTTTATCATCGGTTTTTAATAAGGCGCCTTTTTTTATTTCGTATTCGCGGGATGTATAATTATATTTTTCGTGCCAGATCTGAGCCGAGATGTTTTTTAAAGGCTCGCCGGTCTGGCGGTGAATGGCGTAAAAATCATAAGTGCCATCATCCTTGCGGCGCTCTATTGTTGTAATATCCGAGATAATGCATTGTGCATAAGAAGTTAAATTGGCTTCGTATTTAAAATCCGGATTTAAGGAAGTGAGAATGATGTAGTATCCATACTGAAGTTCCGGCATTTTAATTTCGGTGCTGTGACTTTGAAAATCAGAATCATCAGTAAGGTTCTGTTCAAAAGTTTTTACCGTTGGAAGAGCGTTCAGTTTATTGTATAATTTTTCACTGTAATTATCACGATAAATTTTTCGAAGTTCGAGATTGCTTGTTTTTACAATTTTGAAATACACTTTATTGATGTTGGTAGAAGTGATCATGGCACGGAAGGGTTTGTTTGGCTCATTCACTTCTTCGCTCACCAAATTAAAAGTTTTTGTCTGCAATTGATAAATCAGGTTCTGACATTCCTGAGCACCATGTGATTTCGGGAATTTTTTAATGGCTGCTTCGCTGATCTCTTTTGCTGTTCTTTTGTACCATTTAAAGTCCTCACTCACCAAAGGTTTGTATTGAGAAGCTTTATTCAGATACCAGGTGGCGATGCGATAATCAAATTCAGTAACGCGTTCGCTTTTCGAGAATTTATCCTGCAAAGCATTTAAGGTGCTGAAGTATAAAGTATCTTTTTTTGGATTTTGTGAATGATGAAAAATATAATCAAGGCGCATTAGTTCAACATCTATCAACGCATCCGGGTTCGCATCATTTTGATGGAAGCGCGTCAGATCCTGCATGACCTTTAAAGCATAGTATTTTGTTTCTAAAGAATCTGAAACGTTTGTGATATTTATTCCGGCAAATTCTGAATAAGGTTTCAAATACAACTCGCTGTTAACGGTGAAGCGCGCCGCAGGCCTTGATACATCGGGTTCTGTTCCCATGAAAAACGTGAGCGCACGGTGCGACAAGAAATCATAAAGTGTTGGTCGCCATTTGCGGCACTCCTCGGTACCTTTCACCAAAACTTCATCATAAATATTGATCTTGGTTCTTTTTAAACTATCAGCATTCTCTAATGATGCTTTGTAGTTTTTAATTACTGCGTTGGTTATCGTCGTAAGATCCCAGGTTGTAATGTCATCGTTCTTAAAATTAACCGTTGTAGTACGATCGTAAAATTTCCAGCGGTTGTTCTGAAAATATTGCCAGTAGGCATCCGCTAAAATACTTTGCAGAACGGGTTTGATAGGGAACTTCGCGGCTTCTGCCTCGTCACGTAATTTGAAAATGGATTTCTCTAAAGAAAATTCTTCTTTCTGACTTTCAAATTTCATGCGGTGTAAAACTGCCTTTACAAATTGCGCGGCATTGTTATCAGATTTAGCTTTGCCGTAAATAACATTAACAACATCTAAGGCCGATTGAGTTAAGCCTTTGTTTTCGCAGCTGTCAACACGTTTCCATAATTTGTCGTAGCTGTCGCCTTTATTAATTGTGAGCATAGGTAGTTTTGTAAAATAGTTTGTAAAAAGGCCCATCGCAATTATGGCTGTGGCTATTAAAGTAAGTACAAGGGTTAAACTGTTTTTAATATTCATTTGTGGTAAATTTTATATTTAGATGGGCTTTTCGGCTGTTTTCCATAAATAAAGACGCTAATTTTAAAAAATTATGTATCTTATTCTGCTATAGGTCGTTATCGGGGTTGAAAATAGCATTTTTTTAGCAATAAGCAGGTCAGATCAAGCAATAATATTTTAAACAAAAACAAGCCAAAATCACTAAAAAATAACGAAATTTAAAATCTATTAATTATTATGGAAGCATTAGTTGAAATATTAAAGATCATTTTACCGGCAGGCGCTGTTTTTCTGGCTGTTTACTTTTTAGTAAAACGTTTTTTTGATAATGAAGAAAAACGAAGAGAGCACGAGCTTAAAAAAGCAATTTTGGGGTCTATTACCCCGCAAAAAATTCAGGCTTACGAACGTCTTGTGATTTTTTTGGAACGAATTCATCCAAATAACTTGGTTATCCGCGTGAACAAACATGGTTTCACAAGCAAACAATTACATCTGGAATTAGTAACAGCGGTTAAGTCTGAATACGAACATAATATTTCTCAGCAAATATTTGTATCGCACGGCGCCTGGGAACTTGTAAAAACTTCGAAAGAAGAACTAATAAAGCTCATCAACATTGCAGCCACAAAGGTGTCGCAAGATTCGCCAAGCAACGAACTGGCTATGATGGTGCTGAACATTACTGCCAATCTTGATAAAAAAATGCCAAGCGAAATGGCTTTGGATTATATCAAGAAAGAGATCTCTAAAATATTTTAAGTAAGAATTCGATCGCGATTTAAGGCGACAGAAAAATTCAATAGATGCAAAACTTGTTCGCAGAATTCGCTTCAACAACAAAAGCTCAATGGAAAGAGCAGATCATTAAAGATCTTAAAGGCATCGATCCTGAGCAATTGATCTGGAAAACCCATAACGGTTTTAATGTCGATCCGTTTTACACAAGCGAAGATCTTAAAGAAAGATCGGAACCGCTTTTTGCAAAAAGCGATTGGGATATCTGTGAGCAGATAACTGTTACCGACGAAAAAGCCGCCAACAAACAAGCCCTGCAAGCCTTAAAGAACGGGGCAAGCGGACTGGCTTTCTATATTCATAAAAAGATTGACACTGAGCTTCTGATAAAAAGTATTTCTTTAGACCATATTTACACGCAGTTTTTTATCAGCAATGATGCGCTTCATGTTTTAACGGACCTGAAAAAATATTACGGCAAAATAAATCCACACGACAACAAAATAAAATGTTTTGTGAACATTGATCCGCTTTGTCTTTTAGCTTATTATGGCGAGTGGCATGATAAACAGGAAACGGATCTTACGGTTTTAAAACGATTGGTTCACATTCCGGTTAATATCAGTTTGTATGAAGAGGCCGGCGCAGGAACAGTTAACGAACTGGCGATGGGTTTAGCGCACACCAACGAGTATTTAAATTTTTTAGATGAGCAGGGAGAATTAAAAAATAAAACTTTTCATTTTACTTTTTCTGTGGGCCCTGATTTTTTTACTGAGATCGCTAAATTCAGAGCCTTTAGAAAACCGATCGCTTTATTGCAAAAACAATACAATACAGATTTTCCAATTCACATACACGCGCAAACCGCACAGATAGATAAAAGCAGTTTAGATGCATACAACAACATGCTTCGCACAACTACCGAAGGCATGAGTGCCGTTATTGGCGGGGTGGATAGCCTGTGCAGTTTACCTTTTAATGAAGGCTTTGATAAAACAACCGATTTCAGCTCCCGCATTTCTTTAAATCAGCAGCACATTTTGAAAGATGAGAGCTATCTCAATAAAGTAGCTGACATCTCTGCCGGCTCTTATTATATTGAATCTTTAACGGATGCCATCGCTGAAAAAGCATGGGAGCAATTCAAAGTCATTGAAAGTAAAGGCGGATTTATTGCCTGCTTAAAAAATAATTTCATTCAGGATTGCATCAAGCACGATGCGGAAGCGTTAAGACAAGAAGCAAAAGATGGAAAACTGGTTTTGGTGGGAGTGAATAAGTTCCAGAATAAGTTAGAAAGTTCAAGGTTTAAAGTTCAAAGTTCGAAGCCTCAAACAAAAACACTGATAACGCCAATTAAGCCAATTCGTTTAGCCGAAACATTTGAAATAGAAAGGTCTACGAACTCCGAACTCAAAACTCCAAACTAAACATGAGAAAGGATTTTTCAAATATAAAATATTCAGGAATTGTTTCAAATAAATCTGAAGCAAGCAAAGATAAATTCGTTACAGCGGAGCAAATTGAATTGAAATCGGTTTACACAAACTCTGACACAAAAAACCTTGAACATTTAAATTTCGGAGCAGGTCGTCCGCCGTTTTTACGTGGACCCTATTCCAGCATGTATGTTCAGAATCCCTGGACAATCAGACAATATGCAGGTTTCAGCACGGCCGAAGAAAGTAATGCTTTTTACCGAAGAAATTTAGCGGGCGGACAAAAAGGATTATCTGTTGCGTTTGATCTCGCTACGCATCGCGGTTATGATAGCGATCACGAACGTGTGGTTGGTGATGTTGGAAAAGCCGGCGTTGCTATTGACAGCATTTTAGATATGAAAATTTTGTTTGATCAAATTCCTTTAGATCAGATGAGTGTATCTATGACAATGAACGGAGCGGTTTTACCGATACTTTCGTTTTACATTGTTGCGGCAGAAGAGCAGGGTGTGAGCATGGATAAATTGAGCGGTACCATTCAAAACGATATTTTAAAAGAATTCATGGTGCGTAATACTTATATCTACCCGCCCGAACAATCCATGAAAATTATTTCTGATATTTTTGAATTCACTTCAAAAAACATGCCGAAGTACAATTCTATTTCCATCAGTGGTTATCACATGCAGGAAGCAGGCGCCACTGCCGATATTGAGTTAGCTTATACTTTAGCAGATGGTTTAGAATACATTCGTACCGGAATAAAAGCTGGATTAGATATTGATGCCTTCGCTCCACGTTTATCTTTCTTCTGGGCAATTGGCATGAACCATTTTATGGAAATTGCCAAAATGCGCGCAGCAAGAATGTTGTGGGCAAAAATGGTGAAGCAATTTAACCCTAAGGCTGAAAAGTCAATGGCTTTGCGTACACATTGCCAGACCAGCGGTTGGAGTTTAACAGAACAAGATCCTTATAATAATGTGGCTCGTACTTGCATCGAAGCTTTAGCTGCCGCGATGGGCGGAACACAAAGTTTGCACACCAATGCTTTGGATGAAGCCATTGCCTTACCAACCGATTTCAGTGCACGCATTGCACGTAACACTCAAATTTATTTGCAGCAGGAAACAAATATTTGCCGCGTAGTTGATCCATGGGGCGGAAGTTATTATGTAGAAAGTTTAACAAACGAATTGGTTACTAAAGCCTGGGCATTAATTGAAGAAGTGGAAGCTTTGGGCGGAATGGCAAAAGCCATTGAAACCGGAATTCCGAAAATGCGAATTGAAGAAGCAGCTGCAAGAAAGCAAGCGCGTATTGATAGCGGTAAAGACATTATTGTTGGTGTGAATCAGTTTCAAACCGATGAGAAAACGGTGATCGATATTTTGGATGTTGATAATGCAAAAGTTCGGACACAACAATTAGAAAGATTAAAAAAATTAAAAGCAGAACGCGATCCTAAGAAAGTTGAAGAAGCTTTGAATGCTTTAACGGAAGCGGCAAAAACAGGCAAAGGAAATTTATTGGAACTGGGAATTCAAGCGGCGCGTGTTCGTGCGAGCTTGGGAGAAATTTCTTACGCTTTAGAAAAAGTGTACGGAAGATATAAAGCTAACATTCGTTCTATTGCAGGAGTATATTCAAAAGAAATTAGTATGGATAAAAATTTCGCAAAGGCCCGTCAGCTTGCTGATAAGTTTGCCGAGGCCGATGGTCGCCGTCCAAGAATTATGATCGCAAAAATGGGACAAGATGGTCACGATCGCGGCGCAAAAGTTATTGCTACTTCTTTCGCCGATATGGGTTTTGATGTTGATATTGGCCCATTGTTCCAAACTCCGGCCGAAGCCGCCAAACAAGCCATCGAGAATGACGTTCACATTTTGGGAGTTTCCAGTTTAGCAGCAGGACACAAAACTTTGGTTCCGCAAGTTATTGAAGAATTAAAAAAATATAAGCGCGACGACATTATGGTAGTTGCCGGTGGAGTTATTCCACAACAAGATTACGATTTCCTTTATAAGAACGGAGTAGCATTTATTTTTGGTCCGGGTACAGTGATTGCAAAATCTGCGATTGAGATATTGGAGAAGTTGATTAAGAAGATGAAGTAAGAGTTGAAAATTCGGTAGTCAATTTTTTATTGGAGAAATAACGCTGTCTTTAATCATTTGTCCCTTTTAAGTCGTATGATCAACAACAATCACCCATTTTTTATTTATGCGTTTCCAAACTAAAGTAAATTCACCGCCAACTTCTTTACCCTTTGCTTCCAACTTCCATTTTCCTAATATTACCACCACATTTTGCGCATATTGAACTCCTTCAACAATGGCGAAGCTTAATTTACCCATTGCTTCTTTGTTCGGGTAGCTTTTTATGTAATTGTTCACGTTATTTTGCCAGCCTTTGGTCACACCTTTGGCGCTGTAAAAAATAAGGCTGTCACTTTTCCAGTAATACTCCATAAATCCCTCAACGCTCCCTTTATTCCAGGCGTCTTCCTGCAGGATCATGATCTTTTTAATTTCCGAAACGTCGATGCTTGTTTTTTGCGAAAACCCCAGTTTTACGCATAAAATAAGGCTCAGAACCAGTACTAAATGTTTTTTTTTCATGGTTTTTAGTTTAAAGGATGATTATTCGAACCATTAAATATAGTCTTTTTTTGTTAAAAATGTATTATCTTTGTGCTAAGTTCTTTTATAAACACTTATTGCGAAAGGCAGAGGGACACGCCCGATGAAGCCTTACCAACCCTATAAAGTTGAAAGTTTAGGGTTGAGAGTTTAGAGTTTTGCTCTTCTCTCAACTAATTACTCTAAACACTCAACTCTACAGAAGGTGGGAAATCGTGATCACGTTAAATCGTGGTGCAGATAAGCCGGATATTTTTAGTAAGAAATTTAAAACAAACTATAAAATTAAATCCCTGCCGGCAAAACTGGTGGGGATTTTGTTTTTTACCCCGTAGGATTCTTAGAACATTGAATTTTTAATCCAAGTTCTGAATCCAACGGGGTGAATGGAGGCAGATGAACAAAACCAACGAAAATAGATTTTCAGATCGGGTTGACAATTACGTCAAGTATCGTCCGCATTACCCAAATGAGGTGTATTTGCATTTGCTCGAAAATAAAATTATTTCGTCGGGTTCAGTTGTTGCAGATATTGGCGCAGGAACAGGAATTTCTGCCGAACTATTTTTAAAACACAACCACAAAGTTTTTTTGGTGGATCCTAATCAAGCCATGTTGGATGCAGCGAACAATTATTTAATTCAGTACAAAAATTTTGAAACCATAACTGCTCCTGCAGAGAAAACCGGATTGAACGATAATAGCATTGATGTTATTATTTGCGCACAGGCTTTTCATTGGTTTAACAGAGAAGCTTGTAAAAAGGAATTCAAACGTATTTTGAAACCCGAAGGAAAAGTTGTTTTAATTTGGAACGATAGAAAAACACCGACAGAGGCAGGCTTTTTAGGCTCGTACGAAGATTTCTTACAATTTTTCGGAACGGATTACAAAGAAGTGAATCATAAAAATGTTCAAGACACAAAAATATTTGATGAATTCTTCGGGAAGAATAAATACCAATCTGCTACCTTTCAAAACTTTCAGGATCTTAATTTTGATGGATTGAAAGGTCGTGTGTTGTCTTCATCTTATATGCCCGGTGAGGGCTCGAATGATTTTGATTTTATGATGCAATGTTTAAAAAAAATATTCATGCGCTACCAGCAAAACGCCCGCCTGACGGACAGGCAGGGTACTGTGCGTTTAGAATACGATACAATTTTATATTACGGACCTTTAAATTAAATATATGAGCACTACAGTTGACATAAAAAAAGAATTAGAAAAACGCGTTTTAGTAATTGATGGCGCTATGGGCAGTATGATCCAGCAATACAAACTAACGGAAAAAGATTTTCGTTCAAAGCGTTTTGCAGATTGGCATAAAGACCTTCAGGGAAATAACGACTTGCTTTCTATAACTCAACCCGGCATTATTAAAACCATTCACAAAGAATATTTAAAAGCGGGGGCAGATATTATTGAGACCAATACATTTTCGGCAACAACAATTGCTATGGCCGATTATGAAATGCAATCATTGGCCTACGAACTAAATTACGAATCGGCAAAAATTGCGAAAGAAGCCATCCAGGAATTCTATAAAGAAAATCCGGAGCAAGCTAACACACCTCGTTTTGTGGCTGGAGCATTTGGCCCAACTAACCGCACATTGTCTTTATCTCCAAACGTAAATGATCCCGGATTCCGCGCCGTAACTTTTGATGAATTAGTTGAAGCCTATTCAGAACAGGCAAAAGGATTAATTGATGGCGGCGCCGATCTTTTATTGGTTGAAACTATTTTCGACACCTTAAATGCAAAGGCGGCTTTATACGCTATTCAAAATTATTGCGAAAAAATAAATAAAATAATGCCGGTAATGGTTTCAGGAACAATTACCGATGCCAGCGGAAGAACTTTATCAGGACAAACCACCGAAGCATTTTTAAATTCAGTTTCGCACATCGATCTTTTAAGCGTTGGATTGAATTGTGCTTTGGGTGCAAAGGACATGCGTCCGTATTTGGAAGAACTATCTACCAAAGCTCCTTTTTATGTGAGTGCTTATCCGAATGCAGGATTACCAAATCAGTTTGGTGAGTATGATCAGGATGCGCATGAAATGGGGCATGAGATCGAAGGATTTTTAAAGGCTGGATTTTTAAATATCGTTGGAGGTTGCTGCGGAACAACACCTTCTCACATTAAGCGCATTGCCGAGCTGGCAAAAGTGGCCAAGCCGCGTAAAAAACCGGTGGCTGATCATTTAATGCACTTAAGCGGATTGGAACCTTTAACGCTTCGTCCCGAAAGTAATTTTTTAAATGTTGGAGAAAGAACAAACGTTACAGGCTCCAAGAAATTCTTACGTTTAATTAAAGAAGGAAATTTTGAAGAAGCATTATCCATTGCAAAAGATCAGGTAGATGGCGGAGCGCAAGTTATTGATGTGAACATGGACGAAGGAATGTTGGACAGCGAAGCCAGCATGACCAAGTTCTTGAATCTAATTGCGTCGGAGCCTGATATTTCCAGAGTTCCTATCATGATCGACTCTTCAAAATGGACAGTTATTGAAGCAGGATTAAAATGTGTACAGGGAAAAGCTATTGTGAATTCCATCTCTTTAAAAGAAGGCGAAGCAAAATTCATTGAACAGGCTCATAAAATAAAACAATATGGCGCAGCAGTAATTGTGATGGCTTTTGATGAAGTGGGGCAGGCTGATACTTTACAAAGAAGGAAAGATATTTGTAAACGTGCTTACGATGTACTTGTAGATAAAGTTAATTTTCCGCCACAGGATATTATTTTCGATCCGAATATTTTTCCGGTTGCAACAGGAATGGAAGAGCATCGCTTAAATGCACTTGACTTTTTTAATTCCACCAAATGGATCAAAGAAAATTTGCCCTATGCAAAAGTGAGCGGTGGTGTAAGTAACGTTTCATTTTCGTTCAGAGGAAATGATCATGTGCGCGAAGCCATTCACTCGGCATTTTTATTTCATGCTGTGAAAGCCGGAATGGACATGGGAATTGTAAATCCGGCGCAGCTGGTAATTTACGATGATATTGATAAAAAATTATTGGAACTCGTTGAAGATGTTTTATTGAACAGAACAGATGATGCAACAGAACGATTGGTTGAACATGCGGAGTCATTAAAAGGGATCTCTACTCAAAAGACCGAGAAAGACGAAGAGTGGCGTAAAGGCACTGTTGAAGAGCGGTTGAGCCATGCCCTTGTAAAAGGATTGGTGGAACATATTGATGCCGATACCGAAGAGGCAAGATTAAAATTGGGCAGACCATTACATGTTATTGAAGGTCCTTTGATGGATGGAATGAATGTAGTTGGAGATCTTTTCGGAAGCGGAAAAATGTTCTTACCGCAAGTAGTAAAAAGTGCCCGTGTAATGAAAAAAGCAGTTGCGTATTTAGAACCTTATTTGCAAGCTGAAAAAGAAGCGAATAAAAAAGCAGGGATAGTTGGTGACGGAAGACAGAATGCAGGAAAGATCTTAATGGCAACTGTTAAAGGAGATGTGCACGATATTGGAAAAAATATTGTTGGCGTTGTCTTAGCTTGTAATAACTACGAGATCATTGATCTTGGCGTAATGGTTTCTTGCGATAAAATTTTGGAAGAAGCGAAAAAACAGAATGTGGATATCATTGGCTTAAGTGGATTAATTACCCCCTCATTAGATGAAATGGTGCACGTTGCAAAGGAGATGGAGCGTTTAGGATTTAAAACGCCTTTATTGATCGGTGGCGCTACTACATCTAAAGTTCACACTGCGGTAAAAATTGCACAGAATTATTCGGGACCTGTTGTTCATGTTAACGATGCCAGTAAATCGGTACCCGTGGCAAGCTCTTTAATTTCGAAAGAATTACGCGATGCTTTCATGGCCGAAGTGACCAAAGATTACGATCGCGTTCGCGAACAAAATAAAAACGCACAAGGCGCCAATAAATTTATTTCACTGGCAGAAGCGCGCAAAAATAAATTTCCGGTGGATTGGAACAAAGCCGAGATCGTAAAACCAAAATTATTGGGCAATAAAACCTTTAATGATTATTCTTTGTCAGAGATCGCTGAGTTCATCGACTGGACACCGTTTTTCCATAGCTGGGAAATGAAAGGGTCTTATCCTAAAATATTAACTGATCCTTCAAGAGGAGCGGAAGCAACTAAGTTATTTAACGACGCTCAGGCGATGTTAAAAAAGATCATCAGCGAAAAATGGCTGAAGGCAAATGCAGTAATTGGCATTTACCCGGCAAATGCAGTTAACGACGACGATGTTGAAGTATTAAGTGAAGATGGGAAAACTGTAAAATGTTCATTCCATTCCATTCGTCAGCAATCTAAAAAACCGGCCGGGCAATATAATATTGCGCTTGCAGATTTTATTTCCCCGAAAGGGCTCCCTTCTCCTTTGGAGAAGGGCGGGGGGATGAGGCCGGATTACATCGGTGCTTTTGCTTTAACCACAGGAATTGGAATTGATGAACACGTAAAGCGTTTTGAAGCTGATCACGATGATTATAGCGCTATTATGCTAAAAGCACTGGCCGATCGTTTGGCGGAGGCTTTTGCAGAAATAATGCACAAAAAAGTGCGTACAGAGATCTGGGGCTATGCAAAAGACGAAAAGTTCACAAATGAAGAATTGATCAAGGAAGAGTATGCAGGTATTCGTCCGGCGCCGGGTTATCCCGCTCAGCCGGATCACACAGAAAAAACAACGATCTGGAAATTGCTGGAGGTTGAGAGAAACACCGGAATTATTTTAACGGATAGTCTGGCCATGTTCCCCACTGCTGCAGTAAGTGGATTGTACTTCGCTAATAAAGATTCGCACTATTTTGGCGTTGGAAAAATAACCAAAGAGCAGGTGGAAGATTATGCAAAACGAAAAGAAATGAAATTTGATGTGATCGAACGCTGGCTGGGCCCTGTTTTAGGGTATTGATTATTTTACTATCTTTAATTGAATGAAAAAGTTCGAGACAGAGGCATATACAATGGTTGTTCATGACGATCTGCTGATTGAGTTTAAAGTAAAAAAAGATATTACTTTGCAGGCATCAGATATCTGGCAATCGCGTGATCAGTCATTAGAATATTTACCTGGCAGTAAATTCTTTGTGTTAATGGAATCGGAAGGAATATTCAATCCTTCGGCAGATGCGCGTGAAGCTGGAGCCTCCTTTGAATACAGCAAGCATGTAACTGCTGTTGCGATGTACAGTACCAGAATGTATGAATCCATCATGGGCAATCTCTACCTTAAAATAAATCGCCCAAGAGTACCAACCCGTTTTTTTGACGATCGTCAGAAAGCTTTAGACTGGCTTCAATTGCACAGGTAAATTAGCCGCACTTTCTTGAATTATTTGCATCCTTTGCATATATTTGAATATGCGCGTTAAAATACTTTTCACTTTTTTCTTATTCATCTTTTTAAATGGATCTTCTACAACGATCGATTCACTCCGAAAAGTGATCGCCTCCGATATCAATGATTCTTTGAAATCGATGGCATACATGAATCTAACGTATAATTACCAAACAGAGCCTGCTAAGGTAATTGACATTGCGATCGAAATGATCACCTACACAAATGCAATGACCAGCAAAAGAATGAAAGCACTATGGTTCCGTAAAATAGGCGTCATTTATCACAGCCAACATTTATATGATAAGGCTCTTGAATATGGATTTCAATCTGCGGGAATCTATCAGGAATTAAAAGACAAATGGGGAGTGGCCAGTTGCTTTAATAATATTGGTAATTCTTATGCAGGAAAGGGAACCTTAACAAGCGACAATTTATTATACGATCGCTCGATCGAGTATCATTTAAAATGCATTCAACTTCGAAGGGAGATGGGCGATACTGTTCTGATCAGAAACTCTTATAATAACATCGCCATAGGCTATATGGAAAAAAAAGAAATCAAGAAAGCTCTTGAGTATCTAAGTATGGCCTATAGAGAATACTCGAAAAAACCGGTAGACGATAATGGTATTGAAATGGTAACATTAAATATGGCAGATGCCTATATGGAGATCGGGATCAAGGAAAAAAACTCTGAGTCATTGAGAAAAGCATTAGTACTTTACCAAAGTCGACTTGCAAAATTTCCTGATGAAAAAAGCATACGCGCTGTTGGTGCCTTAACAAGGGTAGGAAATATTTTTTATGAAATGGGCGACGATTCAAAGGCTCTTGCATATCTTACAAAAGCAATGAAAATTGCCGAAGAATTGCAAGATAGAGAAGGCATGTTAGATGCTTCGGATCCCTTGGCTTTGGTATATGAAAGAACCGGTAATCTTAAAAAAGCATTAGAATATTTGCATTTATTTATATCCTTAAAGGATTCCATGATCAATGAGACCAATAGTCAAAACATTGAACAAATGCAGGCAGTGTATCAGTCTGGACAAAAGGATAAAGAGATAGAAAAATTAAATGCGGATAAGGCGATACAGGATGCCAAACTTAATCGCCAGCGAATTATGATCTTTTCGGTTATTGGTGGATTGCTAATGATCTTGATCTTGGGTTTTGTGTTGTTGAGTCGTTATAACTTAAAGAAAAAAGCCAATCGGCAACTCACCGATGCATACAATAAAATTGAAATAAAAAATCAGCAGATAACAGACAGCATTAATTATGCTAAGCGAATTCAAACAGCCATTCTCCCTCCGGATGAAGAGCTGATGAAACATTTCAAGAACTTCTTTGTGTTTTACGCACCTAAGGATATTGTAAGTGGTGATTTTTACTGGTTTTCAAAAACCGGCAGCAGATCGTATTTTGTTGTGGCCGACTGCACCGGTCATGGTGTTCCGGGTGCGTTGATGAGCATGATCGGGAATACTTTGCTGAATGAGATCATCAATCAAAAGAACATTTTTGATCCGGGAGAAATATTGTACCATTTAAATAAGGGTGTGACGATAGCATTGCATCAAGAAGAACATGATGTATTAACTCAGGATGATGGCATGGATATCAGCATTTGCTGTATCGATGAAAACGATAGAACAAAACTGAGATATGCTTCGGCCAATCAAATTATTTTTGTAAAGCATAAAAATACGGTTAAGGAATTAAGTGGGGATATTTTTTCGATTGGAGGAAGTATTGGCGGCACACATAAACAATTCATTACTCATGAGGCTGAACTTCAGCCCGACAGTATTGTGATCATGAGCAGCGATGGTTATTGCGATCAGTTCGGCGGTTCAAAGGACACCAAGTTCCTTATAAGTCAGTTCGAGGAATTAATTTTGAAAACGGATTTCGAAAAAGGCAATGCTTCCAATGTTTTTAAGACCGCTTTTGAGAATTGGAAAGCTGAGCAGAAACAAACGGATGATATTCTTGTAGCCGGCTTTAAAATTTAATTCTGAACGTATTCAAAAGGCAATCCGCTTAATTTAGAAAATCGTTCGCCGGAAGTCTGCATGTCTTTATCACCGGCATCATAATGCCAACTAACAAAAAGAGTATTTTTTGCAGCAACTTCTTTAACTATACTTATGATCTTAAAGATCTGTTTTGCCGATGCGGTATTGAAATACTCAAGGTTAACAATGAGCTGTGTTTTTGCAGCAGGAGACTTTGCATATTCAGAAAGCCAAGCTAACACAGCTTCGTAAAAATCAAAGGCATCTTCAGGCAATGAGCGACCCTCAATACTTAAAAGGCCCGTACTCTTATCAAATAAAATGGCAGGTGTATCGGAAGTACGTTCTATTTTTAGTTGTTCCTGCATCATTGAAAGGGAATGAAAGCACTAATGGTAATAAAAGAAAATTCGTTGCTGAAAGGAACAAAGGCGTACTGAAGAGCATTTTTACTTTTCATTTTAATGTCAATAAAACCTAATCCTGCTCCTTTTTGCCCGGCTTCCATTTCTTTAATGATGGTTTCTGCATAAAGATCTTCCAGCCGAGCTTCGTCTGAAGAATTGATGATATCCAGTTTTAAGCGAAGTTTTTCGGCACTTTCAGTATCAACATAATTCCCGGAAGTTATTCTGAAACCATCGGCCTGTGTACTTACCACGATCATTCCCGGTTTTCCTTCGGCATCTTCACTTATTTTGGCAGCGTGGTTACAGATGTTTTGCAAGAGTTCAACCATTACATTAGCAGCACGTCTTTTAAAGGCTAAATTATCAGAGGAAGAAACGCTGCCTTCCGTCATTGACAATAAACTTTTCAAATTATCCTGAGTAAAAAATCCCTGATAGATCATGTCAATGTGATTATCGCGGGTAAATTTGTGCAAACGTTTGGCTTCATTGATGGCGTTGTTTTCTTTTGTATCCGCTGCCGTTTCAGAAGTTATTTTTGATTTGAAATAAAAATAGGAAAGTTTATCGTTGATGGATTCAAAATCATACTGAAGTTTATTGCCTGAACGGCGCGCCATCTCGATCAATCCCAAGCCGGCACCACCCTTGTCAGACATGCCCGTGTTTGAAAGTACATGTTTATGGTAATCTTTTAATTCTTCAGCATTGAGCGAATTTATTTTATCAATTTTGTTTTTGAGTTCCTGAATTTCGGAATGTTCCACCACGTTTCCGCTGGTGAGATCATATTCTCCAACCTTGTTGTGAACCACAAAAAAGGCCTGATTTTCTTCTTCCTGCTTAACATCCTGATGACGCGTAATGTTTTGAAGTGATTCCACCATTACAAAATATACACGTTTTTGAGTTTTGGCAGATTCGCCGGTAACCGTCATGTTATTTTCTGCCAAAGAAAGGATCTGGTCGCTATGGCTGGGATTGAAAATTCCTTTATACACGTAACTTAAAGAGTATTTTTCAAACTCTTTAAATAACGAAAACAGTGTATTTCCATCTAGTCCTTTTTCTCCCGCGGGTTTGCTCATCAATAACAAATATAATTATTTTAGCCAAAAATCACCTATTTTGCGGGTTTCTTTTTATATAAACGGTAACTATTTTTACCGTAATTCGTTCTAAGTTTATAAACCTTGATAGAGCTCAAAAACATACGTAAATCCTACACTCTCGGAAAGTCGAAATTCGAGGTGCTAAAGGGTATAAATTTAACAATTAACGATGGTGAGTTTGTATCAATAATGGGTTCTTCGGGCTCGGGAAAATCAACTCTTTTGAACATCCTGGGCATTTTAGATAATTATGATAGTGGAGAATACATTTTAAACGGAACTTTAATAAAAGATCTTTCTCAAACCAAAGCAGCCCATTTACGTAATAAGTTCCTTGGATTCGTTTTTCAATCATTTAATTTACTCGCGTTTAAGAACGCAATGGAAAATGTTGCCTTGCCTCTTTATTATCAGAAAGTATCACGTAAGGAGAGAAATAAAATTGCCGAAGAATATCTTGATAAAGTTGGATTACTGGAATGGAAAAATCATTTACCAAGTGAAATGTCGGGAGGACAAAAACAACGTGTGGCCATTGCGCGCGCCATGATTTCGAAACCAAAAGTAATTTTTGCCGATGAACCAACGGGCGCATTGGATACAACGACTTCTTACGACATCATGAATCTCTTCAAGGAAGTGAATTCGCAGGGAATAACAGTAGTGATCGTAACTCACGAACACGATATCAGTAAAATGACACAACGTGTTATTAATATTAAAGACGGATTGATCTTAAATGAAACCACACATAACTCTACCAACTCCGAACTAATAACTCCGCACTAACAATGTTCGAAAAAGATAACTGGCAGGAAATATTTGCAACCATGGGTAAGAACAAGTTGCGCACCATACTCACTTCGGTGAGTGTAGCCTGGGGTATTTTTATTCTCATCATTCTTTTAGGAGCAGGTCGAGGTTTGTACAACGGCGCCCAGTCGCAATTCATGCAAGATGCAGTGAATAGCATCAATGTAGAAGGCGGACAAACAGGAATGGCTTACAAAGGGTATAAGCCCGGAAGGCAAATACAATTGACCAACGAAGATTTTGCAGATCTGAAAAGAGAAGTTCCTTACATCGAATACCAAAGTGCGGTATTTCAGGGCAGAGGCGCAAGACCAATGTCGTATAAAAATAATCATGCCGGTTTTGTTGCCAGACCTGTAATGCCCGATCATTGTTTTTTGGAGAACGCAAAATTATTAAGCGGAAGATTCATTAATAAAATAGATATTGATGAGTTCAGAAAAGTATGCGCCATTGGTGTTCCGGTTCGCGATGAATTATTTAAAGAGGAAGATCCGATCGGTAAGTTCATTGACGTGGATGGCACAGGATTTAAAGTGGTTGGTGTTTTTACCGATGCCGGAAACAACGACAACACAAGAATATATATCCCGTTAACAACCGCGCAACGCGCTTTTAATGGTAAGAATAAAATAGGGAACATCTGGATGAGTACAACTTCCGAAGGACTCTATAACAGCGAGCTAATGATTGCGAAGATCAGAAATATTCTGGCACGAAAATATAATTTTAGTCCCGAAGACCTAAACGCTGTGCGCGTTGAGAACTGGAGCGAAAATTACAAAAGGATCACAGGATTACTGGATGGTATAAATATTTTTATCTGGATCATCGGAATTTTTACACTTATTGCAGGAATTGTTGGCGTGAGTAACATTATGATGATCATTGTAAAAGAGCGAACTAAAGAAATTGGAGTGCGGAAAGCCATTGGTGCTACACCCGCCTCTATCGTTATGCAGATCATCATGGAAGCTGTTTTTATTACGGGCGTGGCAGGCTACGCAGGCTTGCTTTTGGGTGTGGCACTATTAGAGGCGGCGAACAAGATCGGAATTGACAGTGATTTCTTTAAGAACCCCGAGATCAATTTTTCGGTGGCCATTTCGGCAACAGGACTAATTATTTTTTCAGGAGCCATCGCAGGTTTTATACCAAGCCTTCGCGCCGCAAGAGTTGAACCCGTTGTTGCTTTAAGAGATTAAGAGAATGATTTTAGACAGAGATAACTGGCAGGAAATATTTGCAACGATCAAAAAAAATAAGTTGCGAACCTTCTTAACATGCCTTGGTGTAGGCTGGGGAATCTTCATGCTGGTGATCATGCTCGGCGCCGGAAACGGTTTGCGCCATGGTGTATTAAATGATTTTGGCGGAACGGCAACCAATAGTTTTTTTGTTTGGACCCAGAAAACAAGCAAGGCTTATAAAGGAATGAAGCCGGGAAGAAATTTCAATTTTCACAATGACGATGCTGTTGCTCTTGAACAATTACCGGAAGTAGAAGTTGTTTCGCCATTGAATCAATTAGGCGGACACGAAGGAAGTAATAATGTGGTGAGAGGATTGAAATCGGAAGGATTTGAGGTAAGAGGCTGCTGTCCGAATATTTCTCAGATCGAACAAATAATTATAAAACGAGGACGATTCATTAATGATCTGGACATAAATGAAAAGCGCAAAGTCTGTGTGATAGGTGAACGCGTTCACGAAGTAATGTTCTCAAAAACAGAAGAAGCGATCGGGCAGTTCATCAGAATAAATGGCGTTTATTTCATGGTGATCGGTGTAAATAAGTCAACAGGCAACGGCGACCAGGCGCGGCAGGTTTCACAAAGAGTATCGGTGCCATTCTCTACTTTTCAAAATGCATTTAATTACGGCAACATTATCGGTTGGTTTTCCATTGCTTCTAAAAAGTCGGTGCCCGCAGTAGAAACAGAAGAGAAAGTTCTGGCCTTGCTAAAAGAGCGATACAAAATTGCTCCCGAAGATAATATGGCGCTTGGTCATTGGAACATGGGCAAAGAATTCAATAAGCTGAACGGCCTGTTCAATGGTATCGATTTTTTGATCTGGTTTGTTGGAATCGGAACTTTGATCGCAGGAGTAATTGGGATCAGTAATATTATGCTCATCGTTGTAAAAGAACGCACAAAAGAGATTGGCGTAAAACGCGCATTGGGGGCTACACCTTATGATGTGATCAGCCAGATCATGCTGGAAGCAGTTTTTTTAACAGCCGTTGCCGGTGTCATCGGATTATGGTTAAGCATATTATTGTTGGAGTTAATTGATAATCTTATGGGAAGTGAAGTGCCGATGTTCGAGAACCCCACGGTTGACATTAGCATTGCCATTAAAGCATTGATAGTACTGGTTTTTTCAGGCGCTATGGCCGGTCTAATACCGGCAAGAAAAGCCAGCGCTGTAGATCCGGTAGAAGCATTAAGAAGTGAATAAAATAAATTAATTTAGCAACATATGATCAAGAAAATTTTCAGATACCTTTTCATTACCTTAATAGTTGTAGGTATTTTGTGGACCTTTTATTTTTTATACAACAAGTCACAAGAGCCTCCTGTTGTTTTTAAAACCACTCAAGCCTTCGATACTCTGATCATTAAAAAAACTGTGGCTACGGGTTCGGTCATTCCCAGAAAAGAAGTGAATATGAAATCACAGGTATCCGGCATCATAGAGAAATTATATATTGTGGCTGGACAACAAATTCAGAAAGGCGATGTTATTGCTAAAATAAAGATCATTCCAAACATGCTTAATCTGGCAAATGCCGAGAACAGGGTAAATCAGGCGAAGATCGGATTAGACAATGCAAAAATGGATTACGATCGCAATCAGAATTTATTGAATCAAAGCGTTATTTCAAAAGCAGATTTTCAATTGTATGAATTGAAATTCAAGAACACTACCGAAGAATTAAAAGCTGCAGAAAATAATTTGCAATTAATTAAAGAAGGGGTTACCAAAGATGCGGGATCAGCAACCAATACCATGGTAAAAGCAACCATCAGCGGGATGGTTCTGGATGTGCCGGTTAAAGAAGGCGGACAGGTGATAGAGAGCAACACTTTTAATGAAGGTACTACCATTGCGTCGGTAGCCAATATGGGTGAGATGATCTTTGAAGGAAAACTGGATGAAAGTGAAGTAGGTAAAGTAAGAGTGGGCATGCCAATAGAATTAACCATAGGCGCAATCGATAAGCAGAAATTTGCTGCTGAGCTGGAATACATTTCCCCAAAAGGTGTAACTGAGAATGGAGCCATACAATTCATTATTCGGGCCAAAGTAAATAACAGTAGCATTGGGGGAAATTTTTTACGTGCGGGTTATAGTGCTAATGCCGATATCATTCTTGAGAAAAAAGAAAAAGTAATGGCAATTCCCGAAGGCGTTTTAAAATTCGATAACGAAAAAGCGTATGTTGAAATGGAAAAAGGCAATCAGGTCTTTGAGAAAAAATTTGTTAAGACAGGATTATCTGACGGAATTAACATTGAAGTGCTTGAAGGTGTGAAGAAAGGCGATAAACTGAAACTGCCTCAGGTGGCTGAGCAGGAGCCAAAACACTAAATTACTTTTTGTACAGATTCATACTGTCAATGTACTCCCATACTTTTTCGGGAACGAAGAAACGAATGTCTTTTTTATCTTTTATCGCATTACGGATGAAGGTCGAAGAAACATCCATCAGAGGCGCTTCGGTTAAAACAACATTTGGATGCGTGTCGAATACACTTCTGCTGCAGTTAGGCCGAGGATAAACAAACAACTTATGATGCGCCAGGATCTCTTCGTGATTTTTCCATTTATGAAAGTTCTCGAGATTATCCTGTCCAATAATTAAACTGAATGTGTGTTTCGGATATTTTTCTTTTAAATGTGCTAAAGTATTAACAGTGTAAGAAGGTTGAGATAAATGAAATTCGATGGTACTGGCTTTGAATTTCGGAAAATCTTCTACGGCCACATTCACCATATACAAACGCTGATTTTGATTCAGTAAACTTGCTTTCTCCTTTAAGGGATTATGCGGTGAGATCACAAACCATACTTCATCCATGTTGGTATAGGCCAGCATGTAATTGGCCAAAGCCATATGGCCAATGTGAATAGGGTTGAATGAACCAAAAAATAATCCGACCTGCATTTAGTTTTTGTTTAAAAGTCTCGCAACGTATTTCCCAACAATATCAAATTCCAAATTAACAACATCTCCTGCGGTTAAGTTTTTAAAATTAGTGTGCGCCTTTGTGTAGGGAATGATGTGAACCGAAAAGGAATTGGCTTTCGATTCAACCACAGTTAAACTCACACCGTTAATAGTGACACTTCCTTTTTCAACAGTAACGAAATTATTTTGCGGAGCGTATTCAAACCTGAATTCCCAGCTTCCGTTCAGGTCATTCACACTTTTACAAACTGCCGTTGTATCCACGTGCCCCTGAACAATATGTCCATCAAACCGCCCATTGGCAGGCATGCAGCGCTCAAGGTTCACAAGATCACCTGTTTTTAAATTCCCGATATTGCTGCGTTTCAAAGTTTCATCAATTGCGGTAACGGTATAGTTATTGCCATTTACCGAAACAACAGTTAAGCAAACACCATTGTGCGCAACACTTTGATCGATCTTTAATTCAGAACTAATGCCACTCGAAAAAACGAGATCAACATTACTGCCTGATTTGGTGATGCTTTCAACTCTAGCTAAAGTTTCAATGATGCCTGTGAACATAATAATTTATTTTTTTCTTGTCATCCTGTCACGACGCGTCGTGATGCCGAAGGATTATTTCTTTAAAAGAAGTTCTGTAATTAAACTTTCTGTCTTCGATTTATAATTCTCGTATTCTTTGCCGGTGGCTGGACCGCTAAAGCCGGTGTAAATTGTTTTTACTTTATGTTTTCTGTCTAAAATAATGGTAGTTGGAAAAGCCATGATGCCGTTCAAAAATGGCAAGCTCTCCGAAGCCCTGTCTTTACCACTTAAGCCGGTCATCAGTACTTCATAATCCACGCCATAACGTTTTATCAAACGCATTAAATTGTTTCTTGCTTTTTCAAGGTCCGTTGTTTTTTCATAAGCAATGGCAATAACTTCTAAGCCATCTTTTTTAAATTTTTTATATACTCCCGATAAATAGGCGGTCTCATCCATGCAATTCGGGCACCAGCTTCCCATGATCTGAATGATCACAACCTTGTTCTGAAATTTAGCATCCGAAAAACTTACCAGTTCGTTCTTTAAATTGTTGAAAGTAAAATTAACTTTCTCGTCGGTAGAAGTTAGGTAGGTGAGACTTTCAGGATTGCGCAATTTAAAATTTTCGTTTCTTACGGCTACCCAATCTTCTTTACCGGAAATTCCGTAAAATGCTTTACCTTCTAAAGTATCTGCCTTGCCTTTTTTTACTTTTGAATTTGCGAAGAATAAAAAAGCATGTGCACCGTCGAAGCAAGATACACTCATGTTATTATTTTGTGCAGCCCCTTCTAAATAACGGTAATCACCGGTTTCGGTTAAAAAGGTTCCTGTTACTTTATTGTTGTGCTGTTTAAAAATACCAATGGCTTTGTATTCGTCTTTAGCCTTTGGATTGAAGGTGACTTCGTAAGTTCCGGTAAAATCGGCTGTAGAGGGTTTATCGGTATTAAAACGATTTTTATCATTGTAATAAGCTTCAAAAGGAATTACATTCTTTTCTGTTTTGGCATGATTGATCCAAACTCCAAATAAAGTATCGCGTTTTAAAACAGTTCTGAATTCACTGTCGAATATTGGCATTTTAAAGAATACAGAATCGGACTTAAAACTCACTTCGGTGATCGCAATTTTTTCTTCGGCGTTTGTTACCTCAAAGACGGGTGTGGTTTTAACATTACGAACCACAAAATTAAAAGGAAGAATTAATTCATTTCGTTTTTCAGTCAACATAAGAACGCCGCGCCATGCGCCTTCTTTCATGGAAGTTTGAGCGGCTATGCAAAAACATGATCCCAGAAAAATTAAGAGTAAAAAAGGTCTGAAAATATTCATATCTAAAAGTAGCACAAAAAAGTCAAAAAAAGCTATTTTTTGCTAAAAGATAGCTTCAGTTCTGTGTTTTTAAAGGTGTCGAGTTTTTTTATTTCAGTCATGATCTTAGGTTCCCATTCTCTTTGTTTATCGCCATTCATGGAACCATCTGTTTCTTCGTCGTATTTATCCTGATACACATCCATTTCTTTATCAATGATGGTATATAGAGAATCGGTTTTTATTTTTACATCATTGTAATCCAAATACTTTTGTTCGAAGATCAGTTTACGAAGCTTGCGCGCGAATAATTCTACAATGTCAAAATGTTTTTGTTCATGCCTTAAAACGGATTCGTTGATCCAGCTTTTCTTTTTCCACGACCTCTTACAGAAAAAAATAGCTTTGATGTTTATGTTTGCAGAATTGGAATTATCCTGAAGTTCTTTAATGATATCGTAATGCGTGGAAGCGGCCGCGAAACGTTTTTCGGGCTTGCCTCTGAAATCATCCCAGGTTAAAAGTTTTTCTTCCTGCCAAAGAATGGTTTCGGGCTCTTCTTTTTTGAAAGAAACGCATAAAAGAAGAACCAATATGAAAGTTAAAAGACGCATTCAATTTTTTGGAACGTTCGTCATTGCGAGGACGGAGGACGAAGCAATCTCTTATCACAACAGATTGCTTCGCTATCGCTCGCAATGACGGCCGCTATTAAACAACTATATTCACTATTTTTTTTGGCACTATAATTACTTTTTTAGGCGTTTTGCCTTCTAAGTATTTATGTGTTTGCTCAGCTTCCATTACCAGCTTCTCAATTTCCTGAACGCTTAATGTAGAAGGTAATTCCATTTGAAATCGCATTTTGCCATTGAACGAAACCGGATAATTGAAATTATCTTCTACTAAATAGCTTTCGTTAAATTCAGGGAATGGTGCGCAAGCTATACTTTCTTTATGCTCTAACTGACTCCATAATTCTTCGGCAATATGCGGCGCATAGGGAGAAACTAAGATAAGCAAAGGCTCTAAGATCGCTTTCTTATTGCATTTTAAGTCGCTTAGTTCATTAACACAGATCATGAAATTACTTACCGAAGTATTAAACGAAAAACGATCAATGTCTTCCGTAATTTTTTTGATGGTCTTGTGTAAGGTTTTTAATTCAGCTTTTGTTGGAGCTTCATCGCTCACGGTGTGGCCCTCACCCCGGCCCTCTCCCGAGGGGAGAGGGAGAAAAAAGAGGCGCCACAATTTTTTTAAGAAACCGCTAACACCTGTAATTCCATTAGTATTCCAGGGTTTGCTTTGCTCTAAAGGACCTAAGAACATTTCGTATAAACGTAACGTATCAGCACCAAATTTTTCACAAATGTCATCAGGAGAAACAACGTTGAATTTGGATTTGGACATTTTTTCTACTTCAACCCCACAAAAGTACTTGTCCCCTTCTAAAATGAATAAAGCATTCGCATATTCTTTTCTCCACTTTTTGAATGCACTTACATCGAGAATATCATTTTCAACAATATTTACATCAACATTAAAACGACTAATTTTTGGATTGCACGTAATGTCAGTACGATCAGGAAAAGTTTCGCGAATGATGTTATTCATTTGCAATTTTATTCTCGAAACAACTTCCTCATTCGAATTATTAAAGTCCTGAGCAATTTCTTTTGAAACAAAAGCACTTATCAGTTTTGTTAAATCTACATCTTCTGAACTCATGAGATTGTACTGAACAATGTAAACAAAATTACTTCTTCCCTGTATCATCCCTTGGTTGATCAACTTCTGAGCAGGCTCATCAACGTTAATGTATCCAAGGTCTTTTAAAAACTTGGTCCAAAAACGAACGTACAATAAATGTCCGGTGGCGTGTTCGCTGCCGCCGATGTATAAGTCAACATTCTTCCAGTAGTCAATAACTTTTTTATCTGCGAAAGCGGTTTTATTCTTTGCATCCATGTAACGCAAAAAATACCAAGAGCTCCCTGCCCAACCCGGCATAGTGCTGTGTTCGTAAGCAAATTCTCCTTTATATTTCCAATCTTTTGCTCTTGCCAGTGGTGGCTCTCCGTCTTCGGTAGGTAAATATTTATCTACTTCCGGTAAAATCAAAGGCAATTCATTTTCCGGCATTGCATGTGCAATACCATCTTTATAATAAATAGGAATTGGTTCTCCCCAATAACGTTGTCTGCCAAAAACAGCATCACGCAAACGGAAGTTTACTTTGCCTTTTCCTAAATTGCGTTTTTCAATTTCTTCAATCGCTTTTTTAATGGCAGCTTTTACTTCCAAACCATTTAAAAAGTCGGAGTTAATTAATTTACCTTCTTTTTCATCCCAGCTTGCTTCATCAAAATTATGTTCGGTGTTCGGAGTAATAACCTGCGGCAACTCCAACCCAAAATGTTTCGCAAATTTATAATCGCGCTCATCATGCGCCGG
>JANYIQ010000245.1 GCA_025362575.1 Bacteroidia bacterium
TTATAATGTGAGTTACAAAAAACTCAATGGCGCCGCGGCGATTGGTAGCTGCTATGAATTTGCTGGTATTAAGATCGTAACTAACGCCGCAGGTTGTCATCTTAAAAGTATAACCTAAACGGGTGATAAAAGCATCTTTTGTACGCGCATAAAATCCCAACATTACAGTACTGTTTTTTTCAGGATCCATTACATATTTTATGGAAGAGCCCGGAACAAATTCTTTATAATTGCCCTGATGTGAGAACATCAATTCATTTATCCAGATCCAGTTAATATTAATGGGAGTAGTTACATTTATGTAATGCTGGCGCTTGTTATCCAGCTTGCTCATTGGGTTTCCCTGATAACTGATAACAGGACTTGTTAGGTGGTTGAACGAAAACGAATAAATAACTTTTGCAATGTTGTTGTAATTATATTGCGCGGCCAGGCCCAGATTTATATCTGCAAAAGTGGTTGAGTTGGAGTTGAATTTTTCGCCTGTATTTAAAGCGGCATTATAAGCAAAACCATCATACTGATTGTCAAATGTCATTTTATTGTAATTGAAATTAGCATTGTTTATTCCAATTCCCAAACCTCCGGCGATCAATAAATTTGAATCGCGATCGGCTTTATGAATATACGAACCGCTGAGGTAAAACTGGTTGCCGGTGTAAAATGCGTCTCCGGCTTTATCACTGTTAATTATAATTCCCATTCCAATTACATCGCTGTGCATCATTTTTGGTTTGTAACGCATGTCGGCCGCCATTGAAAAAGTGCGGTAGGGCACAGGTACTGCCGACCACTGACTTCTGTAAATTCCGTTAAAACGGTAATCACCATCGAAAAACCCGGTAAAGGCCGGACTTAGATTCAGAACCGAGCCATTGTATTGAGAAAAATGAATATCCTGACCCTTAACACTGAACGTGCACAAAGAAAAAAGGATAAAAAGGCTATTTAGAAATTTAGTCAATACTGTAAAATCTGCTCTAAACAAATATAATCAACAATTCTTAAAAAACCATAGGGGATTAAAATCGTTTTATGTTGTTAATATTCTTAATTTTGCTCAAAATTTTTTAATAAATGGCAACAGATAATTTTCAGGCACACGACTACTATTTAATGGATGAATTATTGTCGGATGAACATAAGTTGATACGCGATACAGCCCGTGCATGGGTTAAGAAGGAAGTAACTCCTATCGTTGAGGAGGCTTGTCAAACCACAAAATTCCCAAAACAATGGATAAAAGGCCTTGCCGAAATAGGCGCTTTTGGTCCTTATATACCTGTTGAGTACGGAGGGCCTGGATTAGACCAGATCTCTTACGGTTTGATCATGCAGGAATTAGAGCGTGGCGATAGCGGTTTACGCTCTACGGCTTCGGTACAAAGCTCATTGGTTATGTTCCCGATCTTCACATACGGAAGCGAAGCCCAAAAGAAAAAATATTTGCCAAAATTAGCTGCCGGTGAAATCATGGGTTGTTTTGGATTAACAGAACCTGATCACGGTAGCAATCCTAATGGTATGATCACCAACATTAAAGATAAAGGCGATCATTATTTATTGAACGGCGCCAAAATGTGGATCAGTAATTCACCTTTTGCAGATATTGCGGTGGTTTGGGCAAAAGATGAGGCTGGAGATATTCGCGGTTTAATTGTTGAGCGTGGTATGGAAGGATTTACAACTCCTGAAACTCACGGTAAATGGAGTTTACGTGCAAGCGCAACCGGCGAATTGGTTTTTGATAATGTAAAAGTTCCGAAAGAAAATTTATTTCCAAATATTAAAGGATTAAAAGGCCCATTGGGTTGTTTGAACAGCGCCCGTTTTGGAATTGCCTGGGGTGTTATTGGTGCAGCTATGGATTGTTATGATAGCGCATTGCGTTACAGTAAAGAACGTATTCAGTTTGGAAAACCGATCGGAGCGTTTCAGTTAACACAAAAAAAATTAGCTGAGATGATCACCGAAATTACCAAGGCACAAATGTTAACCTGGCGTTTAGGTGTTTTAAAAAATGAACACCGCGCAACGCCTGCACAGATCAGTATGGCAAAACGTAATAACGTTAACATGGCTCTGACCATTGCACGTGAGGCACGTCAAATTCATGGTGGGATGGGCATTACGGGCGAATACCCTATCATGCGCCACATGATGAATTTAGAAAGTGTTATCACTTATGAAGGAACGCACGATATTCATTTACTAATTACAGGAATGGATGTTACAGGATTTAATGCTTTTAGCTAACAATGTAAAACCTTAAACTCAATGAGTCATATTATTGCGCCATCGATCCTATCGGCCGACTTCGCCAATTTGCAACGCGATGTTGAAATGATCAATAGCAGTTCTGCAGATTGGTTTCATGTTGATATTATGGATGGAGTTTTTGTTCCTAATATTTCATTTGGTTTCCCGGTTATCAAAGCCATTAAGAAACATGCCAAAAAACCTTTGGATGTGCACTTAATGATAGTTGATCCCGATAGATATACTCAAACCTTTAAAGATGCCGGTGCTGATATTTTAACAGTGCATTATGAAGCCTGTCCTCATTTACACCGCAGCATTCAGAACATAAAAAATTGTGGCATGCAAGCCGGAGTTGCTTTGAATCCGCACACTTCGGTTCATTTGTTAGAAGATATCATTGCCGACATTGATCTGGTTTGTTTGATGAGTGTGAATCCGGGCTTTGGCGGGCAAAAATTCATTGAGAACACGTACGCGAAAGTAAAACAGCTGAAGCAAATGATCATCAGCAAAAATTCCAAAGCCAAAATTGAAATTGACGGTGGTGTAGATCTGAATAATTACAAAAAACTACTGGAATGTGGCGCCGATGTTTTGGTGGCCGGCAACACTGTTTTTGCAAGTAAGGATCCTGCCGCAACCATTAAGCAGTTAAATACGATTTAATTTCTTTTTCATTTGTTTCAAAAAGAAATTAGATGAGTGAATCAACATACAAGATCAGCAAAACTTCATTTTTAAAATTTGAGCAATGTCATAAGGCATTTTTTCTGTATAAGAATTTCAATCATCTAAAGGATCCGCTTTCAAAGGAAAAACTATTGACCTTCAAGCGCGGGCATGATGTTGGTTATGCGGCGCAAAAATTATTTCCGGGAGGCATTGATGTTTCGCTTGAAACAAAGAATTTGCAGAATGCAGCCATTCTTACAAAAGAATTGATCGAAAAAAAGCAATGCGTAATTTACGAAGCTACCTTCATCTTTAACCATGTTCTGGTTATGGTGGATATTCTGGAACTCACCACGGAAGGCTGGATTGCATATGAAGTAAAAAGCTCATTAAAAGTGAGTGATACTTATGTAAAGGATGCATGCCTTCAATATTACGTTGTAAAAAATTGTCTGGATAATTTATGTGATTTTTATCTTGTAAATCTTAACGGTGATTATGTGTTTCACGATGAATTAAATTATAAGACGTTGTTTAAAAGGCGGAGTATTAAAAAGGATGCCGAGAAGAACATCACGTATTTTCAGCATCAGATCGATAAGATCGTTTTGTGTTTGGATCAAAATACAATACCAAATGTGCCCATTGGAAAACATTGTTTTACCCCTTATGGTTGTGATTTTTTGGGCACCTGCTGGAAAAATACCAATCAGGAAAATTCTATTTTTAAATTGGGTAAAACCGATAAGGAGCAATTGTTCAACTGGTACAGTCGCGGCATTGATGTTGTAGAGAAGATTCCGGAAGATGAAGAAATGAAGTCGTTTTTGAAGATCCAGGTCGAAAGCATGAAGCATGGAAAAGAATATGTAAATGCCTCAGCAGTTAAAACATTTATTGATTCGATAGGCAAAACATTTTGTTTTCTGGATATGGAGATCTGGTCGGCCGCATTGCCTAAATACGAAGGCTGCAAGCCATTTGAGCAGGTGCCTTTTTTATTTTCGGTATGTTTTGAAACAAAGGATGGGGTTGAGTATATTAATTATTTTAAGCCAATTGAAAGTGACGGAAGAGAGGAGTTCTTAAAAAAACTCATAGCATCTGCCAAAAATTTTGAGACTATAATTGTTTACGATAAAAATCTGGAAGTTCAGATCCTGAATCAGCTTGAGAATTTATTTCCTCAATACACAAAAGAGATAAAGTTGCTGTTGAGTAGAATGCGCGACATTTCTGACATCGTTCAGCATTTTCATTATTACCACCCAAAATTCAAAGGAAATTTTTCATTGAAGGCAGTCTCTGAAATTGTGAATGGAACTTCTGAATATGAACAGCAGCAAATTTCGAGTGGTTTAATTGCCATGAATGCTTACGAAAGTTTGTTAACAGAATCTAATCCAATAATCAATGAAACTACTAAACAAGAGTTGATCGATTATTGCAATTTAGATACGAATACGGGATTGAAATTCTTTAATTTTCTGAAAGAGAAAATTTCTTAAAAAGGAGCTGCGGTAGCTGCGCCACCACCACTATCTTTATTCTGACCCTTAAATGCATCAAAGTCAAAAGTTAAAGTAAAGCGTAAAGTATTTTGTAATGGATTACGCAATGTTGTTGGTATCAAATAAGCCATGTCTAAACCAAACACACTGTATCTTACACCTAAACCGATTGTAAAAAACTGACGCCCGCCTTTTGTTTTGTTTTCATAAAAATAACCCGCTCTAACAGCTAAAGCTTTTGGTGCACCGTACCAGTATTCGAAACCTGCTGCAATATTTACTTCGCGCATCTCTTCTTTGAAACCGCCGGGAGCATCGTTAAACGACTGGAAGATACCTTTTGTGATGGCTACATTCGGATCTTTACCGGCAAGAATATATTTAGAGTTTGTTGCAGGGTTAATGGAGTCACTGCCTGTTGCCGTTTTTAAATAAACCGGTGGAGTAGGTACCAGTAATTTATTTGCATCAGCATATATTCCAAACGTGTTATAATCGTCGATCTCAATTTTATAACCTGCTCCCAAGCGTAAATTCATTGGAATAAAGTTTTTTACAGTTGTATACGAGATCTTAGAGCCAATATTCGTGAAAGCAAGACCAACTGAAACCTTTGTTTTTTTATCGGCTAATTCAAAATTCTTTTTGGTCTGATAATACATCGATATATCAACCGCAACCGATTGGCCCGCATGAGTAGGTTGATTTCCATTTATGGATACACCACCCGTTAAATTGGAGTTGATGTAACGTAATGCAATTCCTGCAGCAAAGGTCTCTGATAATTTTTGTGAGTAAGCAAGATCGATCGCAAATTCATTCGGTTTAAATTGTCCGGTTGTATTTCCTAAAATGTCAGTGAACGTAATATTTCCCAAAGAAAAATAACGCAGGGAAGCACCAATTACACTTGTTTTACTGATCCTGTGGTAACCGCTTAAATAAGATAAACTGATATCCGGAACCAATTGGCGTAACCATGGTGTGTAAGAAATTCCAACGGCCGTGCTTTTATCAGCAAAGGCTAACTTTGAGCCATTCCAGTGAATTGAATTTACATCGGGGGCTGTTGCTGCACCGCACTCACCCATGCCGCCCTGACGTGAATCAGGCGCAATAAGTAAGAAAGGAACAGAGGTTGTGATCGGATTTAAGCTTCCGGTTAATTGCTGCGTATTGCTAACCTGTGCGTTTCCTGAAAAAGAAAACAAACAGCAAAACGCAGTTACCGGAACTAAACTCTTTTTAATCATATTATAAAAATTCTTGCTCACAAAAAATGAGTGTCAAATGTACTAATTTAATATTACTAATTTCTCTGTTTTTTCGGCTTTTTTGTTCTCTGCATCGCTTACGCTTATCTTATAAATGTAAACGCCTTTTGCGAGTTTATCTCCAAAATCATCCTTGCCATCCCAATCTATGGCATCAGATCTGAAGCCATTGTTTTTCATTGATAAACTTATGGTTTTTACCACTTTACCGCTTATTGTAAATATCTGAATGTTAACTTTCAATGTATTACAGCATTGGTTATTTTCAAAATAAAACTTTGTTCTGGTTGTAAATGGGTTCGGGTAGTTTAAAACATGGGTCAGCGCCATTTCGGCCGATTTAGCCACCACAAAATCAGTATAAGCAACCGAGGAATTATTCTGAACATCCCATACTTTTAAACTTAAACGGTGATTACCTTCCGAAAGGGTGTTGAACGGATACTTTATTTTTCCTGCCTGATAACTGTTCAGGTTCGACTCGTAATAATCATTTAAAATAATGGGCTTACTTGAATTTTCATCAATGATAGCTGCAATGTCATGACCTATTCCTGTACCAACAGTATTAATTCCGCTGGAATCAGTAACCTCAGCATATAGATTTGGTTTTTCATTTGTAGTTCCACCTGACACAAATTTTTTATCATTCAGGTAAAGTGATACAGATGGACCGGCATTATCAGGTGCAATGTTGGTTGCCGAACCTCCTAAATAAAAATTCTTATTACTTCCGCTTGCATCTATAATGCCATTGTGCGCATAATAACTTATTTTTCCGAGATCATAATTGTAAGAAATGTCTTTTGGCACCATAAACGTAAAAGTGAAATCGCCATTGCTTACCTGAACTTTTCCTTTATAGATAATGTTTTTTTGAAGTAAGAACTGAAACGGTAAACCAAGTACAAGTGATGCAACATCATTTCCGAGACAGGTAATTTGCTGCTCCTTATCAAAAACAGTTGGATAAAGAACACCATTAAAATTGGTGAGCTTTTTAATTTTTACGCCATCTTTTTCACCAACAAATCCGGTAATGGTAACTTTGGATAAGGCCTTAATTGTATCGAAAACAGTTGAAGAAACGGGCTTGCCATTAATGCTTGTAGTGAACACTTCTTTTTGTGGATAAGCAAGTCGTAAAGCAGGATCGCCTAATAAATGGAAATTAAGATAATAAAAACTAAGTCCGGATTTTTGTTTGGTTAGTTTTACCATATCGCCAAGCGCCGGCATTTTCCCGTTTGGTAATGGCTCGAAAATAAAATCATAAAGATTTTTATTTAAGATCAGATTTGTATTTGAAAAGGCAAGTCGAACCGTTGTTAAAAGGGCAATGGCTGCACCGTTAGGATTCAAAAAACAATATTCGCCGGCTGAGGTTCTTTCGGGATCATCGAAACGGCTAAATTCGCAGGTTGCTGTAACAAAGAGCGGCATGTTACACAGGTTGTTGTATCCCTGGATCTGAGAAAGTTCTAAATAACGTTCATGGCCTAAACCAACCTCACCCCCGTGGCCGGTATAATTTAAAACAAGAGCACCTTTTTCAACCCTGTGATCAATTGCCGAACTGGCATCCGGGTAGCGCTGTCCGCCGGGTGTGGTATATTGTAAATAAGAATCGGCATAAATTTTATCGATGTTATATTCAGGATGAGAAATTTTTAAGGCTTTTGCAAGAATGTCGGCATCACCCATGTGTTGCTGAAAATCTTCGTCATCAGCAACAAAACAAACCCAGTTGCGCCAGTCACCCTGTGGATAACAATTGTTAGTGGTACAGGAAGAAATATAGTCAGTTTCTTCAAGTGTAAAATTGTAATTCTTTTTGTAGTAAGCCTGCACTTTAGAAACCGCATCGGTTGCCTGCTGCAAGGTGTTTACAGGAAAACGCCCCACACCCACATCCACTAAAGCGCCGGTTTCATCAGCCCCTTCGCCATCATCCATCCATGCAAAAAAATCATCAGTTACGGTTGAAAGAGTAGGTGAATAAGAGTTTTCAGTTTCAAAAACAGGAATAAGTGCGGTATTGCCGTAGGCATAACGATCCTTAGTTCTGTAAGACCCATCTCCCAAAAGCAAAAGATATTTTACTTCTTTACCTGATGAAAGATTTCGTTTATATAGCATTCGAACAAAATCTCTTATAGCTACAATATCCGGCTTACCGCTTGAAAATTCATTATAGATCTGGTCGGTGGTAACAACAGAAACAGTTAGCGAATCATTTTGCTGATGGATCTGCGCCAGTCGATTGGCCTGTTCAAGAAAACCCGGGTAGGTTACAATGATATAATCGGCCTGTGCAACTGAATGCAAATTTTGATTGAGTACCTTAGTAATAAAAACAGGACTTAGAAAATCACTTCCGTTAAATACCAAGAACTCTTTCAATGAATCGTTATTAACAGTAAAATCATATTGCGTTCCCGTAACATTGTAAATTTGATTTTTAGGATTGATCGCATCACTTACATCCCATATAGAAACGTTAGCTGCATTACCGGGATTTGATAGAACGAAATTTGTGGCATTGCCGGGCGCTGCACTTTTAGCATCACGGAATAAAAATTGTGAATTTAAAAACGATAAATTTCTCCTACAGTTAAACATAAGTTTATCTAACCAGGCAATTGCCGAGGGCGTTTGCTTTGTAATATTAAAACTGATAATGTTTGAACTGTTGGCTATAGCCTTTGAACAACCGGTTCCAATAGCAACATAATCACTTAAATAATCATTTACGTTCACGTAACTTACTCCAAAAGTAGAATTCGATCCACAGTATGCAACTGAATACACCGAGTTAATTCCACATCTTGCCGCCATGGTAACCGAGGCGCGAACCGTATCGGTTGATACCAAGCCCGGAATAGGGTAGGTGAATGAATAGCTGTTAGTAAGATCAAAATATTCTCCGTAAAAATTCCTACCCGATTTAATGAAGTTAGTTGTGTTGGCTTCATGATAGTCGTAATAATCGTAATTAGTGACCACATTTGTTGGTATACCTGTTAAACTTGGTTTTGAAATAATTCTCTTGCCGGGCCCAAGATCAGTATTAATGAAATAATAACTCGTATCGCTGAAATAATTTGGCTGATGATAATAATCCAGGCAACTGAAATTATGTGTCAGATCATGTTTCCACTCATCGGTTCCAACACCATAAAAAACAATGTAATCGCTGTTGTCGAGAACCCCATCGGTTTCGTTACCTACAAACTGAATGGCATTTTCTTCAAGATCGTCGTATCTGAAAGTAGAATTAGAAAGTGGAAGCATATGGCCGCCATTTCCGTAAACGCGAATGTTCTTGGGGTCTACCCCGGTCACATCAACACCAATGTTTTGCAAAAATGTTTTGTCAATTTTGTAAGCTCCTGTTTTTGTGATCCCGATCTTGTACCATTTGCCGCTGCCAAGAACGGAAGTGTTTTTAAAGGCACTTGTTGAAACCGTTTTTTGTGTTTTACCGTTATCAGATAAAACTTCAAGATCTGCATCGTAAGACACAAGCTCTTCAATTAAGTTCCGATTGTTTAAGCGATACGGAATTATTTTAAGATAGCCGATCTGAGTGTTTCCGGCTTGTCCGTAAGATGTTTCGGTTTGAAATTGATCGGTAATGTATGCGTTGTAAAAATCAAGAATTTTTTTGGAAACTTCAGATGATAATTCAACCGTTCTGATGTTTTTAAGACTGCCTTCGATCGAACTTGTTAAGCCAATTGTTTTAGAAACTAAGAAATAAGGAAGGTTTTTGCGTTTTGAGTCGTAATGCGCATTTTCCAATTTTAAGGGCATTTGAGGTGTTTCGGTCAGAAAAGTAGATGAAACCGCTTTTTTTAAGTCAGTAGCTTCAAGAGCTTTATCGTTGATTTCTTTGTTTTTTTGACCAAAAAGCAACCCAAAACTCATTAAAAGCGTAACAATGTATATAAACCGAGTGCGTTTCATTAGCTGTAATTTACGGAAATAACGCATACCATAGGAAAATATTGTTTAAATAAATTTTTTGTTTTTAAAAATAGATTATTAAATTTGTATAATCATGAGGCGACTCGATTACTTCTTTATGACTAAAAAGGTAGCACTATTTTTACTTGTTACATTAGGATTTTGTGTGGAGTTAAAAGCTCAGGACCCTCAGTTCACGCAATTCTACGCTAATCCTACGTATCTAAATCCTGCTTTTGCAGGTACAGCCCGCTGTCCGCGTATTTGCTTGAATTATCGTAATCAGTGGCCCAATTTATCGGGTACTTACGTTACTTATAGTGCATCGTACGATCAGCATTTCGATGCTTTGGCCGGTGGAATTGGTATTTTAGTTACTACCGATGATCAGGCTCGTGGAACCCTTAAAACTACTACAGCCAGCTTCATGTACTCTTACCTTTTACCCGTAAATCGTGAGTTTTCATTAAAAATGGGCTTGCAAGCTACTTATTTCCAAAAAACATTAGACCGTACCAAGCTTAACTTTGGCGATATGATCGATCCGAGACGTGGTTTCGTATGGAATACCAACGAAGTTATCCCATCTCAAACCAAGCACAATGCCGATTTCTCTGCAGGTATCTTAGGATATAGCAAGCGTTATTTCTTCGGTTTTGCCGCCAACCATATTACTCAGCCTGACGAAGGTTTATTAGGTGTATCTAAATTACCTGCTAAATTCACAATTCATGGTGGTGCTATTATCGAACTCGAAAAAGGTGGTGCAAGTTACTTATCTCCAAATATTTTGTTCCAACAACAACAAAAGTTCACCCAGCTTAATTTAGGTATCTATTATGTTAAAGGAGCTTTTGTAGCTGGTTTATGGTATCGTAATAGTGATGCCGTTATTGCTTTAGTTGGTTTACAAACAAAGAACTTTAAAGTAGGTTACAGTTACGACGTAACTATCTCAAAATTAGCAGGTAACACAGCTGGGTCGCACGAGGTTTCTCTGCAACTTCAGTTCGAGTGTAAGCCAAAAAGAAAGAAATACAGAACCATTAGTTGCCCATCTTTCTAAAAAAAATTGTAACCTTTAGTATTATATTTCGTTATAGCGTTAAGTTAAGTTAAATAATTATGAAGATGAATTGGATAAAAAACCGTAAAACCCTGACTGCCATTATGGCCATGATTTTAACATCATGTGCTATGGATCGTTCACCGGTAACAGGTTGGGCTTACAATGACCCGACCAATGGTGGTTTTGAAAAGGTACCATACGAAGAGCAAGAAACCGGTCCCGGATTGGTTCTTATTGAAGGTGGTACATTTACAATGGGTCGTACCGAGCACGACGTAACTTACGAATGGAATAACGTTCCGCGCAGGGTTACCGTTTCTTCGTTTTATATGGACGAGACCGAAGTAAGTAACTTCTCTTATTTAGAGTATTTATATTGGAGTAGCCGTGTATTCGGGCCAACTTTTCCGGATATCTATTATAAAGCATTGCCTGATACTTTAGTTTGGCGTGAAAAATTAGCTTATAATGAGCCTTACGTTGAATATTATTTACGTCACCCGGCATACCGCGATTACCCTGTTGTTGGTATCAACTGGTTACAAGCTAACGAATTTTGTGCTTGGAGAACTGACCGCGTTAACGAGTTTATCCTGATTCGTGAAGGTTTATTAGAGCACGTTCCAAATCCATCTGACCAGGATTACTTCTCTACAGAAGCTTATTTGGCAGGTAAATGGCAAGGACAATTAAAACAAAAATTACCTTCATTTGACGAACAAAATCCTGAGCGTGATGTACGTATGGAAGATGGTATCTTTTTACCGAAATACCGTTTACCAACAGAAGCTGAGTGGGAATATGCTGCTTATGGTTTAATTGGTAACACAATCGGTGAGCGTATTACTGATCGTCGTATCTATCCTTGGAACGGACATGGTGTTCGTAACGCAACTGACGAATATATTGGTCAGATCAATGCTAACTTCGTACGTGGTGCCGGTGATTACATGGGTACTGCAGGTTTCTTAAATGATAACGCCGATGTAACTGCTCCTGTTTATTCATACTGGCCTAACGATTACGGTTTATATAACATGGCCGGTAACGTTTCTGAGTGGGTAATGGACGTATATCGTGCTTCTACAGTAATTGATGCTGATGAGTTCCGCCCTTTCCGTGGTAACGTATTCACTACTCAAAAACGTGATAGTACTACTTTAGTTGGTGGTTTAGGTGGTGATATCTTAACTAACGTTGATGGTCCTGTTTATCAGAAATTCAAACAAAAAACTACTCGTCCGGGTCCGCATGGAGAAAACCTTTCCAGTAACTCAGAAGAAGAATCAGTTGATAGTTTATTAACTGTTATGACCGGTCAAAATGCTGCAGATCCTGAACAAGTTAACGGTAACAAGAACGTAACCCCTGAAGGTAAATCAGACATCCCGGGTCGCGTACAATGGAGAGAAGTTTCTTCTGCTGTTGCTGCCGATAACTTAGACGAAAGAAGAAATTACAAAACAGCTGATTATATCAGTTATTTAGATGGTGATATTAACTCAAGTATTTATTTTGCTGAAGGTGAAGATGCCTTTACAGATAAAGCTGCCAAGTTAATGTACGAATATGCAAAAACCTCTTTAATTAACGATAAAGCCCGTGTTTATAAAGGTGGTAGCTGGAGAGACCGTGCCTACTTCTTGAACCCTGGTACTCGTAGATATTTAGATCAACGTCAGTCTACTGCACATATCGGTTTCCGTTGTGCAATGACAAGAGTTGGTAGCCCGGTTGGAATGGGAAAATAATTGTGTTAATAAATAAAACTGAAACCCTCAACAAACATGTTGGGGGTTTTTTTATTTTGTAGTATGCCAAAAGTGAACATAGAAACACTCTATACTTATTTTTTAAAGTGCGATCAGAAGATCTGCACCGACACACGCAAGCTCGAAAATGGTGCGATATTTTTTTCGCTGAAGGGCGATAATTTTAATGCCAACGAATTTGCTCCAAAAGCAACAGAAGGCGGCTGCGCTTATGCAATTGTAGACGAAGAAAAATATGCCAATGGTAAAACCATATTTTTAGTAGATGATGTTTTAAAGGCTTTACAGGATCTGGCGAATCATCACCGCAAACAATTAAGTATTCCCATACTTGCTATTACCGGCAGTAACGGCAAAACTACCAACAAAGAACTTATCCATGCAGTGCTTTCAAAGAAATATAACACACTGGCAACGATAGGCAATTTAAATAATCATATTGGTGTGCCTTTAACGTTACTCTCCATTAAACCTGAACATGAGATGGCTGTTGTGGAAATGGGCGCCAATCACCAAGGTGAAATAGATATGCTTTGTAAAATTGCAGAACCCGACTTTGGTTTAATAACTAATATTGGGAAGGCGCATTTGGAAGGTTTTGGCGGCGAGGAAGGTGTTAAAAAAGGAAAGAGCGAAATGTACCGTTTCATTAAACAAAAAGGCGGCAAGGTTTTTATTAATGGAGATGATAATGTGTTGCTTGATCTTGCTAAAGAAAATGATAAGATCACTTACGGAACTACAAAATTATTTGACGTGATCGGTAAAGACTTTTCGGATACAGAATTTGTGAGTTTTAAATGGACCACCCGTTACAACGAAAAAGACTGGAAAAAACTACCGCTCATAAAAACACATATCATTGGGCATTATAATTTCATAAACTTATTATGCGCCACTTGTATCGGAAATTATTTTAAAGTGGAAGATGAAAAGATCAGTGAAGCACTTTCTGAATATGTACCAAGTATGAACCGCTCTCAGCTGGAGAAAACAAAAAAGAACACTCTGATATTGGATGCCTACAACGCCAACCCCTCGAGCATGAAGGTGGCTATTGAGAATTTTGTGAAACACCCTGCCGAAAGTAAATTACTTATTTTAGGAGACATGTTTGAGTTGGGAGAATACGCTGCCGAAGAGCACAAAAAAATAATTGAACTATTGAAACAAAATAATTTTAAAGATGTAATTTTAATCGGCTCTGAATTTGCAAAAGCAAATGATGCATTTAAGTCATTTGAAAATACAAAAGAGTGCCTCGAACATTTAAAAAAACAAATGATCGAAAACAAAACAATTTTAATCAAAGGTTCTCGTGGGATGAAGCTAGAGCTGCTTAAAGAAGCACTTTAAGGTTAACCACGGAGACACAGAGGGCACGGAGAAACACGGAGAAAAAATGATAGCAACCATTTTACATAAAGGAAAAGAATTCCGCATTGATCTTTATAAACCGATCGATATCTCAATGCCCTTGAGTACTAACCCAAATTGTGTTAGCGCCTGGTATGTTAAACCAATGAGCATTGAGCCCGTTCGCATGGGCGACTGGGTGGGAGATGTGAACCAGGGTGGTTCTGTGAATTTTAGAAACGTTGCTTTTAACCCACATGGAAATGGAACACATACCGAATGTGTGGGGCATATCAGTAAGGAATTTGTTACCATCAATCATTGCTTAAAACAATTCATGTTCTTAGCTGAGGTGGTAACTATTTTGCCAGATGAGATTAATGGCGATAAAGTTATTTCTAAGAAAAGTCTGGAAGCACATTTAAGCGGATCGAAAGCGGAGGCTGTCATTATCAGAACACTTTCTAATTCTCCTGCGAAATTGCATTTCCAATATTCAAATACCAATCCTGCTTTTGTAAGTAAAGAAGCTATTAGCTATTTGAATTCAATTGGAGTAGATCATATTTTAATTGACACTCCAAGTGTAGATAACGAGCAGGATGGGGGCGTTCTTGCAGCACATCACGAATTTTGGCAATATCCGAACAATACGCAATTTCATAAAACCATTACCGAATTAATTTATGTTCCTAATGATGTGATGGACGGAACATATATTCTCAATTTGCAGATCGCCAGTTTCGAAAATGATGCGAGTCCGAGTAAACCTGTGTTGTATAAACCGGTGGGAATGTAGTCTCAAAGAAATGTCATGTTGAACTAGTTTCAACATCTTCCCTAAAAAGATCCCGAAACATCCCGATAGTTATCTGGACGGGATGACTTAGTAACGATTAAGTATGATCCTGAAGGTGGTGCCCTTGCCGGCCTCACTGCTCATTACAAATATTTTCCCTTTGTGATAATTCTCAATAATGCGTTTGCAAAGCGATAAGCCCAATCCCCAGCCGCGCTGCTTGGTGGTAAAGCCGGGTTCAAATACAGTTTTGAATTTTGATTTGGGAATTCCTTTTCCGGTATCACTTATGTCGATGGCAACACCTTCGGGTATTTCGGTAATGGTTACTTTTAATTGTCCTTTACCGTCCATTGCATCCACTGCATTCTTGCAAAGATTTTCAACCACCCATTCAAATAGTGCAACCGACATTTGTGTATGCACTTCTTTATCCGGCATCACTAATTCATAAGCTACATTTTTGGAAGTGCGTTGTTTTAAATAATCAATGGCATTGCGCATCACTACACAAACATCTTCATCCTGTAAAGTTGGCTGAGATCCGATCTTTGAAAAACGTTCAGTAATAGTATTCAAGCGTTTTATATCGCGCGTCATTTCATTCACTACACCTTCATCTACGCCAATGCTCCGCAAATGTTCGTTCCAGCCCATTAAACTCGAAAGAGGCGTGCCTAATTGGTGAGCCGTTTCTTTACTCATGCCCACCCACACCTGATTTTGCTCAGCTTTTCGAGAAGAACTAAATGCAAGATAAGATACCAAAATAAAGATTCCAATAATACTTAATTGATAGTATGGGTATTGTTTTAGTTGAGTAAGGATGATGGAATTTTTATAGTACAAATAATTGTTACGATTGTTTTTTTCATCGTA
>JANYIQ010000248.1 GCA_025362575.1 Bacteroidia bacterium
ATCTTGCTCTTTAAGGCCAATTAATTCGGCCCGCCTGATCCCGGTCTGATAAAACATGTCCAGCATTAAACGGTCGCGAATTCCTGTAAAACCGGCTTCAAACTCAATTTCATCAAAAAGGGTATCCATTTGGCTCTCGTCAATAAAAACCGGCAGGCGTTTAGGTGTTTTTGGTCCCTGAATTTTTTGCAGTGGATTAATACTTATATGCTTGTTTTTAAGAAGGTATTTGTAATAGGATTTAAGGCTGGATAATTTGCGGTTCACACTTCGGGCCGCAATGCCGGTATCCATCAATTGGGCCACCCAGCTGCGTACCTGAAGATAATTAACCTCTAATAAGCTAATGCCGCTTACTTCTTTGCTTAAATAGGCCTGAAACTGGTTGAGATCGTTTGTGTAGGAGAGAATAGTATGTTTGGAGAACTTTTTTTCGTGCTGCAGATAATTCAAAAAGTCTTGAAAGCTTGGTACAGGCATAAAATAAAAATTCCTGAATCGAAGTTAGATAATTCAATTCAGGAATTCAATCCCGAAAAAACGGAATATTATGATTATAAACAGTTTTATCTATTTATCAAATTCTCCAAGCTGAAGCTTTTGCTTGTAAACAGCTTTGATCACTTGCTCGCGACGTTTGATAGACGGCTTAGTGAATTTTTGACGCTCACGTAACTGTTTTACAACACCTGTTTTTTCAAATTTCTTCTTGAACTTTTTTAAGGCTTTTTCAATTGTATCGCCTTCTTTTACTTGTACTATTAACATCTTTTTCTTGTTTAGTTTTTAATTGAGGGGGCAAATATATAAAAAATTCAAAAAACAAGCAAGTTTTTTGGGAATAATGTGGGGTTTGGGAGGTATTTTCCGCTTTTTCAGAATTTTCCTAATTGCTTAATCTTCAGTTTTTTGAGATTTAGTCCTTCTAAAGAAAAAGAGAAGTCCGCCACAAAAGGCTAAGCCTCCTAAACTCATCATTAAGCCTTTCTTAACGTAACGTAAATTGTACTCCATTTCAACCTTGTGGGTTCCTTTGGTTAAATATATTCCGGTAAGACCATTGCTTACATAAAGTTTTTCGGTTGGTTGCCCATCTACTTTTAATTTCCAACCATCATCAAAGGCCATTGATAAATTCGAAATTTTGTTTTCGCTGACTGTAATGGATCCTTCAATTTTTGTTTGACTGAATTCACTTAGGTTCAAAGAATCTTTTTTAAGAGCGTTTACATCCGCCGAATATTTATCTAAAGTAAATTGTGTAAGGGGAACCGTATCTTTTAATTGATATTCTTTTAATCCAACGATCTTTGAAATGTCTTCATCTTTTACTGAGCAAGCTACCAGGCTCACAAAATCTCTTTGGGTCATCGATAATTTATCGAAATCGCTTTGCTTGATAAAGGTGTTATATGTGAAGCCAAATGGTAATTGAAATCTGCTTCTTAAAACAACAACATCACCAAATTTATTTATCGAATCGTGACTGAAAGCCCAGTTTTTTGCTAGTCCGGGTTTGGTTAAAATGTATTTTACGTGATTAAGAGTTTGTAGAATAGGTTTGCTTATTGTACCCGGCACCCATCTTGCTTCAAACTCATTTTCTTTATGACTCACGCCATATGCTCTGAAATAGTTAATGTAACTTGGATGCGCAAAAGAATTATAGGTAGAGGTTCCGTAATAGCCCTGGATCTTATGATCGATCAAGCTGCCATGCATGGCGCCACCTGAAAAATAACCGCCTTTATCAATTCTGTAAAACGATTTGTCAATGCTTTTTAAATAGGCAACCGCTTCTTTTGTGTAATCATTGTATCCTACTTTTTCCTTTAATTCACGGGCCATCACAATATCCCTTCTGCCAACTGTTAATCCTGAAAGGTAAATAGATTCAACGCTTACCAAAGCAATGATAAGGTATTTTAAATTGGCAGTATTCTTTGCTTTACTGATCACAAATAATATGGCCGCATATGCAACAAGAAACGCTTTTACAAACAAGGAAACTGCATCGTCAACTACTTTATCCGGCGCGCCATCGCGGTTAAAATCAAGGCCTTTGAAATAAGGATAACTCAATAAAATGAAAAGAAGAACCATTGTAACTCCAAGTGTAATGGTACTGATCTTTTTGTGTTTTAAGATCATGTCCATTGCCATGGCCGAATAGATAAGGAACACCAACGAAATGAAAAAAGAGTAGGCTCTGTAATAATCTCCGGAGAACAACCAGAAGGCGTAGCGGAAATAAGGGAATATAGTTGGTATTAACCAGATCACTAGTAAAATAATATACCAGCGGCGAACCGATTTATTAAGGAAAGAAAATATTTGCGGCATTAACACAAGTGAAAGCAATCCGCAATACGATGCAGGTGCTTCCAAAAAATTCTGATTCCACCCTTTGAAATTACTGCCGCTTCCTAAAATATCACTCGAAAACATCCGCATCATTGCTGAACCAAATTGCCAGCTGTCAGGAAAATCGAACATTGGTTTTGATGCCAAAATATTAAAGTAAGAACTTCCACCGCTTCCGCGTGGACTTTCCAATAACTGAACAATATTTTCCAATAGGAAAGGACCGCTCAGTAACATTCCTGCAACGCCGAGTAAGATCATTTTCCCGTAAAGAAGACCTAATTTCTTAGGAGAGAATTCAGGGAATTGTATAAGGCGGAATGCAGCGTAAACAGCAAGAAAAAGACCATAAATATACAAGTTGAACGGCATGGAGATACATACCAGAAAAATGGAAATAATGAACAAGGGCCATTTGTTCTTTTGAATAAGTAATTCAAAGGATAATAAGAGCATAGCAATGCAAAATGCTTCGTATGTAAAAATGTACCAGCAGGCACCAATGATCATGAAGCCTGAGAAGGAGAACATCAACGCCGCCACCGTAGCAGAAAAATTCGAGATCTTTAATTGTTTTAAGTAGAGGTAAAAAACCGAACCACCAAGTACTATTTTTAAAACTTCAATGTAAATAAAAATATAAGGTATTGCTTTTGTGCCGGCCGCATAAGATATTAACTGAAACGGATCACGAATAAAGCCTGCGAATATGCCCTGACCAAACCCTTCGGCCCAGCTCCAGCTTGGCATGCCCGTGGTATGGATATAATCAGCCATGCCATAAAAATAAGGGAGCACACCATTCAATGTGTCGCTGCCAATATCTTTGAACAGGAACATTTTCTTTTGCAACATGAAATCTTTGAAAACAAAGAATGCAACTACAAAAATTAATGCAGCACAAACAAAAACGCCATTTTTACCTGATCTTTCAAAAAAATCGGGAACCAAAGGTTTAGGAGCTTCAGTAATAACTTCTGGAGTTGTTTTAACTGTTTTTTTTGAGGCCATTCAATTTAAAGAATTATTTTTTTTGAGCTGATACTAACCACAGCGCTGCCATGCGTTTCCATACCGGAATTTTTGGAGAAATAATATCAACAAGATGAAAAAGCGGCACCATAAATTTTGGACCGGCTGGTGTGTAAGATGGGGCAGGACTAACCTTAACAGTTTCCCAGCCGGCATCAGTTGGCCACAAGGTTAAGTTTTTATCGGTATTTAAAAAAGCACGCACTTCGTGCTCAATGCCAATGTTCCTTAAAATAATAGGATTGTAAACATTGGTTTCTAAAAAAACCATTTTACCGCCCGGTCTAACCAAACGTTTCCATTCTGCCATAGCCGCACGCGGGTCATCCAGATGATGAATAATATCTACACCAATTACGGCATCAAACGAACCATCTGCAAAATCAGGCTTAGTACCATCGCCAACTACAAAAGAAAATTTTGGATTGGTAATTCTTGATTTGGCAAGCTCCAGCATTTCTTTTGAAAGATCTAAGGCAACAAATTCTTCTTTATAAAGAGTGGAAAAAAAGTAAGTCATTAATCCGCTTCCGGCACCAATTTCCAATATCCGTTTTGGTTGAACATCTGCCAGTTCTTTCAAAATAATTTTAGCCTTACGCTCATAAGCTCTGGTCAAACCTCTTTTTAAAAGTCCGTTCTCTTTTTCGTAATCTGCAACCTGATTATCGTAGTATGTTAATTGATCCTTTTTCTGGGAATTCTCCATCCGGTTAAATTGTTTTTTGCAATCTCAAATATAACAAACATTCATCTAAAAACGCAAAAAAACCTGCCAAATAGCAGGTTTTTTTAGAGGGAATCCATTCAAGATAAAAATTAAAAATTCGGTTTTAACATATACTTACTGTAAAAATCAACAATGTGTTTTACCGCTTCATCGGTTGTATCAACGATCTTAAATAACTCAAGGTCTTCTTGTTTAATGTTGTGTTCTTTACTAAGCATTGTTTCTTTCATCCATTCAACCAATCCGTGCCAATACTCTTTACCAACCAGTACTACCGGAAAGTGTGCGATCTTATTAGTTTGTACCAAGGTCAATGCTTCAAACAATTCGTCAATGGTGCCAAAGCCGCCGGGCATGCCAATGAAACCCTGTGAGTATTTTAAGAAAATGGTTTTACGCACATAGAAATAATTAAAATCAATGCTTTTATCCCTGTCAATGAAATCATTTGGTTTTTGTTCAAAAGGCAGATCAATGTTCAAACCAACCGATTTACCTTTGCCGCGTTGTGCGCCTTTGTTGGCAGCTTCCATAATACCAGGACCGCCACCGGTAATTACGCCATAACCTTCTTGCGTTAATTTAAAAGCAATTTCTTCTGCCATGATGTAATATTTATTGTCGGGCTGCGTACGCGCTGAACCAAAAATGGAAACACAAGGACCAATACGACTCATGCGTTCAAAGCCTTCAACAAACTCACTCATTATTTTAAAGATCTGCCAGCTGTCAGATGCTTTAACATCGCTTCCGCCTTTACTTGCAAAAGCTTTTCTTATTTTGTCTTCAGATTCGTTGGTCATAATTAATGTTTTATGTGTTCTAAATAATTTTGCAAAATTAAAGTGGCACTTACCATGTCAACTGTTTCTTTGTTCTGTCTGTCTTTCTTTTTCAAACCTCCTAAAAGCATGGTTTGATGGGCAATTGTTGAGGTAAAGCGCTCGTCGTACCGGTCAATTTTTATGGTAGGAAATTTTCGTTTTAAATGCGTAACAAAAGGATCGATGAAACGGGCGCTGTCGGAAGCTTCATTCATAAGGGTTTTGGGCTCACCAACAACAATACACTCCACGCTTTCTTTTTTTAAATAATCTTCTAAAAATGCGATCACATCTTTACTATGAACTGTTGTTAATCCGGATGCGATGATCTGCAATGGGTCGGTAACAGCCAGTCCTACACGTTTTGAACCGTAATCTATAGCTAAAATGCGAGGCATTATGTAAAAGTAGGATTTTTTTGTGGGAATTGAAAGTATGGTACAAGGATTAAACTTCGCTGTGCTTGGTAGTTTTTTAGAGGCCATGGAACACAGATTTAATAGGATAAAAAGGATTTAATAGGATTTTTTTGTTGGATTGGATGGACTTAGCTACACTCAGTATTTTAGAGGCCATGGTCACGCTGCGTCGTGACGGATATAGAAGGATAAAAAAGGATTAAGTACCCTTAAAAATCCTTTTGATCCTCCTGATCTTTTTAAATCTGTGTTCTATTGTTTTAACCACCAACTGCCAAAGGCAGGTTCACAATGCAATAATCTTAATTAATCATAAGCAATCGGCGTTATCTGCGTTCCATTTCACTATATTTGATATATGAAAAAGATCGGGGTTTTAACATCTGGAGGCGATTCGCCTGGAATGAACGCCTGTTTACGCGCTGTGGTAAGAACAGCGGTCCATCATAATATTGAGGTTCTTGGTTTTTTACGCGGATACGAAGGTGTAATTGATAATAAATACAACATCTTAACTACAACATCTGTTTCAGGGATCATTCAGCGAGGCGGTACTATATTAAAAACAGCCCGCAGCGAACGTTTCAGAACGGATGAAGGAGTAAAGACTGCTGCAAAAAATTTAAAGGAATTAAAATTAGACGGTCTTGTAATTATTGGTGGCGACGGCAGTTTCAGAGGTGCCATTGAATTATCGAAACATTATAACATTCCAATTGTGGGTTGTGCGGGTACAATAGATAACGACTTGGTAGGAACCGATTTTACCATTGGTTATGATACCGCAATAAATACCGTTGTTGAAGCCTTAGATAAAATTAGAGATACTGCTGAGAGTCATGATCGTGTTTTTGTTATTGAAGTGATGGGCCGCGATGCCGGATTGATCGCTTTAAGAAGTGCCATTGCCTCAGGTGCCGAAGGTTTACTGGTACCGGAGTTAAAACGCGATGTGAATAGTCTGTTAGATAAAATTAAAAATTGGCGGACTTCTAAATCCAGTAAAATTGTTGTGGTTGCCGAAGGCGATGAATCGGGTGGAGCATACAAAGTAGCCGACTTGATAAAAGCGAATTGCCCCGAGTTTGATATTCGTGTTACAGTTTTGGGTCACATTCAACGCGGTGGAAATCCAACTTGCATGGAAAGAGTAAATGCCAGTTTGTTAGGCTATAATGCAGTTACAGCCTTATTAGGCGGACATAAAAATGAAATGATAGGTATAATAGATAAAAAAATAATTTACACACCTTTTGAAAAAGCGGTGAAGCATATTGAAGAATTAAATCCTGATCTGGTTAAGATGATGGAGGTGCTTTCGAGTTAGGGGATTGAAAACGTATTTTATTATGAGGAACATATTTCTAATAACATTACTCTTAAGAGTTAGTTTTTGTGGCGCACAAAATATTTATACTTATGCAGGTACTGGAGTATCAGGTTATTCAGGCGATGGTGGTTTGGCCCTTAATTCAAAAATGGATCCCTTCAAGATTTGTGTAGATGGCTCTGGGAACGTTTATATTGTTGATGCTGCTCACCATTGTGTAAGAAAAGTAAATGCATCAGGAATTATTTCTACATTTGCAGGAACGGGAGTTAGTGGTTTCAGTGGCGATGGAGCCTTAGCAACTGGTGCTCAACTTGACGGTCCGTCTGCTGTTGTGAGTGATTTGTCAGGTAATATTTATATTTCAGATCAAAATAATAATCGTGTTCGCAAAGTAGATGCTTCAGGAGTTATTTCGACATATGTTGGAAACGGTTCTTACGGATTCGGTGGCGATGGTGGAATGGCAAATTTAGCTTTATTAAAAGCACCTAATGGTATGGCGATTGATTTATCTGGGAATTTGTACATAGCAGATCAAGTTAATAACAGAATAAGAAAAGTAAATTCTGCGGGTATTATTTCCACTTTTGCTGGAAATGGTGGTTCAGGGTTCAGTGGTGATGGCGGGCTTGCAACAAATGCACCAATAGTAACCCCAAGTGGGGTGGCGACTGATGCAACTGGGAATGTTTATATTACTGACCAAGGTAACAATCGTATTAGATTAGTTAATACTTCTGGAATTATCTCAACATTTGCTGGCACTTCGTCTTCGGGATTTAGTGGTGATGGCGGGCCTGCAACAAGTGCACAACTTTTTCTTCCTGTTGAAGTGGCCGTTGATATATCAGGTAACGTTTATGTTGCTGACTTTTTCAATAATAGAATTAGAAAAATAAACACATTAGGAATAATCTCAACTATGGCAGGAGCCAGTACTGCCGGATATAGTGGAGATGGGGGTGCGGCCAGTTTGGCAAAATTAAATGCCCCTCAAGGAATAGCCATTGATCCTTCTAGTAATATTTATATTGTTGACAGAAATAATTATAGGATTCGTGAGATTTGTACCAGTAATTGTTCTGCTGGCATTTTACAATTAAAAGGAATGGATCAAATTTTTGTTAGTCCAAATCCGAACCATGGTTTATTCAAATTAAAAATTGATAACGAAATTGAAAATGGAGAAATGATCTTAGTAAATTCTCTCGGACAAAAAGTGTTTGAACAAAAAATCGCTCAGGGAGAAAATGATGTAAATGTTAAACACGTTGGGCAAGGTTTATATAATTGCATTTTGCTAAAAGATAAAGTGCAGATTTCTCAAAGAAAAATAGTAATAGAATAAAGTACCGAAAAAAATATTTCATCGTTACTTAAAATAGCCACCAAAGCACAAAGACCGCCAAATCCCATTAAAAAATCATTAAAATATTTTGTGAAATTTTGTGCCTTTAGAGTTTTTGTGGCAAAAAAAAACATCTGCGATCACGACTCGTCGTGACTGCGCATTCATCTGCGAACATCTGCGCGAAACCTTAAGAAACTCTCTGCCTCGCCGGTAGGCAGGTACGAGAAATTACCCTTCTTAGCCTTAAAATAAGAAACAATTATCGGCAATACCGATATGCGAAGCTCTTTTTTTTGCCCCGGAGCGGGCAAAATATTAATAATAAACCAAAACCCGGGAAAGATATGGCTACAGAGTAGCCAAACATTTTATGACTTGTCCTGAAATAGGTTTACACAAAAACCAGGACAAATGAGAAAATTTAGTGAAAGTTTCAAACGGCAAGTCATCCAAGAGGTAATGACTGGTCAAATGAGCAAAGAAGAAGCGCGCCGGCGATATAATATCAAAGGCAAGACCGCAATTTTAAATTGGATTCGTAAATTTGATATACCCAATCCGATAATAATGTCCGATCATCCATTAAGTGAAAAAGAACTTCTTGCTAAGATTAAGCGATTGGAGCAATTAAAATGTTGGTTTAGATCTTATTAATAAGGTTTGGTTCCTAACGGAACCGCTATCAAAAAATAAATACAGTTTGCTATAGCCCAGAAATAAATTAGGGATTAAAAACAGAAAATAAATCTAACACAAATTACTTCGCCATCTTCGATCTAAAATAAAAAGACCTCTGCGCTTCCCTGCAGAAAATAGCCACCAAATCCCAAAAAAACGATCAAAATATTTTGTGAAATTTTGTGCCTTTAGAGTTTTTGTGGCAAAAAAAACATCTGCGATCACGACTCGTCGTGACTGCGAATTCATCTGCGAAACTCCGCGAGAAACTTTAAGAAACTATCCCTTCTTCCCTTTGAAATAAGCCAAAATGATCGGCAATACCGACATCCCAACAACTCCCAAACAAACAAGGTCAATGTGTTTACGAATGAATTCAACCTCGCCTAATAAATAACCGGCGGTGGTTAAACTACCTATCCATAAAGCACCGCCTAAAAGATCGAAGCTTAAATATTTCTTATAATTCATTTCGGCAATGCCGGCAGCAAAAGGTGCAAAGGTTCTTACAAAAGGTACAAAGCGCGCCATGATGATGGCTTTGGTGCCATACTTTTCGAAAAACACATGGGTTTTATCTAAGTACTCCTGTTTTACAATTGGTTTTCCTTTTAATTTAATGTGAAATACTTTTAAGCCAATGGTTCTTCCGATCCAGTAATTACAATTATCGCCGAGCACAGCAGCAATGAACAATAAAATAAAAACGTAAGAGATGTTTAATTGTCCGCTGCGGGCAAACAAGCCTGCCATGAACAATAAAGAGTCGCCGGGTAAAAAGGGCATGGCCACTAATCCGGTCTCAACAAAAATTACCAGAAAAAGAATAACGTAAATAGAGGTTCCGTAAGTAGCAAAGATCCAATCGAGGTCGAGGTGAGGGAAGATGTGGTTAAAAAGTTCAATCATGTTTAATTGTTTTGTTGTTTGATGTTTAATTGTTTGAGTGGATATTTATTTGTTTGATGTTTTGTTGTTTAGGAGTGCTTAACAAACATTTAAACATTAAACAGTCAAACATTAAAGTCCGATCTCTTCAATATAGGCAAGAATTCCGCCTTTAAGGTTATAAAGATTTGTATATCCTAATTGAGTTTCTAAGGCTGCAATAACAGCTGCGCTTCGTTTACCGCTGCGGCAATGAATAACCACTTGTTTATCTTTTGATATTTGAGCAGCATTTTCCATAACATCTCCCATGGGGATGAACACGCCGTTGAGGTTCACGTCGTCAAACTCATGTTGTTCGCGAACATCGATCAATTGAAAATCAGCTTTACTGTCAATTAATGCTTTTAGTTCTTGTACTGTTACTTCTTTCATTTTTTAATCTTTAATTACGACGAATTTAAGGCATAAACCTCAAAATTCAAACTTTCCGGTCTAAACCTGTTTTAGGTTCTCTGGTAAAAATGTAAAAAAGGTATCGCCGCGTAAGCCTAAACGAAGGGTTTCTAAAGGAATGACATCGTCAACGGCAATGTTTCCAACATTAACGTTAGAGCCAAATAGCTTTAAGAAGTATACCTGTTGCGCTTTTTGAGGGGTTTCCCAAATAATATTCTCGCCTTTGATCTTAGCAACAATACGATTGATCAATAAGGTGTGCGCTGCACCGTTCTTATGAAATATACCTACATTACCGCTTTCACGAGCTTCGGCAATCACTTTAACAGAGCCTGCATCCAGTTCGGCCTGCATCATTTTTATCCAGCGGGCAGGGTGAATGATCACACCTTCTTCTTTAGATCCTACTTCCGAAAGAACATTAAAGTTCTTGGAAAGCTTGTTGATGTATTCGCACTTTTTATCATGTTCAATGTTTATGCTGCCATCCGATACTTCGGCGCTATCTACACCCAAACTCGAAATGAACTTAATGTAGTCTTCAAACTTGTTGCGAATAACAAAGGCTTCGAATAAAGTACCGCCTAGGTAAACTTTAATGTTGGCTTTTTGATACAATTTAATTTTGGCCTGAAGGTCTTTTGATACCACCGATGTTCCAAACCCAAGTTTCACATAATCTACCAAGTCGGCATTCATGCTCACAAAATCTTCAGCCTGGCGTAAAGGAATTCCTTTATCCATCACCATGGTCAATCCTTCTTTTCTTGGTTTTTTAGTCCTTTCGGGCAAAAACGGTAGGTCTACGTTGTAAGTCATATTAGCTTTTGTACGAATTAATTAATTCTAAAACATCCTTATCTTCCTTAAGAGCAGGGGCATATTCAAATATATCTGAATGTTTACTGTAATCTAATTCAAGGGCTTTTGCAAAATGTTCCATGCCTTGCAAACGTTTACCGGTTTCCAGTAAAATAATGCCATAGCGGTATTGCAGTTCTGCCACATCCGGAAAAACTTCACAGGCTTTTGCCAAAGCTTCGGCACAATCTTTATAATAACCGGCTTCGTCCAGCAGCTTAGCGTAATCCAACCAAACATCATGTTCAGTATATCCCAATTCGATCACCCGCTGATAAGCCATGGCAGCTTCTTCCAAAAAACCAAGTTTTTGCTGGATCTCTGCAAACACATACCAATACTCTGCATCGTTCGGGTTGATCTCAATGGCTTTCTTAATGTAATGAATCCCTTCTATCAAGCGGTTCATGGCATCCAGACAAACACCTATCGCTAACCAGGCATCGCCGTGGGCAGGATCTAACTTCACGCATTTATTGTAATTGGTCAATGCATCTTCAAACTGATTCAGATTCTCATAACACTCGCCAATGTAATAGTAAGTGTTGGCATCGTGATTTTCGTGCTTAAAGGTTTCTTTGTAAGTTTCAATAGCCTCTGCGTATCTTTCTAACTGCGCTAATGAATTGGCTTTATTGAAATAAGCAGAACTGAATTTATCGTTAATGGCCAGAGCATAATCGTAAGCATCAATGGCTTTTTCGTACAAACCAAAACGGTTGTAAGCTAATCCTAAATTGAACCAGGCATAATAACTGTATGGAAATTCTTCAATGTAATCTTCAAAAAAAGAAATAGCTTCTTCCGACTTTGCAGTAAGGTCGAAGCATAACGATAATTCGTTTAACGCCACTTCGTTACGCGGGTTTATCTTAATGGCTTTCTTTAAGTAATAAAGTGCATCATCGGGTTTGTCTTCATTTAAAAATTCAACACCTAATGCTAAGTAAACTTCGTCTTTATATTCGGCAAGGGGCAATGCATTCTTAAAATTCTCTATGGCCTGTTCGCCTAATCCCATCTGACTGTATATGTAACCGCGGGTCATGAACAGGTCGAAATTCTGACTTTCGGTTTGTTCAATTTCGTTCAAAAGCGAAAGCGCTTCTTTAGTGAAATGTTGTGATGATAAATATTGTGCCTGTTTAATTTTAATGATGGAAGAGTAAGGGTAATGTTTGATGCCAAAATCGATGGCTTTTTTAACCATATCATAGTTGAGCCATTGAAAATAATATTCAATAACCTCCTCGATCTCATCGGCATCAAAGAAAGCACTGTTTCCACTGGAAATCATGTCTTCGAAACGCTTCAGTATTTTTTCAAAATCTTGATCGTCAAATCCTTCTCCGTCAAATTCACTCATAAGGTACCCTTCTTATGGTGCAAAGTTAAGATTAAAATCGGGATAAAGCTATCATATTTTGAACATCAAAGGGCAAATAATGTCGATAAAAATAAATAGCAAAACATTAGCTAAAAGTTATATTTACACAAAATTTTTTACGGTGACTTTAATCAAAAGTATTTCAGGAATAAGAGGAACCATTGGCGGTAAACCCGGCGATGGATTAACTCCATTAGATGTGGTAAAGTTTGCTTCGGCTTACGGAACCTGGATCTTAAAGAACAATCCAAAAGGAAAATCGAAAATTGTGGTGGGAAGAGATGCCCGACTATCCGGACAAATGGTGAACTCCATTGTTTGCGGTACGCTGAATGGTTTGGGCATTGATGTGATCGATCTTGGATTGAGCACAACACCAACTGTTGAGGTAGCGGTAACAGAGTTAAAAGCTCAGGGCGGTATTATTTTAACGGCGTCTCACAATCCAAAACAATGGAATGCTTTAAAACTGCTGAACGATAAAGGCGAATTTATTTCAGATGCCGAAGGAAAATTAATATTACAATTGGCTGACAAAGAAGACTTTGATTATAGTGACGTAAACCAATTGGGTAAGTATGTGAAGCATTACGATTTCTTACAGATCCATATCAATAAAATTTTAAAATTACCTTATGTAGATGTAGAAGCAATTAAAGCAGCTAACTTCTCGGTTGCCCTGGATGCAGTGAATTCAAGCGGAGGAATTGTAATTCCGGCATTATTGGAAGCACTCGGTGTTACAACCATTAACAAAATACATTGTGAGCCCGATGGACAATTTGCTCACAATCCTGAACCATTACCCGAGCATTTAAAAGATCTGTCGAGTTTAGTAGTAAAAACAAAATCGCATGTTGGTATAAGTGTTGATCCGGATGTTGATCGCTTGGCTTTGGTTTGCGAAGACGGTGAAATGTTTGGGGAAGAGTACACTTTGGTGGCTGTTGCTGATTATGTTTTGAAGTTTCATAAAGGTGGAAATACCGTTTCTAATTTGTCATCAACCCGTGCTTTAAGAGATATTACTGAGAAGAACGGAGGCATTTATTCAGCTTCAGCAGTTGGAGAAGTAAATGTAGTTAACTTAATGAAAGACAGCAAGGCAGTGATCGGTGGCGAAGGTAATGGTGGAGTTATTTTACCGGAATTACATTACGGTCGTGATGCTTTAGTTGGCGTTGCCATTTTCTTAACGCATTTGGCTAAGTATGGTAAAACAACTTCCATGCTTCGCAAGTCTTACCCGAATTATTTCATCTCAAAAAATAAGATCGAACTTACTCCCGAAATAAATGTGGATAAAGTTTTAGAAAGCGTTAAAGCTAAATATGCCAAACAACCTGTTAATACTGTTGATGGGGTAAAAATTGAATTCGATAAAGAGTGGGTGCATTTACGTAAATCGAACACCGAACCAATTATCAGGATCTATTCAGAAAGTCAGAGTGAAGCTACAGCCGACAATTTGGCAAAGAAGATCATTAACGATATTAAGGAGATCATTAAAAACTAGTTCGGTTTGTAGTAGGCAGGAGCAGTAGGCAGTTGCCCGCCAACTGCCAACTGATAAAGAATCCTATAATTAGGCGATTTCAGTTCGTTTGAACGTAAAAAAGTCGGATATTTGCATCATCAATTCCATTGTCAACCATGAGTAAAATATACCTCGATAACGCCGCTACTACTAAGTTAGATGAAGAAGTTCTTAACGCCATGCTTCCATTTATGCGTGAAGAATATGGGAATCCTTCATCCATTCACAGTTTTGGCCGTAAAACCAGAACTGCCATTGAAACGGCGCGTAAATCAGTTTCTAAGTTATTGAACGTTTCACCGGCCGAAATATTTTTCACTTCAGGAGGTACTGAGGCCGATAATATGGCAATTTGCCAAGCGCTAGAAACTCATGGAATAAAACATGCCATTAGCAGCAAAATTGAACATCATGCTGTTGAACATACTTTGCAGGTTTTAGAGCAAAGCGGAAAAATAAAATTGAGCTGGGTGAATTTTGATGAGAAAGGGAACGTCGATCTTAACCATTTAGAAGAACTTTTAGCTAATAACGAACGCAGTTTGGTTTCGTTAATGCATGCTAATAACGAGATCGGAACCTTGCTTCCCATTAAAAAAGTGAGCGAACTCTGCGAAAAATACAACGCCTTATTTCACAGCGATACCGTACAAACCATGGGGCATTATAAAATTGATCTTGCCAGTTTAAAAGTGCATTTTGTAACCTGCGCGGCACACAAGTTCCACGGACCAAAAGGCGTTGGTTTTTTATATATTAACCATGCCGTAAAAATAAAACCTTTCATTAACGGTGGTGCCCAGGAGCGTAATATGCGCGGCGGTACTGAGAACGTTTACGGTATTGTTGGATTAGCCAAAGCTTTTGAAATGGCTAACGAACACATGGACGAACATCAAACCCACATTAAAGGTTTGAAAAGCTACATGATGGAACATTTAAAAGCCAACATTGAAGGCATGGAGTTTAACGGCGAAACCGGCGAAACCGGATTGTACACTGTTTTAAATTGTCGTTTCCCTCATCACCCGGATGCCGAAATGTTATTGTTCAATCTCGATATTTCGGGCATCGCAGCCAGCGGCGGAAGCGCCTGCAGCAGCGGAAGCAATCAGGGCTCTCATGTGTTAAGAGGTTTGGGTATTGACATGGCCAAACCATCTGTACGCTTCTCCTTCTGTAAATACAATACCAAAGACGAAATTGATATTGTTGTGAAAAAGATGAAAGAAATGTACGCCGTTGTGGCGAAGGCTTAAGAATCCATTAACCAGCCTTTTGTCTCCCGATAGCTATCGGGACTAAGCGGCCTGCCTCTTGCGTGAAGCCTGCCTGCCGGTAGGCAGGGATCTGTTCTTACAAAAGGATTTAAAGGCATTCAATCTTTAATAATAGAGGCACATTCTTCGGTCCGAAATTCAAATTAATTTATTGAAAGTATAAAGCGGTATCATTATAAGAAAATTCATTAACGGCCTCAGAATGACAAAGTCCATTTGATTTGTTTTCAACCATCCAATTGTGAAAAATTAAGACTTTCACTTACCATTCAAAGCATCCATTTCCTTAATATTATTGTTTTATGCTTCACACGCCAAGGCATACACTTGTTTTTTTGACCATAGTGTTCTCATTCATGGGGCTGATCGCCTATGTTTTTCCGGTAGGTGGAATAAAGCTGGCCGAAAAGTTTGCTATCGAGTTCCCAACGCTTAGCAGCATTTTTAAAACCGAACAAAAAGAAAAGAAAGTTGACATTTCAAAAATTCTTGCTTTAGCCAATGCCGAAGAAAAAATTCTGGATGTAGAAGAAAAAGCAGAAACAGATACAGCTTCACAAACCGCTGAGGTAAAAGCTGAGGTGAAGGCCGAGATCAAAAAAGCTTCAACTGAAATAGAAAGTCTTGAGAGCATTGATACAAATTTAAGATTGGTCACCACCATTCAATACAAAAATGGTTCAAGGCAATCGCTTAACGGTTTTTTCTCCTCACTTAAAAATATTGGTGCTGAACCAAAAAGCATTCGTGTTTTACATTATGGCGATTCACAGATCGAAGGCGATCGCATCAGTGATTACCTCCGTTTAAAATTGCAGAATCAGTTTGGCGGCGAAGGTCCGGGTTTAATCTCCTTAATGCCGGTAGCGCCAAGTGTCATCAATCGCATTAACTGGAGCGATGGCTGGGACCGTTACGGAATATTTGCTTTTAAAGATAAGCGTGTGCCACATAACAATTATGGAGGTCTTGCACATTTCAGCAGATTCAATAAATACAAAACCATTAGCGATTCTTCTTCGAGTTTAAGTGCCTGGGTAAAAATTCAAACTACAAAAAGCGGCGGAGCAAAAGCAACCGCTTATTCTAAACTAAAATTATTTTATGGCGGATCAAAAGCTAAGTTGGCAATTGATTTTTATGATGGCGGTGTATTTAAAGAAAGCGATAGTTTGGTAAAAGGTGGAACCTTTAATATTAAAGAATATAATGTAACACCAAACTCTCTAAATCACGAATTCAAATTTAAAGGAAAAGATAGTCCGGATTTTTACGGGGCATCGCTTGAAGGAAACCGCGGCGTAATGGTGGATAACATTGGCTTACGCGGAAGCTCAGGAACTTTCTTCAATCAGTCTAACTATGCTCAGCTAAAACAATTTTATGATTATTTGAATGTGAAACTTATCATTCTTCAATTCGGAGGAAATACTTTACCGTACATAAAAGATAAATCACAAGCCATTCAGTATGCCGGCTATTTAAAGTCGCAGATCTACACCATTAAAAAATTAGCACCTAATGCTTCAATTCTGGTAATTGGTCCGGCCGACATGAGTGTGAAAAAAGGAACAGAGTATGTAACGCATCCTATATTGGAAGACCTAAGAAACGCGATCCGACAAATTGCTTTTGATACAGACTGTGCATTTTTTGACATGTACGATTGCATGGGTGGCCGTAACAGCATGGTAGCATGGGTTGATCAGGGCATTGCCGCAAAAGATTATGTGCATTTTAGTCCACAAGGGGCTCGTAAAATTGCAACACTTTTATATTCATCATTAATTAACGATTATAATGCTTTTCTTAAAACGCAAAGTTCAAAGTAACATACAAAGATTAGCATTGTGTCTAATGCTTACCGTTTCTTTAAATGGAGGAGCTCAAACCAGTCCTTATGGTTTGCCTTTTGTTGATTACACTAAAAATAAAATTTCATATTCGAAAGACAGTTCTGAGATGATGGACTTTTTTAGAAAGGTAGATGAATTGAAACAAGGCAAACGCGCAAAAGTTACCATTGTGCATTATGGCGGTTCGCATATTCAGGCTGGTTTTTGGGGCGATAAGCTTATTTCGAATTTTCAGGCCATCAATAATTTTGAGGGAGGTGGATTGTTTATATTCCCATTTAAATTGGCTAGTACTAATAGTCCCGGATATTATAAATCCTTTAGTAGTGGTAAATGGAAGCGTTTTCGTTGCGCCACGGTAAAAGAAATGTGTGAAAATTTAGGTATGGCCGGAATTGCGGTGGTGAACAATGATAGTTCAACCAACTTCGGAATAAAATTAACCAACGTTCATCACAAAAAATTCAACATCATAAAAGTATATCACAATTTTAATGCAAGTTTCGAGATCAGTATTCCTGAAAGTATTGGCATGCAAGTGGCAAGAAAAGATGTGAAAGAAAAAGGCTTTACCGCTTTTGCATTTGAGACCTATATAGATTCGGTGAATTTTAAATTAGTAAAATTGGATACCAACCGCAAAGATTTTATGTTGTATGGCTTTAGTGTTGAGAATACCAATCCCGGATTTTATTATGCAGGCTTTGGTGTGAATGGCGCTTCCAGTAATTCGTATTTAAAATGTAATTTATTCAAAGAACAATTAGAAACCTTACAACCCGACCTTGTTGTTTTTTCTTTAGGTGTGAATGATACTCAGGGAAAAGATTTTAATAAAGAAGATTATATCAATCATTACGACAGCATGATTGCTGAGGTAAGAAAAGCTTCACCAAGTTGCGCAATACTTTTAACAACAACTACAGATAATTATATTAAATTGAAAGGTAAAAAAAGAAGAGTTTCAAATAGTCGTACCGCAACCGCGGGTGAAGCCATGTTCGAAATGATGGAAACGCATAAAGCTGCGGTTTGGGACTTGTATGGCATAATGGGCGGTTACAAATCTATGGCGAATTGGCTCAAAGCAGGTTTAGCGGCAAAAGATAAAGTACATTTTAATGCTAGAGGCTACGGCATAGTAGGACAACTGATGTTTGATGCTATTGATAAAAGTTATAAATATAATAGTAAGGTTAAGTAGCGACTAAAGAGATAAAAGGGATGGAAGGGACGGTTGATCCTAAAAAATGGAAGAAGTATTAAACTACATAAAAGAAGTATTTAATTTTACCGAAGGTAAACCCATTATATTTACCCAACTTTTCTTTTGGGGATTTTTTGCGGTTGTACTCTTCTTTTATTCTTTTGTTTACAAGAAAATAGCCCTTCGGAATATTTATCTTTTGCTGGTTAGTTTTTTCTTTTATTACAAAACAAGTGGCGTATTTTTAATTTTGTTGCTTTTTACCATTTGCAGTGACTACAATTGGGGACGACTTATACACAATGCCAGCGATCCGAGAAAAAAGAAGCTTTATGTAACGATAAGTGTTACCTTGAACGTTTTGCTCTTAAGCTATTTTAAGTACGCTTATTTTTTTACGGATAGTTTTAATCAGTTGTTTCATACTGATGTTGCTTTTTTTAATCATTTCTCTCAATTCACAAATACGTTTTTAGGAACGCATTTCAGTATAGATAAACTGATCTTGCCGGTTGGGGTTTCGTTTTTTACGTTTCAATCTATTTCGTACACGGTGGATATGTATCGCGGAAAAGTAACGCCTGTTAAAAACATTTTTGATTACGGATTTTTTGTGTGTTTCTTCCCGCATTTAGTAGCAGGACCAATTGTAAAGGCTCACGATTTTTTATATCAAATCTATCAGCCTTATACATTAACGCGAAAGGAATTTGGTTTTTCTTTATTCTGGATAATGAACGGATTGATGAAAAAGATCTTTGCCGATTACATTGCCGTAAATTTTATTGACCGCATTTTTGATAATCCCAATTATTATTCGGGAGTAGAAACTGTTTTTGGGATCTTTGGTTACTCTATTCAGATATATGCTGATTTTTCAGGTTATACAGATATTGCCATTGGTATAGCATTGCTACTTGGCTTTAGATTAAAAACCAATTTCAATTCGCCTTACAAAGCACAGAACGTAAGTGAATTCTGGCAGCGCTGGCATATTTCGCTTTCCACCTGGTTAAAAGAATATCTGTACATTCCTCTAGGTGGTAACAAAACCGGAACCGTTGGTTCTTATATAGCTATTACTTTTATATCTGTTATCATGGTAATGCTTACCGGAAAACTGTGGCTGCTTCTCATATTATTCGGCATTGCAATACCATTTACTTTATTGGCCTATTTCAGTAAAGCAGTTCGTCAAACTATTAATACCAATATCAATTTAATGGTTACCATGTTGCTCGGAGGCCTTTGGCATGGCAGCAGCTGGCTGTTCATTATCTGGGGTGGATTAAACGGATTGGGATTGGTATTTCATAAATTCTGGCTTAAAATTTCTCCGATAAAAAATTCGAACTCGTTTTTAACTAAGGCAATTTCGGTTTTGGTAACACTCACGTTTATCAGTTTCACTCGAATATTTTTCAGAAGCAGTAGTCTGGATACTGTGAATTTGATTTTTGACCGCATAACGAATCATTTTGGTTTGAATTTATTTTTCGATATCATAAAAGGATATTCAGGAGTACTCGGGTTAATTCTATTAGGTTATCTTATACACTGGATCCCTCTTAACATTAAAGAAAAGTACAGAACTTATTTTGCCGAATTGCCTTTGTATGCAATGGCCATAGTAACAGTTGTGATCGTTTTCGCAATGTATCAGTTAATGAGTGATGAAATGCAGCCATTTATTTACTTTCAATTTTAATACCTTTGAATGCTGAAAGCAAGTGATCATATTTATTTCAAAGGATTGAACGGTTTGCGGTTCTTTGCGGCATTAGCGGTTATTATAACACACATAGAGCTGATCAAAGAACAAATGGGTTGTCCCGACCTTTGGGAAACCGGCCCAATGATAAAAGAGCTGGGAAGTTTAGGAGTAATTTTCTTTTTTGTATTAAGCGGTTTTTTGATCACCTATTTATTGCTGCAGGAAAAATCCGTTACGGGTACCATTGTAGTGAAAAAGTTTTACATCCGTCGTTTATTGCGCATCTGGCCTTTGTATTTTTTAATTGTGTTCTTGGGCTTTCTGGTGCTCACACATTTTGAATTCATGGATATTCCTTATTTAAAGAATAAACTTTCTCATAATTTCGGGACCAATTTCTTATTGTATGTGGTAATGCTTCCAAACTTAGCCTTCGCCATGTTTGCAGCGGTTCCGCACATTGGCCAAACCTGGTCGATCGGAGTAGAAGAACAGTTCTACATTATCTGGCCATTAATTGTGAAGCATTCTAAGAATATTTTAAAAGCACTGATCTTTATCATAATTTTTCTGGTGGGATTAAAAGTATTAGTGCTATTCTCTTATAAAGCTGATCCTACAAATTCGTTTTTAAACGTTTTGAAGCCCTTTTTAGTGATGACTAAAATGGAATGTATGGCCATTGGAGGTTTGGGAGCCTATTTTTTATTTAGCGGAGAAAAGATCAAAGTACTGTTTAATAACGGACTTTTGGTTCTTTCATTTGCTCTTATTGTTATATCGGTTTATTTCACTCCTGATGTTATTCAGGACGGAATTTATTTAATGAATTCGGTTTTATTTCTGATCATTATTCTCAATGTATCTTCTAATCCCAATTGCTTTTTAAAGCTCGAGAATAACGCTTTTAAAATGCTTGGTAATATTTCTTACGGCATTTACATGTATCACATGATAGTGATAGCAATGGTTGTAGGCTTTCTTAAAAAAATGGATTTTACAGTGGATAATGGAGTTCTGTCACAATCAATTGTATATTCGCTAACTATTTTGATCAGCATTTTTGTTTCATGGTTATCGTACACTTATTTCGAAAAATGGTTCCTGAAGCTCAAAAGTAAATTTACTATTATCAAAAGCGGGATCTCTTAGGCCGGCTTTCTATACAATTTATGTATTAAAAGAAAAGTACAAAACCAAATATTTTGGCATATTTCTTTTTTAAATTGATTTGCTTCGGTTGAAATAATAATATAAATTTGGTATTATAAAAAAACGTATGATGTTTTAGAAACGTCATTAAACCGAAAAAAATGAAGACCGAGATCATTACAAAACTGGAAGAACTGCTAAAACAAAATGCAGGTGAAGTTGCCAACGATGTTCGTATTCTACAAAAAGAATACCAAAGATTATGGACAACCGAATTTGAAACCGCTAAACAAAGTTTTATCGACGATGGCGGTAAAGCAAAAGAATTTGTTTACGAAAAAAAGGCCGAGGATAATAAAGTGGCCGAGTTGTTCGAAGCATTCAATAAACTTAAAAAAGAAGACGACAATAGAATTGCTCAGGAGCAGAATAAGAACCTGCTCATCCGCCAGGAAATTGTTGCCAAGATAAAAGACCTTACTCAGGTGAGCACTACGGTTGGTGCAGCAGTAAAAAAATTACAGGAACTTCAAACGCAATGGAAAGAGACCGGAGCGGTTTCTTCACATAAGTACAAGGAAATTCAGGGCGAATACAGTAAAGCCATTGAGGATTTTTATTATAACCTTAAAATATTCAAGGAACTTCAGGATCATGATCTGAAAAAGAACTTTGAATTGAAAACCGAATTGCTTGGTAAATTGCAAGGTTTAACTTCATTAGAGAATATTAAGGAAGTTGAACGCCTCATCAAAATTTACCGTAACGACTGGGAAGATATTGGTCCGGTGCCAAACGATAAGTGGGAAATAATGAAGCAGGACTTCAGAAAGGCATTAGAAGACGTTTATGCCAGACTGAAAACCCATTATCATGGCATTGAAGAGAAAAAAGAAAATAATTTAGCGGCCAAAAAAGAATTGGTTGAGCTTGCAAAAGCTGTATTGGCACAAACCGATGGAATTGATGTTCCGAAATGGAATGAATTCACCAATCAATTGATCGAATTGCAAAATAAGTGGAAAACAATTGGAAGAACCTCTCAAAAAGATAATGAAGCCATCTGGACTGAATTCAGAACTATTTGCGATACCTTTTTTGAAAAGAAGAAATCTCATTTTGCTTTAGTACACGAGAAACAAGGCGATCTTAAGAAAATTAAAATGGGCTTTATTGAAAAGGCCGAAGCTCTTGGTGCAAGCACCGACTGGCAAAAAACTTCTCAGGATCTCATGCGTTTGCAAGACGATTGGAAGAAACACATTTTAGTTAATGATAAAGAAGAAGGGAAATTGTTTTTCCGTTTCCGTAAAGCTTGTAATGCATTTTTTGATGCCAAGAAAGCACATTTTGAAGGGATCAATGCTTCTTTAGAAGCTAACATTGCCGGAAAAGAAGAGATCTTAAATAAACTCAATGCTTTTGAATTAAATGGCGATGCCAGTGAAAGTATTGAACAATTGAAACAAATTGCAGCAGAGTGGAATGCAGCAGGGCAGATTCCTGCTAAAGATAAAAAACGTCTTAACGATGCTTTCTTCGCTAAACTGGACGAGTTCTATGATAAACTGAACATGAATAAGAACGATAAGGCTTTATTCCAGTTCAAATCAAAAATTGAGCGCATGGTCAATTCGGATAATGCATTTGATTCATTAATGCGTGAAGCAGAGTATCTTAAAAAGCAAATGGACGAGATCACGAACAGTATCCGTACCTATGAAAATAATTTAGGTTTCTTTAAACATGCTAAAGGCGATAATCCGCTTTTAAAAGAAGTTACCGAAAAAATTGCTGTTGAAAGAGAGAAAATTGATGGTTTCTCAGCTAAACGTAAATTAGTAACCGACGAGTTAACAAAGATCCGTATGGCTTCTAAGAAAGAGGTTGAAGCTTAGAGGCAATGGTACGCTGATAACGCTGAAAAACCGGATCAACACGGATTTAAAAAGGAGTACTGTTCTAATCAGCTTTAATACGAAACGATCCGTGTGTTCCACGTTCCATCAAAACTCATTATTTACTTTTCTCCGTTTTCTCAATTGCCTCCAATAAGGCTGGCGGGATCTGAATCTTCTCGTTTTTTGTGAAATTAAATGCCACGATCACATCTTCTGCTTGTGCGGCTATCTCACCATTATCATTTAAAACAATGTGCTGCAGCGAAAAACTGGTGGTCTTTATAAAATTAACTCTTGTTTTAATTGTAATGTTGCCCGGATAAAATAATGGTTTTTTAAACTGACAACTTGTTGCGGCAAGAATTGGTCCTATGTTGCTGTTGTTCGGGCTTTGAGCCAATCCAATCTTTTCCCATTAATTTACCCGAGCCGCCTGAATGTATTTGAAAAAAGATACGTTGTTAAAATGACCAAAGAGGTCCATTTCACTCCAGTCGATTCGTAATTGTAATTCGGTGTTATACGATTCCATTACTGCTAATATACGTATTTTGTTTTTTCGCCACTAATCCCGATAGCTATCGGGACGAAAAAAACTAAATCCCACAAAATCTTTAGTGCGGATTTAGTGTCTTTAGTGTTTTTGTGGCTCCAAAAGCACCAATAACCTTTACAATTTTTAACTTTTAACTCTTAACTTTTATGTAAATTAGCACACGATTATGGAACCGATCTTAGAAGTAAAAAACGTAGTTAAGCAATTTGCAACACATCGTGCTTTGAATGATGTGAGCATTGTTGTTCCTAAACAATCAGTGTTTGGTTTATTAGGCCCTAATGGCGCCGGAAAAACTACTTTAATTCGTATCATTAATCAAATTACAGCGCCAGATAGCGGCGAAGTTTTTTTTAACGGACACAGATTAAAAGAAGACGATGTTAATTTGATCGGTTATTTGCCTGAAGAGCGCGGCTTGTATAAAAAAATGCCGGTGGGCGAGCAGGTAATGTATTTAGCCCAATTAAAAGGCTTAAGTAAGAACGATGCGAAGACCCGTTTAAAATACTGGTTCGAGAAATTTGAAATGCAAAGTTGGTGGAATAAGAAGATAGAAGAGTTGAGTAAAGGAATGCAACAAAAAGTACAGTTCATTGTTACTGTTATTCATGAACCGCCTTTGTTAATATTAGATGAACCCTTTAGCGGTTTCGACCCCATCAATGCGCAATTGATTCGTAACGAGATCTTGGAGTTGCGGGAAAAAGGTTCTACGATCATTTTTTCTACTCATAACATGGGTAGCGTTGAGGAATTGTGCGACCATATTGCATTAATTAATAAATCACAGAAGATATTAGATGGTTCGGTAAGAGACATTCGTAAAACGTATAAATCAAATACCTATCGCGTTTCCTTCAAGGGAAATATGATGGGCTTCACCAACGCCTTGTGGACAGGGGCAGAGTTACTTGATAAAGGTCAGGAAGATGATCTGACCTGGGCAGTGGTTAAATTGCTTGGTAATACAACGCCAAATAAGTTGCTGGAAGCCATTTTGCCGGTTTGCGAACTACATGGATTTCATGAGGTGATACCAAGTATGAATGATATTTTTATTTCGAAAGTAAATAGTGAAAATAATATAACCGGTTCAAAAAGCAATTTTACAGAATAAGCATGGGAAAGATCGGATTAATCATAAAGCGCGAAATATTTTCTAAGCTACGCAACAAAACGTTCATCATCATGACCTTTTTAGCGCCGGTTCTGGTTGCTGCTTTCTTTGCCATTGTGATCTGGATGAGCATGTCGGATAAGGCAGAACAGAACATTGTGGTAATTGATGAAACCGAATTCTTTAAAGATAAATTGGCAGGAAACGATTACATCAGTTTTACTTATTCTCACGATAGTTTGGATAAAGCCCTTGATAAATTTTACGCTTCCGATAAAACCTGCATACTTTACATTCCTTCCAATCTGATCAGCGGTGCAGATGGAGCCATAAAAATATTTTACAAAAAAGCACCGGGTTTTGCGCCTCAAACCTATATAAAAAGTCAGGTTGAGAAAATTTTGTACGAATATAAATTAAAGGCTAACAACATTGATCCAACCATAATTCATAATGCCAAGCAAGCCATAAAATTAATTACCGAAAAAGTAAATGAAAAAGGTGAGCATGCCGAGCAAATGACGGCTTTTGCAAGTATACTGGGTTTTTTCTGTGGTTTGTTAATGTTCATGTTCATTATGATCTATGGAATGATGGTGTTTAGAAGTGTGATGGAAGAAAAAACAAATCGTATTGTTGAGATCATTATTTCTTCGGTTAAACCATTTCAGTTAATGCTTGGAAAGATCTTAGGCATTGCTATTTTGGGGATCATGCAATTCATTGTGATGGGATTGATCTCATTTGCTTTGACAACAGTTCTGTCTTCAGCCTTATTAAAAGATGTGCAAAAAGACATGGTGAAGTTCAATGAGCAGAAAGCCCAGGTGATGAAGAACGGAACCACTGCTAACTTGGATAAACTTGATCCAATGCAAGATAAGCTGGAAGTTTTTGAAGTGCTCGGACAAATTAAACAGCTTAATTTTGTAGAGATCTTCATTTGTTTCGTTATTTATTTTTTGGCAGGATATTTATTTTACAGCTCCATTCTTGCGGCAATTGGTTCTGCTGTTGATTCTGAATCCGACTCACAACAATTTATGATGCCGGTAATGCTGCCACTCATTTCAGGATATGTTATTGCCGCGCAAATGATGTCGAACCCCGAAAGCAACTTGGCCACCTGGGGTTCAATGATACCGTTCACCTCGCCAATCGTTATGATGGCGCGTATACCGCATGGTGTACCAATTTGGGAGATCTTAATTTCCATGACCTTATTGATACTTTCTTTCTTAGGAACCGCCTGGTTAGCCGGTAAAATTTATCGCGTTGGTATTTTAATGTACGGCAAAAAAACCAGCTGGAAAGAGTTGTCGAAGTGGATCTTTTATAAATAATTCAATTTTTGATAGACCCTTACTTATTACTGTTTCACAACAAATTTCCGTCTCGCATAAGTGTTTTCCGAATGGATACTGAGAATGTAAAGTCCATTGGAAAAGTCTGCCGTAGGAATTTTAAATCCATTAATGCTCTGCTGAAAAGTAAAATATTCTTCATGAATGATCCGGCCTATCGGATCATAAATAGTAACCAGAAAATCAGCATTTGTAAATGAATTGTAAAACACATTCAGAGAGCCGTTTTCAATCGGATTTGGTATTATGGCCATGTTAGAAATGAAGGTCAGATTGGCTGGCAATGGCAGCGAAATTATTCTAATACTGTCTGAATGAGATGCAGGCCCGCAGGAATTAACTACCGTTAAACTTATGTTGTATGCCGCTGTCGAATCTTTATAAACATGCATCGTATCTTTTCCGGTGGCATAATTGGTAATAGGGTTGAACGGATCGTTAAAACTCCAGTAGTAATTGGTGGAGGCCCCTCCATAATTCGCGTGTACAAAAACTGTATCATACGAGATTGTATATGTAAACAAAGGATTTACATAACTCTTGGTGTCAACATAAATAGTTTTAGTTATCGTATCCGATTTAAAGCCATTGTATGAAATTAACTTAACCTGATAATGCCCGGTATCTGCATACTGATGAGCAGGTGTAAAAAGAGTTGATGTATTTCCGTCTCCAAAATCCCACATAAAAGACATAGCACATAAAGAATTATTCGGAAAAATATTTGAACATCGTATAAAATCAAAGTCGGCTTTTGTAACCGTATCAATGGTTATGGGTTTTGTTAGAATTATGTCATGGTTATTGTAGGCATGCAGACTTACGTAATAAGTTCCCGGACCGGGAAATAGAAAACAAATGTTCGTATCATTTGAAGTATAGAGTGTAGTTGGATGCGAGACACCTTGTACAACTGTCCAAGTGTAAGTATTGCCCATCATGGTCTGGTTAATAAAACACGTTGTATCACCCACGCATGCGTTTTTCCATGAAAAATGCACATCGGGAGGGAGATTTTCGATCGATCCCGCAGCACCGATCTTATTTTGTGCAAAGTAGGTCAATGGTAAAAACAACATCAACAAAAAGTATGTGATATTTTTTTTCATTTACTACTTAGGTTCTGTTTTTTTATGCAACTCAAAAACTTTGCTAACCGAAAAACTGAAGGCATATTTTGAGGCCAATTGAGTTCCACTATAATACTGGTAAATGGGCAAGTCACCGTATAAAGAAAAGCTTAGTTCGTTTTTTAAGTTCAGAGAAATACCGGGGCTGGCAAAAAAACGATAGGAGCTGCTCGAGAACATGCTTGTATTGTGTATCCTGTCGCAATCTTTATTTTCATTACGCAGCATTACAATAATTGATAATTCTTTATACACTTTAAATACAGTACCTATACTGTTAATGTTGGAGGTTCCGTATTGAAATCCTTGTGGGTTGGCACCATTGAAGTCCGTTCTTGAATTGATCAAGAACGAATTTTGTTTATTATTAAACGGTTTTATCTGTGCATATAAAACAAAAATGCCTCCACACGCACCAGTGCCTGGTTGAACATCACGTGGCAACTGAACATTGCTGTTACTTAACTGATAGGCCCCCGTTGGAACTTTAACGCCAAGTGATGTTGTAAGACTAAACTTATTGTTTTTTGAATTGAAAAAATTATATTTTAAAAACGCTTCCATATCAGCAAATCCTTGCGCATAGAATTGCTGTTGTCCAATAACAGGCACATCAAAATTCTCGACTTTCGCAGTATAGTAACCAAGACTGACTTGTGTCGTAATTTTATTGGTCAATCCGTAAGAAAAATTGGTTCCGGCATAATCAGCGTAATCATTAATTAAATAAGAAAAATTTGAGGGTTGTGAACCGTTATAATATTTATCGGAGTAATTTCTTTTAAAGAATGAGAATACCAGTAAATCACCCTTTTCTAGAACACCAAAATTAGCAGTGCCTGGTGCACAACATCCGGAACTACAACATTGTGAAAAGGAACTGTAGTTTAATGAAATAAAGAAGGCAAATATGAAACAACGCCAATTCATTTAATCGGTTACTGTAATTGGAACAGTAATTGTTAAAGAATTTGTTCCGTCGGAAACTGTACAGGTAATTTGATAAGTGCCTAAACAAGAATCACTATAATAAACCGAGTAACCGGTTCCGAAAATATCTCCGTGTGGCGTAGCCCATTTGTAAGTCAGGTTCTTCCCGGTAGCAATGGCTATCACTTTAGCTACAGTTCCTTTTTTTACAGGATTGGGATCGATTTGAATATCTGTAAATGAAAAGGGGCCATTAGTTGAACTTACTGAGGCATTTTGAGAATAATGGGTACTTGTACCATGTGGTATATTAACGGCATCTTTTTTACACCCAATGAGGAACGCCAATAAGAAAAGAAAAGCAAATGTTTTAAGCATCTTTTTACTAAAATTAGCCGGTGAAAGACCAAAGATCCATTTTAGAGGGTCTTATTATTCATAATTTACGGAATTCTATCCTTTTCTTGGGCCAATCTTATCTTTTATTTTAGTATTTATAAACCTAAGTTTTTTAATACCCAATTAAACCTTTCTGCATTTCTATAGTCTAAAGTTGAGATATGACTATACGCCTTTTATTATTAGCAGATATAAATTCCGTTCACACCCAAAAATGGGCTGTAGGATTAGCCAATAAGGGCTTTGAGATCGGTATTTTTAGTTTGAACCGTACTGAGAGCAATTGGTTCAATGAGCACGAAAACATTAGCTGTGTTTATATGCCTGATGAAAAACTAAACACGAATAGTTTTTTTACAAAAATTAACTACCTCAGTTTTTTGCCAAGATTGTTATCGAAAATAAAGAGCTTTAAGCCAGATGTTGTACACGCACATTATGCCAGCAGTTATGGTTTGTTAGGTGCACTCAGTAATTTTCATCCTTTTGTTATTTCGGCCTGGGGAACAGACATCATGCGTTTTCCGCAGAAAAACTTTTTGTGTAAAGAAATTATAAAGTACAGTTTAAATAGAGCTGATGTTGTTTGTGCCACCTCCGAAACCTTAAAAAGTTACATTTCCGAACTAAGTGATAAAAGAGTAGAAGTTATCCCGTTTGGTGTTGACTTTAATAAATTCTACAAACAAGCAAGATCAAAAAACCAGAACACTTTTACCATTGGTTGTGTTAAGGCTCTTGAAAAAATTTACAACATCAATTCACTGCTCATTGCTTTTTCATATCTCAAAGAAAAATATCGCGATAAGAATTTGAAGCTTGAGATCATTGGCAGCGGAAGTGAAGAAGTGAATTTAAAGGCCAAAGTATACGAGTTGAATTTGTCGCAGAGCGTAGTTTTTAAAGGTAAAGTAGAACATTCGCAAATGGCCGATTGCATAAACAAATTTGATGTGCTGGTTAATTTATCGGAATACGAAAGTTTTGGTGTTTGTGTTGTTGAAGCCATGGCCTGTGAAGTGCCTGTGATAGTGAGTAATGCCGAGGGTTTGGTAGAAGTAGTAAATAATAAGTCTTGCGGTAACATGGTAGAAGCACATAACATAGGACAAATAGTTTTTGCTCTTGAAAAATACCTGTGTTGCGAAAGTTTAGGAAGGGCTATTGCGGGAAACGCACTCGACAGGGTTAAAAATTTGTACAACTGGGAAAATAATCTGCAACAAATGGTGCATGTTTATCAGGATGTGTTAGGCTCTGAGCATGTTTTAGAACCTATTTTGGTTTAGAGGGGCCTGCCTGCGGGTAGGCAGGGAACGCTGATGATTAAGATTTGGTTATGTTTTTTTTTTTTATGTTTGGTTGATAAAATTTTAAACATGAAAAAAATTATTACTTTAAGTCTAGTCATAATAAGTGTATTTAGTTCTTGCACAAAATGCCGTAATTGTACTTGCTCATTAAATGGTGTTAGTACAAAAGAAAGCCAGTGTTTTAGTGGAATTGACAATACTAAAAAAGAAGAGTTGGATAAATGGCAAAGTAAACTTATTAAAGATAAAGGTTACGATTATTGTGCCTGTATAGATTCAAACCACTAGTAAATTATTTTTCGACTAACAGTCTTAATCTAAGAAGAAGCGCGAGGGATTGTAGCGGAAAGCCCACAGCCCGGAGGGCGAGGACTTGAAGCGAAAAGCCCGGCCGGAAGGCGCGCCCTAACCTAAATAACCCTTCGCCACTTCCCAAACAGCTATACCAATACTCACTGAAACATTTAAGGAATGCTTAGTTCCCAATTGTGGAATTTCAATGCTACCATCGCATAAATTCACAACATCTTGTTCAACACCGTATACTTCGTTGCCAAAAACCAAGGCAATTGCTTCGTTTTTTGTGGGTTTAAAATTCTCAAGCGAAATGCTTTTCTCAACCTGCTCGATAGCGTAAACTTTATGTTTAGTTTCTTTTAAATCTTCAATGGCTTCTTTGGTGGTTTTAAAGTAGGTCCAGCTTACTGTTTCAGTTGCTCCTAAAGCTGTTTTTTCAATTTCGGGTTTAGGGGGCTGACCGGTTAGTCCGCATAAATAAATATGATCCACCAGAAAAGCATCGGCCGTTCTAAAGGCAGAACCCACGTTATTCAGACTCCTGATATTATCTAAAACTATGATTATAGGCAGTTTTTGGCTTTGTTTAAATTCTGTAATGCTTTTACGGCCTAAATCCTCGTTTTTTATTTTTTGCATAGGCAAAAATAGCTATCTTTAACCATTGATTTTTAATTAAATTATGGGTTCAATTAAAGCCCCTAAATTTCGTAAGAACGATTAAAAATCAAACTGTAAACCTATGAAAATCAGTAAGGAGTTTAAGATAGGGGTAGTTGTTTTGGCTGCCATTGCCGCTTTTATTTGGGGCATAAATTTCTTGAAAGGCACTAACATTTTCTCTAAACAAAACTGCATTTACGCTGTTTACCCAAAGATCGATGGTTTGTTAGAGGCTAATCCTATTCAAATTAATGGTTACAAGGTTGGGCAGGTTAGTGAAATAAGCCTTATTCACCGTAATGGTATGAATCCGATTCTGGTGAAATTCTTATTAACGGAAGATATTAAGATTCCAAAAAATTCTATTGCTAAAGTGGTAAGTTCCGACTTATTAGGAGCTAAAGTGGTTGAGATCTTATTTAGTGGTGAAACCGAATACATCAAATCGGGAGATACTTTGATCGCTGAATCGGAAGAAGGCTTAAAGTCACAAGTAAGTAAACAATTAACACCATTACAGAAAAAAGCAGAAGGTTTGCTTTCTTCCATCGATTCGGTTATGACCATTGTGCAATTTGTGTTGAACGATAAGACCCGTGACAATTTAAGTAAATCGTTCGAGAGTATAAAAAAAGCAATTCAAAGTTTAGAGCAAACCGCTTATAAACTGGATGATCTGATCGCAAGTGAAAAAGCAAAGATCTCCTCTATACTCACAAAACTAAACGCTGTAGCAGGGATGCTTGAAAATAATACAGGAAAGATCGAGAACATTATTAATAATTTAAGTAACCTCTCGGATAGCTTATCGAAATCGCAATTAAAAGATGCGATCGCCGAAGCCGATAAAACCCTTAAGGAGTTAAATGTTTTGGTAACGCAAATAAATGCGGGACAAGGTTCTTTGGGTAAATTAGCCAAGAACGATTCTTTGTATAATAACCTGAACAAAGCCAGTGAAGATCTGGATAAGTTAATGAAAGACCTTCGTATAAATCCTGAACGTTACATTCACTTCTCTGTATTTGGAAGAAAAGAAAAGCAAAAGGATAAACCTAAATTGTAAATTGAAACATGATTTCTTCGATCATTTTTATAGTTCTGTTCCTTGTATCAGCAGCTTTTTTTACCATTAACATTAAAAAAATTCGCCGTAACGTTTTATTGGGAAGAGATATTTCCATAAAAGATAATGTTGGCGAGCGCATCAAAACAATGACACTGATCGCTTTTGGTCAGAAGAAAATGTTCACGCGGCCCATTCCGGCCATTCTGCATTTCTTTTTGTATGCGGCATTCATTATTACACAAATAGAATTAATTGAGATTATCTGGGATGGTGTTGCCGGAAGTCACAGGGTATTCAGAGGTTCTTTAGGAGGGTTCTACACTTTTCTGGTGAGCTTCATTGAAATATTATCGGTATTAGCTTTTATTGGAACCATTGCATTTTTATCGCGACGCAATTTATTAAAAGTTCCACGTTTGGTGAAAAGCGAATTAAATGGCTGGCCAAAACTCGATGCTAATCTTATTTTATTAAGTGAACTTACCCTCATTTGTTTTATTTTTATGATGAATGGTGCAGATGAAGTTTTATACAGCCGCGGATTATCTCACGCCGAAAATATAGGAGACGGTTCTTTAGGTTTAGCGATCAGTTCTCATTTAGGCCCGATGTTATTTGGCAATATGAGCGAAGGTGGATTGCATGCCGTCGAGCGCATTGGTTGGTGGGGACATATCTTCATGGTATTCGGATTCCTGAATTATTTACCGATCTCTAAACACCTTCACATTTTGTTGGCTTTTCCAACAACTTATTTTTCGAACTTAAATGCAAAAGGAAGTTTCAGGAATTTATTTGAAGTAACGGATGTAGTGAAACCAAATTTCGATCCAAGCTATCAATCTGTGTTAGATCCAAACGCTCCTGTAAAATTCGGAGCTAAAGATGTAATGGATCTTACCTGGAAACAACTATTGGATGCATACAGCTGCACTGAATGTGGAAGATGTACATCGGCTTGTCCGCAAAACACAACCGGCAAAAAATTATCGCCGCGCAAGATCATGATGGATACCCGCGATCGTTTAACGGAAGTAGGGAAGAACATTGATAAGAACAATGGAACTTTTGTTGACGATGGAAAAGCATTATTAGGAGATTACATTACGGCCGAAGAAGTTTGGGCTTGTAATACCTGCAACGCATGTGTTCAAGAGTGTCCGATCAATATTGATCCGCTGGCGATCATCATAGAATTACGCCAGCAATTGGTGTTAGAACAAAGCGCGGCGCCTGCAGCATTGAATAACATGTTTGGAAACGTTGAGAATAACGGCGCTCCATGGCAATTTTCTCCTGCAGACAGAGCAAATTGGATTAATGAACAGTAGGCAGTTGGCAGGGCAGTCGAGAGTGAGTTGGCAGTGGCAGTTTGTAGTAAATTAGGTGAAGAAATAATAAGTGTAATGAGTTCAAAAGAACATAAGGATTTAATAGTTTATCAAAAGGCTTAATAAAGCTGCTATGAAGATTTACGTGGAAACTAAAAAGTTCCCTAAAGAAGAGATGTACTCTTTAACCGATCAGATGCGGCGTTCGTCTCGTTCAGTTTGTGCCAATATTGCGGAAGGGTACAGAAAAAGAATTTATCCTAAGCATTTTGTTTCTAAACTTACTGATTCTGATGGAGAATGTGCCGAAACAACAACTCATTTAGATTTTGCAAAAGATTGTGGTTATATGAATGAAAAAATTCATACTGAATTAACTGATGAATATACACAAATTGGAAAAATGCTTGGTAGTATGATGTCGAACCCGGAAAAATTCGCTCCCAAAAAACTGCCAACTGCTGCCGCAAACTAAAGACTGATACGAATGACTGAAAAGACTATAAAAGTTAACACCATGGCTGAGATGCTTGCTAATGGCGAGACTCCCGAAATATTGTTTTGGGTAGGATGCTCCGGCAGTTTTGATGATCGCGCCAAGAAGATCACCAAAGCCATTGTTAGAATATTGGATCATGTAAAAATTAAATTCGCCATTTTAGGAATGGAAGAGAGTTGTACCGGTGACCCTGCAAAACGTGCCGGAAATGAATTTCTTTTTCAAATGCAAGCCATGCAGAATATTACAACCATGAATGGTTACAATATTAAAAAAATTGTAACGGGGTGTCCGCACTGTTTTAACACTATTAAAAATGAATACCCTGAATTGGGTGGTAAATACGAAGTAATTCATCACACACAATTAGTTCAGCAATTAATTGATCAAGGAAAATTGAAAGTTAGCGGCGGTGAATTTAAAGGAAAGAAAATTGTTTATCACGATCCTTGTTATTTAGGAAGAGCTAATGATGTTTACGAAGCACCGCGTGAAGTGATAAAAAAATTGGATGTTGAATTAGCGGAAATGAAACGCAGCAGGGCCAAAGGTTTATGTTGTGGTGCCGGTGGAGCACAAATGTTCAAGGAAGCAGAAGCAGGAACAAAGGAAGTAAATACCGAAAGAGCAGAGGAGGCCTTGGCCTTGAATCCTGATGTGATCGCAGTGGGTTGCCCGTTTTGCAACACAATGATGACGGACGGTGTAAAGCATTTCAATAAAGAAGATAAGACAAAAGTTCTGGATATAGCAGAAATGATCGTTACTGCAAACGATCTCTAATTTGTTTAAGAAAATATGAGGATCACAAAATATATATTCGTTTTAATGACTGTTTTATTTTTTTCGTGTAAACCAGAAGAAGTAAAAACAGAAGAAACGGTCAAAGCGGATAAAAAAGATTCTTTGTTAGAAAAGATCAATTCACCCGAATTAAAAGAAGTTAACGTAAAGCTTCATGAAGATCCCAATAATGCCGAGTTATATAATAAACGTGCCAGAATTTACATCTCTTATAAATTATTTGAAGAAGCTGCCGGCGATGCGCTTAGAGCCATGAAGCTGGATAGTACAAAAGCAGAATATTATGTGACCTGTGCCGACGTTTATTTTGCAACCAACAGAACACGTTATTCAAAAGACATGCTTGAATCGGCTGTTAAAAAATTTCCGGATAACACAGAAGCTTTATTGAAACTCGCCGAATTGCTTTATCTGGTTAAACAATATGAAAGATCTATTGAGTATATTAATAAAGCGCTGAAGATCGATGAGAACATGGCAAAAGCTTATTTCCTTAAAGGTTCAGTTTACAAAGAGTCGGGAGATACAGCTAAAGCAATTTCAAGTATTTCAACGGCCATTGAACAAGACAATAAATATTTTGATGCTTTTTATGACATGGGAGTGATCTATGCCGCAAGAAGAAATCCGATAGCTTTCGAATATTACGATAATGCTCTACGCTTAAAACCAAACAGCGAAATGGTGTTATATGCAAAGGCAAAATTACTGCAGGATCTTAACAAAACAGACGAAAGTATTGCCTTGTACGAAGCCATTATTAAAGTGAATAAGAGTAACGAAAATGTTCTGTACAATTTAGGGGCCATTAGTCTTTATAAGAAAAAAGATACGCATAAAGCGATCGATTATTTTTCGAAAGCACTAAATGCAAACCCTAAGAACACCGAAGCCTTTTATGCGAGAGGTGTTTGTTACATGGCCTTAAAGGATTTCAATAATGCCACTGCTGATTTCAGAATGTGCTTGCAGATAAGCAAGAACTACGAGCCTGCCATTGAGGCCTTGAATGATATCGAAAAAAAGAAGAGATGATCTTTTTATCTATGACTTTTGATCTTTATTGTTAAGCTCGTTCAATTTTCTTTTAATGTATTGTTCCGATGTAATGAGTGCTCTTTGAATGCGGCTGGCATACTTTAATGAATCCAACATCTCTTTTTGTTTTGTTTCTATTACATATTTTTGCTGCACCACTTCGGCGGTTCTTATCTTTACCTGAATCTCCAATTCTTCTTTTTGCCGTTCGATCATGTTTTTCTTTTCAATTTCCTGTTCCAGAGTTTTTGCAGATAAAGTTTCAACTTGTTTGAGTTTTAATTTTAGTTGTTTGGTAGTGCGTGCAAAACTTAATGCAAGATAGGTTGACATGGTAACCGGAATACTGAGAATGCTGACCGCAAGAAAACAGAATACAAAAAAGCCTTTCCAGGAGTCGGGGTTGAAACTTAATATCGATGAAATACTTAAAATAAAAAGCAGGCCTGCCGAGTAAAGAAAAAACTGAAAACCTCTCCCAACAATTTTAATACCCTCGTGTTTGTTTTTCTGGGCTTTACTGATCAGGATTCCGCATATACTGCAGGAAGAGGTGGTACATACTGCGATCAGGATATATATTAGCCTGTCGTTGATAAAGGGCATCAAGAATAGAATGACAAGAATAATCGAACTAATTATATTAGTATACTGTTTAAGTTTTTTCGGAATCTCATCGTAAACAATGGAGTAAACTAGTTTTAATAGGAAAATGAAGGCAAGAACAAAAACCCTCCATCTGTAAAAGCTGGAAATAAGTATTACCAAAGGATTCGAACTATGAGCTTGTAATTCAAAAAGAATGATAAAACCTGCAAGTCCAAGCGTAAACAAACTGTAATTCAAATTGGATCTTTGTTCTTTATAAAATAAATAGATCAAAAAATGAAGAAGACTTAATGCAAGAATAAATCCGAAGATGACAAGAAACCCATTGGAAAAAATGCCGTTCTTGCCAAAATTTTCAGAGTAGGGAGTGTTGAGAAGCCCAATGTCTAAAGCAAATCCACCATTAGAATACTTAAAGAGTTTTTTGAAAATTCCTGTATTATGATTTGAATAACGGATTGCTAAAATGTGTTTACCTTTCTCTTTAAAAGCAATTGATACCGGTGAGTTTAGGGGATTTATGACAGACTCTTCTGAACTATTTTTGGCCGGATTACCATAAGCCCGGATCAATTTTCCGTCGATGAAGATCTGAGAAGCTCCATTATGGTTCATATGTAGAAATAATGGAACACTTACTAAAGAGCTATCAATATTTACAACGCCGCGGAACCAGATAATATCATCAAAAATAGTTTCAATATTCCTGTTAGATTCCATTAATGAACTTGTAGTTTCCCAGTCAAAGTCGTTTAACGAAACAGAACTATACCCTAAATCATCACCTGATTTATATTTCCAGGAAGATAATTCTAAAGAATTATTTTTTAATAAACGGCTAAGTGTAATGAGAGAATCTGCATTCTGGGAAAATGCCTGAATAGAAATAAATAAGGTAAGAATTATTTTTTTCATCATTCAAAACTGAATTTTACAATTCCTTCATCAGCATCTTATAAAGAGCGATCATGCTCTCGATGTCTTTTTTGTGAACTTTTTCATCCGGACTGTGTACATGCTCTTCGCCGGCACCAATAAAACACCAGTCCCACGGGTATTCAGCCATTTGAAGATCTTTTGCATCGCTGCCGCCGCTTCCTTCAACTTCTAATTGGTGAACGATCTTGTGTTTTTTGGCAAGCTTCACAATTTTATCAATATAACTTCTTCTAGGCACCAAACTATCTCTTAAAGAAATAACAGCGCCTTTGCCCGAATGCACACCGTCCGAGATCCAGGATATATCGGAAATTAAAGCCTGATCAACTTTATATTTTTCAGCAATGAACTTCTGTAAATATTTAACGGCGCCACCACCATGTTCTTCATAACAACTAAAGGCAATGATGCCATCTTTTAGTGAAGCGGCAACCTGCAGGGCGTTATAGATGCCAAGTCGGTTATCCATGTAACAGCACTGAACGTGAGTTTTTGTTTCGCGCCAGTTGGGCTTGAAGGTAAGTTCGGTACCACGCTCGAGTTCGCGCTTGCAAATGTATTCCAGTTTGGCATAACCATGAGCATCTTTGGTAATTTTTAATTTTGCTTCGGCTTTTCCGTGACTGTCGGAGCCAATAAGTTCAATGCCGTTGGTTGTAACCGGACCGCCTATCTTAACTAACTGTTTGCCGTAACGGACAGTAAAACCAATACTATCCATATGAGCAAAAATTGCAGTACGGGGTTTTCCGAAAACAAGAATGATGCAATCCTGAAAACCTTTTCCATGAAATATTTTGGGTTTGTGTTTCCAGTTCTTCTGTTCTTTTTTGATGTAGGACAAAAGAAATTCTTTTATAGGTGCTTCGTTCCCGCTCGGAGCGTGAATGGCACACATTGTTTTTAATAGAGAAAAGTTCATGGAGCGTTATATGTATTTTAAGTTCAGTGTTGAGATGGTTTTTAATTTGGCTTCACAATTTTCGCTTAACGATTTTCGTATCGAGAATTGAATACTGCAAGCCGAATCAAATTCTTGTTTAGTTATTTTGCAATCAAATTGTTTCATCTGCTTCATCACTTCATTAAGATGTTCGAATGAAAAGTCGACCTGATAATGTAAATGTATGTGTTTTTCTATTATCACTGCATTTTTTAATGCATCGGCGGCAGCCTCACGATAAGCCTGTATTAAACCACCAACTCCTAACAGGGTTCCGCCAAAATATCTTACTACAACAATTAAAATATCAGTTAGATCTTTGGATTGGATCTGGCCTAAAATAGGTTTACCTGCCGTATTCGAAGGTTCGCCATCATCGTTGGCGCGGTAAGCTTGTTTGTCGGCACCCAATCGCCAGGCATAACAATGATGCCTGGCCGCATGATGTTCCTTTTTTAATTGCTGAATGATATCTTTTATTTCGGTTTCATTTGTCACAGCGTAAGCATAAGAAATAAATTTACTTCCCTTGTCTTTAAAAAGACCTTCGCTGTTTTTTTGAATGGTAAAATATGTGTCGTTAAAAAGCAAGGGTCAAATGTAATGCAAAATCAAAACTCAATTTTGATCTAAAATCTGAAACAATTTAAATTATATGTTACCACATTTAAAGTTTTGACCGACTCTCTTCTTTGTAAATACCTGTTTATAACCTGTTTATAACCTCAAATCAATTTAGTTAATGAGTGAATGAGTATAATAAACGAGCGAAACCATTGATTTGATTAGGCAATAAATGGGGGGACTAGCCTTCTATTTAATATATTTGATTATCTGCAACTTAGGTTCGGATTTACTAGCTTTTAAAACCCACATTTATGAAATATATCCCCAAATTAAGTTTTTGTTTTTTAGTTCTTTTTTTTACCACCACTCTAAGAGCTCAGGTTGGAAAAAACTCAGGACATATTCTAGGCACTCCATGCACCGATTGTCCGGCACCAAGTATTAGTCTGCAAAAAGGCGGTGATAACAGTGTGCAAAATGGTAACCAATCATTAGCTACAAGCTATACAACTACTGCTTGCGGTTTAAATTATGTTACCGGAAGTGTTGTTCTTGGGAAGCGTGGTAGTATTGGAGGTGTTACACAACCTGCAAACGTTGTTATATCAGGTTTACCGGCTTGTTTTACAATTGTAAAAGCTTTTTTATATTCTGATGCATCCGGAAATGGAATTGCTACAACAGCTACGGTAAAAAATCCTTTGGCTGCCAGCGGAGCTTATCCTATGACAATTATAGGAACGGGACCTGACAAATGTTGGAGCTCTGCAGGATATAGCGCTACTTATAGTTATCGCGCAGATATTACGCCTCAAATTTCAGGAAACGGTACTTATCAGATCTCAGGACTTCCGGTTGGTGCTAATAATGATACAGACGGCGCCACAATGGTTATCATCTATACCGATCCAACTCAATTATATACCGGAAGCATTGTTATTGCTGATGGGGCGCATGAAGTGAGCGGAGGATCTTTTACAGATATCATTGGTGGTTTTAAAGCCTGCGCTGCTTCAACATTTTGTAATTCATTTATGTTGATCGGTGATCTTCAGAAGATATCTAATACTACAATGAATTTTAATAGCGCTACCAGTAATTATACTCAGTTAGCTGCTAACGATCTTTGGTGGAATTGTATTACTACAACTGCTCCAAACGTTACTTTGGGTCAAACAACAGCTCAGTTCGGTGCTGTTAACTCAAGCGATTGTTATAACGCAGTTGCTGTTGGATTATACTACAGAACAAATTGTAACGTTTGTACCAATACCAATTTAACCATTACTCCTGTAACATCCGGCTCATGTGCTGCCGGCTCTGCTACTGCCAACGTAACCGGCGGTACTGGACCATACTCTTATACCTGGTCACCGATTGGGGGTAATGCACAAACAGTTAGTGGAGTTCCTACAGGTGTTTATACGGTTACTGTAAAAGATGCAACAGGTTGCAAAACTGGAACAGCTACTATAAATATTACAGCTGCAGCAGCGCCAACCATAACTGCAAATAGCGGTACGGTGTGTGCCGGAAGTTCAGCAACATTAACTTCCACAGGGGCACTTACCTATACGTGGAGCCCGGGCGCAACACTTAATACAACTTCCGGAAACGTCGTCGTAGCAACACCACCGGGTACTACAACCTATTCGGTCAGTGGTACAAATGCCGCAGGTTGTGTTTCTACTATTACGGTTCAGGTTGTTGTTAACCCAATTCCGGTTCCTACTATCGGAAGTAACTCTCCGGTTTGTTTAGGAAGCCCTATCAATTTAACATCGGGTGGAGGAACAACATATTCCTGGAGCGGACCGAACGCATTCTCATCTGCAGTTCAAAATCCTATCATACCCGGTTCTACAGCTGCAATGGCAGGTGTGTACACTGTTACTGCTACTTCTTTAGGATGTTCTGCAACGAAAACAATTAGCGTTGTAATTTCTACACCAACAACAAGTGCAACTAACACAGGTCCGTATTGTGCCGGCGCAACCATTCAACTGAATGCACCTGCAGCTACAAGTTATACATGGAGTGGCCCTGCAGCTTTTGCCTCTAACTTGCAAAACCCTGTTCGTCCTGCTTCAACGGTAGGTATGTCTGGAACCTATACTGTTATTGTTTCAATTGGAACTTGTACAGCAGCCGCAACAACCATCGTAACGGTTAACGCTTTACCTATACCAACAGCTTCTAATACCGGACCATATTGTGCCGGCGCAACTATTCAATTAAATGCTTCAGCATCTACAACGTATTCATGGAGTGGACCTAGTGCATTTACTTCTAACGTTCAAAATCCTACACAGGCGGCTTCAACAGCTGCAATGGGTGGGGTTTATACAGTTACCGTATCTAACGCTTCAGGTTGTGTGAGCACTGCAAGTACAACTGTGGTTATCAATCCAATTCCTACACCAATTGTTGGAAGCAACTCTCCGGTGTGTTTAAATAATACGATCAATTTAACTTCAGCAGGTGGTACAACGTATTCTTGGAGCGGACCGAACGCATTTGCAAGTGCTGCCCAAAATCCAAATATACCAGCTGCAACAGCTGTTAATTCTGGAGTGTATACTGTTACAGTTACATCAGCGGGTTGTTCAAATACAGGAACAGTTAACGTTGTGGTTACTACACCAACTACTTCTGCATCTAACACAGGTCCTTATTGCGCAGGTTCTACAATTCAATTAAATACAAATGCTTCAACAACTTATACTTGGACAGGCCCTGCAGCCTTTGCATCTAATATTCAAAACCCTACACGCCCTGCTTCAATAGTAGCAATGTCGGGTGTGTATACAGTAATTGTTTCGATAGGAACCTGTACGGCGACAGCAACAACAAGCGTAACGGTTAACCCATTGCCGCTTCCAACTGCTTCTAATACCGGACCATATTGCCCGGGTAACACCATTCAGTTAACAGGTTCGGCAGCAACTTCATTTACTTGGTCAGGACCATCAGCTTACAATTCTAATATTCAAAGTCCAACTATTGCTGCTGCTTCAGTTGCAAATGGCGGAACATATACTATTAATGTTACTGATGCAAATGGTTGTAAAAATACAGCCACTACAAATGTTGTTGTTAATCCAAGTCCTGTGCCGGTTGTTGGAAGTAACTCTCCGGTGTGTTTAAATAACACCATCAACTTAACTTCAGCTGGCGGAACAACGTATTCATGGAGCGGACCAAATGCTTTTGCAAGTGCAATACAAAATCCAAATATTCCCGCAGCTGCCATTGTTAACTCAGGAGTTTACACCGTTACAGTTACAGCATTAGGTTGTTCAAGTACAGGTACAGTAAACGTTACTGTTACTACACCAACTACTTCAATTAGTAATACGGGTCCTTATTGCGCAGGTACAACTATTCAATTAAATGCTCCTGCAGCTTCAAGTTATACTTGGACAGGGCCTTCTGCATTTGCTTCTAACTTGCAGAATCCTACGCGTCCTGCATCAACACCATTAATGTCTGGTACATACACAGTTATTGTTTCTATAGGAACTTGTACAGCAACAGCAACTACTTCAGTAACGGTTAACGCCTTGCCTACACCTCTTGCAAATAGCAATAGTCCGGTTTGTGTTGGTAATCCAATTACATTTACAGGCACGGGCGGTGTTACTTATTTCTGGGGAGGCCCTGCAGGTTATACTGTAGCTGCTCAAAACCCCACCATTGCTGCAGCTACTGCTGCCAGTGCCGGTACTTACACTTTATTGGTTGTAGATGCAAATACTTGTACTAACGTTGCAACAACTAACGTTGTCATTAATCCTTTACCGGTTATTGTAGTAAATAGCCCAACAGTTTGTTTAAATCAAGCAATCAATTTAACAGCAACAGGTGGTGTTGGATATTCTTGGAGCGGTCCTGGTGGATTTACTAGCGCACTTCAAAATCCAAATATTCCGAGTGCGGCAATGACAAACTCCGGACAATATACCGTAACGGTTACAAGTGTCGCAGGTTGTACGAATACCGGAGTTGGTTCTGTCAATGTATTTGCTTTACCAGTTCCTGCAATAGTGAGTAATACACCTTGTGTGGGATCTTCTTTAAACTTAACCGGTAATGGTGGCGCAACATATGCATGGAGTGGTCCTGGTGGATTTACAAGCATATTGCAAAATCCGAACATTACCAACGTAACACTTCCTGCAGGCGGAACTTATACTTTAATTGCATCTGCCGGAACTTGCTCTGCAAGCACAACCGCAGTAATTACAATTAATCCTTTACCAACTCCTGTTATTACAAATAGTGGCCCGGTTTGTATTGGCACGCCAATTAACTTTACAGGTGCCGGCGGTACAACTTATGTTTGGTCAGGCCCTGCAGGTTTCAACAGCAATACTCAAAACCCTAACATTCCTGCCTCAGCAATGAGCAATAATGGTAGTTATACTTTAACAGTTACCGATGCCAATGGTTGTGTAAAATCAACTTCACAAAACGTTGTGGTAAATGCTCAGCCGATCATTACTTCGGCCGGTGCTTCTGTTTGTCAAAATGCAAATGCCAATTTATCGGCAAGCGGTGGTGTAACGTATAACTGGTCTGGTCCTGGTGGATATACTTCAACCAGTCAGAATCCTGTGATCGCAAATACATCAATGGCTGCTGCAGGACAATACACCGTATTAGTAACTAACGCAAACTCTTGTACTAATACAGCTGTAGTAAATTTAGCAGTAACACCTGCTCCGGTGCCAAGCATTACAACTAACGGTCCTGTTTGTATCAATAACGTTTTAGTGTTATCAGGTACCGGTGGCGTATCGTATTCATGGAGTGGACCTAACGGTTTCTCATCAACGGCACAAACGCCAACCTTAATGGCAAATACAACAGCTTATAGCGGAACTTATATGTTAACAGTTACCGACGCTAATGGCTGCAGTGCAACTACAAATGCTCAAGGAGTAATTAGTCCTATACCAAACATAAGTATCATTACAAATAATGTTGCAGCTTGTGCTCCGGCTTGTATGACCTTTAGCTGCGTAAGCACGTCATCAGTTGCTTCATTAACATGGAGTTTAGGAAACGGACAAAATGGAAGTGGTACAAGTGCTGAAGTTTGTTATGAAACCGTAGGTATTTATACTATTAATGCTACTGTTATTGATGTAAGCGGTTGTACAAATTCAACAACTTATACTACTCAGGTGTATCCAAAACCAACAGCAGACTTTAACTACGATCCAATTAAACCGATCGAAAGTTTAGATATGGTTAGCTTTACAGATGCTTCATTTGGAGCTACTATCACAAGCTGGAACTGGTACTTTATGAGTAATGCTCAGTATACTTCTAATCAGCAAAATCCTCAGTTCTTATATACAGATGCGGGCCCTTACCCGATCACATTAGTTGTTACAAGCGATAAAGGCTGTAAGGATACCATTGTAATTTCGATATTAGTTGGTGAAGACTTTGGAATCTATGTTCCAAATGCATTTACACCGAATGGAGATGGTTTGAATGATATCTTTTACGCAAAAGGATTTGGGGTAACTAAATTTGAAATGAACGTTATGGATCGTTGGGGAGAAAAAGTATTTACGTCAACTAACATGAACGATGCATGGGATGGTTCTTACGAGAAGCGTGGTAATAAAATGATCGAAGAAGGTGTTTATACCTGGATCATTAACGTAACCAATGTGTTTGGTAAATCGAAGGAGTTTACGGGTCACGTTACACTCATTAAGTAAATTGAAACGAATAAAAATTAAAAAAGCCTCTGTAACAAGAGGCTTTTTTGTGTAAAAAAAATAATATGAAAAAACATTTGTTAAGTTGTTTGACTCTCTTTTTAGGAGTAACGCTGTTTGCTCAAAACACAAAAACAGAACCGGGTACACCATCTGCGGCAAACAACACTAATAGATCTGAACCCGTAAGTGTTCAAAATGGAAATCAGGTTTTGCAAACCAGTTATACAACTACAGCTTGCGGTTTAAATTATGCGCAAGGAAGTGTAAAATTAGGACAAAGAGGTACTATTGGCGGAGCTGCGCAGCCTGCAACAATTTCTATTTCAGGGATTCCGGCCGGCGCATCAATTGTAAAAGCATTTTTATATGCAGATGCATCAGGAAATGGAATTGCCATTAACGCAACACTTGTAAATCCCTTATTAGCTTCCAATATTTTTTCGATGACTATAATTGGTATTGGCCCCGATAAGTGTTGGTCTTATGGAGCTTCTTATTCTTACAGAGCCGATGTTTCTTCAGCAATTTCAGGAAACGGAACTTACACACTTTCAGGTTTGCCTGTTGGTTCGCCAAACGATGTAGATGGAGCTACCATTCTTGTTATTTATTCTGATCCAACGCAAAATTATACCGGCCATATTGTAATTGGCGATGGCATGCACGAGGTATCGGGTGGTGGTATCAATGAGAACTTAACCGGTTTTTCAGCTTGCGCTACATCTACATTTGCAAATGCATTTATGATCGTTGCCGATCTTCAGGGAATAGCGATCGCAAATTTTAACATGAATAGCAGTATCACGTATCAGCTTCTCTCACCACAGCAAGCTTATTGGAACTTTGTGCAGATATCTTGCCCGAATGTAAATTTCAGTCAAAGCAATGCACAATTCATCATAAATGATCCCAGCGATTGTTTTGCCGCTGTAGCTGCAGGATTATATTATCGCACCAATTGCAGTTCTTGCTGCGCGGCATTAAGTGTTTCGGTTGCATCAACATCATCTTGTACTGTTGGTTCGGCAACAGCTGTAGCCTCAGGCGGTACAGGACCCTATTCATATACCTGGAGCCCAAGCGGAGGAAATACATCAACCATAAATTCTGTTCCTCCCGGAATTTATACAGTAAGTGTAAGCGATGGTTCATGTTCAGTTGGAATGGCAACGGTTTCGATAAGCGGAGCTTCATCAGGAAGTGTTACGGCAACAAGCAGTAATAGTTTTGTTTGTCTGGGTCAAAGCACAACATTAACCGCTACTGGCGCTACATCTTATACATGGAGCACCGGCGCAACCGGACCTGTTGCCATTGTTACGCCAAGTGCATCGGGTTTTTATCAGGTTGTTGGAACAGTTGGCGGCTGTAAAGATACAGCCTATGTATTTCAAATGGTTTCGCTTTGTTTGGGCATTGAGCAAAATGAAACAAATGGTAATGGTTATGCTGTATTCCCAAACCCTAACAATGGTAATTTTGTTTTAATGGGAAGGCAAACTCCTGAAAATTCAACGCTTGAAATCTACAACAGCATTGGACAGATGGTGCAGAGAAAAGAATTGAAAACCATTCACACGGAAATTGACCTGAGCAAAGAAGCCAATGGAATATATTACCTGAAAGTGTTGAAGAATGGCATGCCTCAGTATTATATCAAGGTGTGTAAGAATCAATAGTTTTTGCTGAATGAATATGGTGAGAACTTGAAGCCCTTCGGCTTCGCTCAGGATAAACTGCAAGCGCGGCCCGCAGGGCACGCCCTAATAATTCCTCAATACAAACAGTTTATCACTGCCTGATCTTTCCGGGTTTACATCCAATTTTAAAACAGGTGCTTTAATACCGCTTCCAAAGAATTTTACGGTACTTACTAAGACTCTGGCTTCATCCCAAAAGTTTGAGCTAATAAATAAATTGTGCGTTTTTGTTCCACCTTCAATGATCACACTCAAAATTTTTCGCTTGTGCAAATGTTTCATGAGCTCAGCAATAAGATCGTCAAAATTTATTTTAATGAAAATAACATTTCCTTTCTCTTCGTTCTTAAGCGAATTAAAAACCAAGGTAGTAGAAGAGGTGTTGAATATTTTTAGTTTTGCATCGAGTTCTAAATTATTATCCAACACAATTCGTATGGGGTTATTGCCTTGCACCAAACGTGTTGTCAATTCTGGGTCGTCGGCCAAAGCAGTATTGTAGCCAATTAAAATGGCCTGTTCCTGCGAGCGCCATAAATGCGAGAGTTCTTTACTTTCTTCTGAACTTACCCAATTCTCGATCTTATTTACAGGTAATGGTTTTCTCGAAATAAATCCATCGGCCGTTTGTGCCCATTTTAAAATAATGTATGGGCGTTTGGTTTCGTAATACGTAAAAAAACGTTTATTAAGATCTCTGCATACATTATCTAAAATCCCATATTCTACGTCGATCCCGGCGGCTTTTAGTTTTTCAAT
>JANYIQ010000249.1 GCA_025362575.1 Bacteroidia bacterium
TTAATTTTAGAAAATAATGAGATGATGAATCAAGGTCTAGTTAATATTAACGCCAAGATCTATAAAACATACAGACTATACCAACTGCCCTTATAATTTGAAAAATAAAACCGGCTATAGTTTTTTAAAACTCCTCTCGCCTCTCGATATTGGCACTGTCTTTTATATTTTATTTTCAACTATTTTTATTTGTATCAATGCATCTTCCATTAAAGATGTCTGGACTCATTTTGCTCTACGGAGCTGCGTAATTACTTTAATGTTTATTCTGACTGCGTTAAACAAAAAATTTCCAAACAAAATTATATTACTTCTTAAAAATACTTATCCGCTGCTTTTTCTGAATTATTTTTATGGCGAAACAGCTTTTATAAAAAATATAATTTTCAGTATCGACCTTGATGTTTATATGTCGCAGATCGATCAGTGGTTGTTTGGATGCCAGCCTGCATTAGAGTTTTCTAAAATCATGCCACAAGCATGGTTCAACGAACTCATGTTCATGTCTTATTTTTCTTATTATCTTCTTGCAGGAATTGTTTGCATTTCTGTTTATTTTGAAAAAACATCTGAATCGTACAGAGCAAATTTCGTAATTATAATTTCATTCTATTTATATTATATCTTATATATTATTTTTCCTGTTTTAGGACCGCAATATTATTTTAACGAAACTGCTTATATACCTGATCAACCCTATATATTTGGAAAAATAATGTATTTCCTTCATCCCATAGAACGCCCAACGGGTGCGTTTCCAAGTTCGCATGTCGGAATGGCCATTATTTTCAGTTACATATTTTTTAACCACATCAAAAAACTTTTTTTCATAACCTTACCTTTTGTAATTAGTATTTGTTTCGCTACAATTTACCTTAAAGAACACTATGTAATAGATATTATTGTGGGACTGCTATCAGCACCGTTATTAATAATACTGAGTGGCTCAATATATGACCGCTTCTTATCTTTTAAGACTCTCAAAAAGGTATAAACCCAAAATTATCGTACAATTTAACAATTACGTTTATTACTAAAGGAAATTTAATTTTATCTTTAGGAATTAATTTGTTTAATAAATTTTATGTTACTCCAAATGGTAATGTTTCCCGGTCAAGGATCTCAGTTTAAAGGGATGGGAGAAGATCTTTTCAAAGAATTTCCTGACACTGTAAAAACAGCAAACAGAATTCTTGGGTATGATATTGAAAATATTTGTCTCAATAATCCCGACAATAAATTAAACCAAACCAATTATACACAACCCGCATTATTTTTGGTGAATTATCTTCACTACCAAAAATATCTTCAAACAAATAAATTTCCTGATTATATTCTTGGCCACAGCCTTGGCGAGTTCAATGCATTATGTGCTTCCGGAGCATTTGATCTTGAAACTGGTTTAAAGATCGTTCAAAAAAGAGGGGAACTTATGTTTTCTATTAAAGATACGAGCATGGCGGCAATTATTGGAGCAGATTATAAAGAGGTAAAAGAAATTTTAAAAAATAATTTTCCAGATATTGATATTGCAAACATAAATACAGCAGCTCAAATAGTTATTTCCGGGAAACTCGAATCTTTGGATAGAGCGGCGGATTACTTCGAAGAAGAAGGGTTTGTCTATATTCCGCTTAAAGTAAGTGGAGCTTTTCATTCAAGATACATGACGCCAATTGTTTCCGGTTTTCAGGCTTTTATTGAAACACAGCCTCTAAAGAATGGCAATATTCCTGTTATTTCAAATTATACGGCTCAACTTTATCCCACAGGAAAAGAAGGACTTGTAAGGAACATGGTTAACCAAATAAATAGCCCCGTTAAATGGTTGCAAAGCGTCGAATACTTGATGTATCAGGGCGAATGTAATTTTATTGAAATAGGTCCCGGGGAAGTCTTGACCAACGTCATTAAAAAAATTAAAATTTAATTTAGGGCTTATTCATACGACAATTGACCTTTAAAAGCATGTCAAAACATGTTAATTTCGTTAGTATTTTTCTTAAAATTCTGTGAATTAATAAGTAATATTGTGGTGTGAATATCGACGAAAAAGAAGCTTTAATTCAAAGCTTAAAAAGAGAGCTAATAGTTATACCAGCAGAGGGTACTGTTAAAGTTAACTTTGGAAAAGATTCTATTGATAAAATAATCCCTCACCGAGATCCTTTTGCTTTAATTTCTTCTCTAACATTCGTAAATTTAGAGCAAGCAATTATTGAAGTGACAAGTTACGTGAACCCTTCCGACCCTCTATTTGCTGGACATTTTCCAGGCGCACCTGTTTATCCGGGAGTTCTTCAAATTGAGAGTATGGGCCAAGCCGGTTTGTGCCTGGCCTATTTTACAAAAAATAATACCCTTGCCATTAATGAAAGCAGCCAGCCGGTAAAAGGTCTATTTACCAGGGTTCATAATGCAGGATTTAACAAAGGCGTTATGCCCGGCGATACGCTTACCATAAGGGTAAAATCCCTGGAAGACGATGATTTTATGGGATTAATGGCAGCTCAGGTAATAATTAATAACGAGATTTGTTCTCACAGTGTTTTAGAAGTATATTATCCTTAAAAAAATAAAATTAAACTCATGTTAAAAAAACGAGTAGTAATAACCGGAATGTCGATCAATACCCCAATAGGAGATAATCTGGATACATTCATTGAAAATTTATTAGAAGGTAAATCCGCTATCACAAGATGGAAATCTTTGGATTCAAGCAGAATTTATTCCAAAGTTGGCGGCGATCATGGTGATTACGATATCAACGGTAAAATTGATAGCTACAAAGGAAAAATTCCCGAAGATATTTTTAAACGTTTCGAAAAACTTGGCAAAAAATCTCCATGGGCCGTTGCAGTTTCTTTGCAAACAGCTGTTGAAGCATTTAAAGATGCCGGTTATTTGGAACAAATTAAAGATGGAAATAATATTGCTACGATTGTTGCCGGACATAATCTAAATCAAAAATACACTTACGAAAATCACGATATTTTTCTCGACGAGCCGGATTTTGTGGAGGGTTTATTTGCACTTTATGGATTAGATACGCATCACGTAGGTGCAGTTACAGATATTTTGCAATTGCACGGACCTGCATACACAGTAGGTGCAGCTTGCGCGAGTGGTAATGTTGCTATGCGTTGCGCTGTTGATGAAATTCAATTGCATGAGGTAAATGTTGCGGCGGTTGTTGCTCCTGTTTTAGATTATTCGCCTTTAGATATGCAGGGAATGGCAATTTTAGGAGCAATTTCTTATAAATCATTTAATGATACACCTGAAAAAGCAAGCCGCCCATACGATACACGCCGTGAAGGTTTTGTTCCATCGCACGGCGCTGCTGTTCTTATTTTAGAAGAATTAGATCATGCGATTGCACGAGGCGCAAAAATTTACGCCGAAATTTTAGGAGTTGAATCTTCATCAGACGGCTGTCATTTACCCCAACCTTCTCAAATCGGACAAGCACGTTTAATGAAACGCTTACTGAAAAATTGTAATGTAAAACCTGAAGAAGTAGATTATATTAGTGCTCATGCCACTTCGACTCCACTGGGAGATCTTACCGAATTACGTTCTATTAAAGATGTGTTTGGTGAGCACTGCAAAAAACTGAAAATTAATGCTCCTAAATCCATGTTAGGTCATACGTGTTGGTCGGCAGCTACTGTAGAAACTGTTGCTGCTGTTTTACAAATGAACAGAGGCGAGTTACATCCATCGATCAATATTGACAACCTTGATCCGGAAGTTGATATTGATGTTTGTAGAGGCAAAAGAACAAAACATGAAATAAATATCTTGCTTAAAAATTCTTTTGGTTTCGGCGGTTTAAATTGCATTAGTTTAATTAAAAAGTATAAGAAGTAATGAAAATTTTTATTACCGGCGGCTCAAGAGGAATTGGTTACAAAACCATGATGATGGCTTTGGAAAGAGGTCATGATGTGGCTTTTACTTATAATAATCCTGATACCAACGTTAAAGCAATATTAGAGGAAGCAAAACGTGTTGCGCCCAATCAAATGTGTAAAGGTTATCAATTGAATATCCGTTATGCTGATAAGGTTTCCGATGTTGTAGATGCTGTTCTGGATGATTTTGATTCGATCGATACTGTTATTAATAATGCAGGTATCAATAGAAATAACTTAGCATTCAGCATGACAGATGAAGAATGGGATGATGTTATTGGCACCAATTTGAGCGGAACTTTTTATGTCATACGCGCCTTCTTACCGGTATTTTTAGCGAACCGTAAAGGACGTTTTGTAAATATTTCTTCCATCGCGAAGGATGGATTATCAGGCCAGGCAAATTACGCAGCAAGCAAGGCAGGTTTAATTGGCTTGTCACGTACTATTGCAAAAGAATACGGACAAAAAGGAATTACAAGCAACGTAATAGCCCCTGGAATGTTTGAAACAGATATGGTGAAAGAAAATTTGAGCGATCAATTAAGAGGTTTCTGGATACAACATTGTCCTGCAAAAAGATTAGGTCATTTGGAAGAAGTAGCCGAAGTTATTTTGTTTGTAGGTTCTGATGCGGCTAGTTATGTGAATGGTCAAACAATTGATGTTAACGGAGGATTAGACTGGGCAGACTAATGGAAAAAAAATACGGTATAGAAAAAATTAGAATTTATCCAACTGCACTACAATTGGATCTGGTGACACTTGCGAATGCGCGCGGTTACGATGTTGCGCACATGAAAAAAGAATTGATGGTTGAAAAACGAGGCGTAAATCCGCCGTGGGAAGATACGGTTACGATGGCAGTGAACGCAGCCAAACCAATGTTAACTCAGGAAGATATTGATTCTATCGGATTACTAATTCTGGCAACAGAAACAGGATTAGATCACGAAAAATCGTTAAGCTCCTGGGTGTTTCATTATTTAGGATTGCCCAGTGCATGCCGTCATTTTGAAGTGAAGATCGCCTGTTACTCTGGAACTGCTGCTTTAAAAATGGCTGTATCTTGGTTGTCTTCTGGCATGGTGAAAAAAGGACAAAAAGCTCTTGTAATTACAACGGATGAAAGTTTAAATTCCATTCATAAACCCTGGGAATATGTTTGTGGCGGCGGTTCCGTTGCTTTATTAGTTTCTGACAAACCAGACTTTTTAGAATTAGAAATTAACAAATTTGGAATTTATGCACACGAAGTTGCAGATGTAATTAGGCCTTTACCCTGGCTGGAAACCGGCAACAGCGAACATAGTCTGTTTTCATACATGGAAGCTTTAGCTGCAACGTATGAAGATTACGAATTGAATGTAGGGAGCATTGACTTTAAAACGTATTTCAAACAAAATGTTTATCATGTTCCTTTTAGCGGTATAAGTTTCAGGGCGCATAAATTATTAATGCAAATGAGTTCTGATGCAAGCATTGAAGAGGTTAATGAAAGTTTTAAAAATAAAGTGTTGCCATCCATAACCTATTCTAAAGATATTGGTGGAACTTATGGCGGAAGTGTTTTTGTGGCACTGCTTGCAACAATTGACACTGTAAGTGATTTGAAAGCAAATGATCGCATCGGCATATTTTCTTATGGATCCGGCTCTTGCGCTGAATTTTACAGCGTACTTGTAACAGAAAGATCCAAAGAGGTTGCAAAAAATGCAGGACTAAAAGGATTATTAAGCAACCGTTATAAAATTACCGTTGAACAATACGAAGAAATGGAAATTGATCGCGAACGCAGAATTAAAGATGCCGATTTCGATCCTGATTTTAATAGTGTTTCCGGATTATACGATGCAGCTTATAAAGGAAAAGGTTTATTAATTTACAAAGGTTCAAAAGGTTATTATAGGAGTTATGACTTCAGTTAATACTTTCCAACGGGAAATAATAATTCCACCACTTTTAAATCCCAAATCAATTGGTGATCTATCTCAACAAATTACCAAAGCTGAAAATGAAAATGTATGTTTTCTTATTTTAAAAGGAAGTGATAAGGTTTTTTGTGACGGCTTAGATCTGAAATGGGTTATTAATAACCAAAGTCAGAATCATTATAAAGAAATGCAGGATTATGCCTCTTGCCTGAAAAGATTACAGAGCGGAAAATGCATTTCAATTGCAATTGTTTCCGGTTCTGCATCAGGCGGAGGAATGGGAATTGTTTGCGCTGCAGATTACGTTATTGCTACAGAATCGGGTTTGTTTTCATTGCCGGAAGGTTTATTAGGATTAATTCCGGGCATGATCCTTCCGGCTTTACTGAATAAATTGAGCCGAAATAAAATAAAAAAAATGGTACTTACCGGACAAAAATATCCGGCAAAAAAGGCTTACGAATGGGGAATAGTCGATGAAATTGTAAAATATGACGAAACTCATATGGCAATTGAAAATGCAATAAAATCAATGCGGTCATGTAAAAGAGATGCTGTTGGAGATATTAAGAGCATGCTTTATAACTCCAATTACAGTAAAGACGAGCTCTCCGAGAGGGGAATGCAACTTCTTTTAACAAAATTAAACGATTCAGAAATTAAAGAAAGGCTAACAGATCTTTCAGAATTTTTATAAAAAAATATCACAATTTTTCGTAATTTAGTAAATCATATTTTCAGAATATCACATTGCTGAAACACAAATAAATGATGGAACCAAAATTTGTTTCTAATAGTCAGGAGTCGACAAGAATGTTTAAAAGCAATTTTTTAGAATTGTTTTCTAAAATTCATTTTGCTACTCCCTTGATTCTTTTTCTTCCGGTAGTTGGATTTTTTATCTATAAAAGTGTTTTTGTTTTTCATCTGGCCTTATTACCCATTATTTTATTGATCGTTGCAGGAGTTTTTATTTGGTCACTCACCGAATATTTAATGCATCGATTTTTATTTCACTATCACCCGACTTCATCTTTCGGGAAACGTTTACATTTCATATTTCATGGTGTACATCATGATTATCCTAACGATGCCAAGCGTTTAGTAATGGCACCGGCCGTAAGTATTCCACTGGCTTTTATTTATTACTATTCATTCCGTTTTTTAATTGGCGAGCAATTTGTTGCGCCTTTTTTCAGCGGTTTTGTTTCGGGTTATCTTTTTTATGATATGACACACTATGCCATTCATCATTTTTCGTTTAAAAACGGTTTATGGATGAGGATAAAAAAACATCATATGGTTCATCATTATAAAGATGATCATAATGGTTATGGGGTAAGTTCTAAGTTTTGGGATATTGTTTTCAGAACGGATTTTGAAAAGATAAAATAATTTATGCCCCGCAATTTTAAATGACCGATATAAAATCAATAACCATAACCGATCCGGTTAACAAAGAAAAAACATCATACAATTTCATTGAGCGTTTCTTTATTTATTTACTTATTGATAAACGCGATCTAACGTTTATCAAGCTATGCGGACTAATTTTAGTAACCATTATTCCTTTCGCGGTTTACCTTTTTATTCCGGGCAATTTAAATTGGTGGTTGGTGTTGATCTATTACGCTTTTAATTTTGGGATCTTAACAGGCTCCTTTATTTTAATGCTTCACCTTACTTCGCACCGCCCCTTGTTTAAAAAGGAGTATTCTTATTTAAATAACGTCATTCCATGGGTCATAGGCCCTTTTTTTGGCGAAACCCCTGAATCTTATTTTGCTCATCATTTAGGCATGCACCATGCAGAAGACAATATGCCAAGCGATTTGAGCAGTACCATGAAATACCAACGCGACAGTTTTGGCGATTTCATGAAATATTATTTTGACTTTATAGTATACGGTTTGTACGATCTTGCCGTTTATTTAAAAATGAAAAACAGAGCAAAAATCAGAAAAAATTTCTTGGTCGGTGAATTTTCATTCTGGATCATTGCAGTTGCTTTAATGGTTTTTAATTTCAAAGCCACACTATTTGTTTTTATCATTCCTGTTTTTATGGTTCGTTTTTTAATGATGGCCGGCAATTGGGGGCAGCACGCGTTTATTGATAGAAATAATCCGAAAAATAATTATACCAACTCTATCAATTGCATTAACGTGCGTTACAATCATACCTGTTTTAATGATGGTTATCACATCGTACATCATTTAAAGCCTGCAATGCATTGGCTTGAATTACCGGGTGAGTTTATGAAGAATACAGATAAGTATGGCACAGAGAACGCAATTGTTTTTCAAGGAATAGATTTTTTTCAAGTTTGGTTTTTTCTAATGACAAAGCAATACAATACTTTGGCCGATAAAATGGTCATTGTAAATCCGAATATAATTACTAAAGAACAAGCCATTGCTCTTTTAAAAGAACGTACACGTAAGATCGATGATTATGTAGTTATTAAACCACAAGCAAAAATGCAAACAGTTTAAATTCCGGAAAGAGTTAAAGACCCAATTCCTCTGCATCTACATACATACGCTGCAAACCTTCTGCAAAATCGTATCCTCTGTCGGCAGTAATTGTTTGCCCTCTTATCCCGTCCATTAATCCACTGCACATCATATAGGTCACTTTTGCTACTTCCTCAAGTTCAATATGTGTTCCCGGAATATCATATTTTTTAATAAAATCAACCCACTCATTACCAAGCGTTGATAAAAGGGAGTCAGTTATAACAGGTCGTGTACGCAGAATATTAAAAATAACATCATCATTATAAAAATGATAATTCAAATATTTTATTAAAACTTCATTTAAAGCTTTTGTGGCAGCAGCAAAATCGTAGTTTTTGTGAAAACGGTCAGGCCCATGTGACGAAAGACCAAATACATATTTTGGATAAACACCAAATACATTTTTCATTTGGCGCGTGTATTCTATCATTGGCCAGCAGCTGTATTCGATGCTTTTTAATAAATACGCTTCGTTATAGTCATCCATGTTTTTAACCAGAGTGGTAAACGAAACATTTGAAATAAAAATATCGAGTTTACCAAACTTTGTTTTTATTTCATTCAAGAGATCGAGTGTATCATCCGCATTCACTACATCGGCTTGTTTTAGAACAGGCGCAGGAAGATCTTTTGCTTTAAACTCGTTAATGATATCCTCTTCTTCTATGCTTCCCCACCCATAAGTAATAATTACATGATCACCATGTTCTGCAAATTTCATCGCGATCTCTTTACCAATTCCCTTGGTTCCTCCGGTAACTAATACAACCCGCTGTTTATTTATATCTGACATAATTTTCTTTTATAATTTTTAATATTTCATTTTCATTAAAAGTTAATTCATGCATCATTGTTTCTATGCTATACGTTTCTTCAAACATTTTCCGGCGACTCATGCTATGATAGCGTTTTAAAACCGATAAAGCTTTTCTTGGTTTTTCGGCCATTGCCTCGGCGAGGGCGCTGGCTTTTTCAAAAACTTCCTGTTTAGGTAAAATATAGTTGAAATTGGTCTTCCCAATTAAGTTTTTCCCCAAATAAAAATTGCCGGTATACTGCATTTCCTGTGCTAAGGCAGGAGACATATAATGTTCCATCAATTTGGTAATTCCCATGCCAGGGGTAAAACCCATGTTCATAAAAGAGCAGCCATAGCGACTTTCTTCAGCCAAAATGGCAACATCAGCACATAAACCTAAAGCCAAGCCACCTCCGATGGCATGCCCTTCCATAGCCGAAATAACCGGAATCGGTAGATCCAGGATCATTTTTGAAAGGACTATATCAACCGGCTTTATTTGCTTTTTGCAGAGTTTTTCGAGGGTTTCCAGATCGGCTCCTGAGCAAAAAATATCAGGCAAACCGCTTATAATTACCACCTTAATTTCTTCGTTGGCTTTAATACTATTCAAAAAATGAATTAATTGCTCCACAAAATTCGGAGTTAAACCATTTTTACCCTGATTATCAAGTAATTGAAGGTTGGCTAATCCTGAACTTTCTATTGAAAGTTTTATTAAGTCATTTTCTGAAGAAGATTTCATTTTACCTTATTACTGCGGCAATTGCCTTTTTTTTAACTGAAAAGTAAAAGTAGGAATTATTTAAACGTATTCCCGAAAAGTATACTTCTTTAGCTTAAAATACCCGCATTTTGGCTGTTAATAATTAATGAGTTTTCTTTTTTTGCGATAGTTAAGCCTAATCTTGTGAATTTTATTAAATTTGATACTTCATAAAAATGTAACTATAAATTAACAATTGTTCGAAATGGAAAAAGAAGAAATTTTAAAGGTTATTGAGAAACACATGCACAAATCTGTACCGGGTATCACCGAAAAAATTGACCCTGAAAAAAAATTTACAGATTATGGCGTAAACAGTTTAGATATTGTAGAAGTAGTTTCAGGCACTATGCGTGAACTTAAAATTAAAATTCCACGTACTGAGTTGTCGGATATAAAAAATATTGCCGGACTCGTTGATAAGTTTGTAGCCTATTCTCCTAAGTAATATTTAATGGGTAATTCATTTTTAGACTTCTCTGATAAAGTAGTATTAATAACCGGGGGCACTCGCGGCATAGGTTTACAAACAGGTTTATCATTTGGTAAAAGAGGTGCCCTTTGCATTCTAACTTACCGTTGGGGAGATCATAATGAAGAAACAATTTATGATGCTTTCCAACAACAAAAAGCACCAAAGCCTCTTTTACTTTATGCTGATGTTTCTAACAATGAGGATACAAAAACATTACTGGAGCAGATCAAACAACAAGGTATTAGTAAAGTAGATATTTTTATCAGCAATGTTTCATCAGCTATGGTGATAAATTGTTTTGATGATTATACCCTGAAAGGCTTAAAACAAAGTATATCTTACTCAACCTGGCCAATGATCTCTTATACAAAAGAAATTGAAAAAGCTTTTGGTCATTATCCTAAATATATTATTGGCGTTTCCTCAACAGGCCCTACAAATTATTCTATTGGTTATGATTATGTAGCTGCCTCAAAAACAGTAATGGAAGTATTTGTGAAATATCTTAATTACCGTTTACATAAACACGGCGTTTGTATTAATGCTGTACGTTCACGGGCAATCAAAACACAATCTTTAGAAAACACATTCGGAAAAGATCTTGCTGATTTTGCCAAAAAATTTGTTCCTGATAATTATTGGATCCAGCCGGAAGAACTTTCTGAAGCCATTGTTGCTTTATGTTCCGGATACTGTGATATCATAAGCGGACAAACAATTACTGTTGATAAAGGAACAACCTTTTTTGATAATTTAATGGAGATCTATACCCGCTCTCAAAAAAATAAAATAAAACAAGTTTAATTATGTCAACAATTGATGAAAATTTGATCAAGCATGTTCACGATCATTATGCTGAATATACTTACGATATGTTTATGATGAATATGTCGGCTGAGCTTGAAGAAATAGAACTTTTCTCAGAGTACGTTGATGTTTTAAACGAAAAGAAAATATACACATTTGAAGCGGCCCGTTCGGGTACACAAACAACAGAAACCGATCTGGCGCGCGCAAACGGCGAATCAGTTCACGTTGTTAATTTATCCAGCTACAATTATTTAGGCTTCAGTTATCATCCCGATGTAATCAAAGCGGCGCAGGATGCAGTTGCAAAATATGGTTTAGGAGCTTCCAGCTCCCCGGTTATTAGTGGAACTTACTTAGTTCATAAACAATTAGAAGATGCCGTAGTAAAATTTTTCGGGTTGCCAGGGCGCGGAGTTTCTTTATTTACCGCCGGTTATAGTGTAAATCTTGGTGCTATTTCAGCCTTTATTAAACCCGGTCATCATGTTATTATGGATGCGGCCTCTCACATGTCAATTGTTGAAGGAGCTAAGCTTTCAGGAGGAGAAATGTCATTTTTCCGACACAATGATATGGCGCACCTTGAAGAATTGCTTAAAAAATCGTGCGATGATTTTACGCGGGTTTTAATTTGCGTAGAAGGAATTTACAGCGGCGATGGTGATTATGGTAATTTAAAAGAAGTAGTTCGTTTAGCAAAGCAATATGGCGCGTTTACTTTAGTTGACGAAGCGCATTCGGCCTTAGTTGCCGGTGAAAATGGTCGAGGCGTATGTGAACAGCAAGGTGTGTTAGCAGATGTTGACATGTATGTAATGACATTCAGTAAGGCTTTTGGTGGCGTTGGCGGTGCGGTATATGCTAAAAAAGAAATTGTACAATACATGAACTGGTATGCCAAATGTCGCATGTTCTCTTGTGCTTTAGACCCCGCGGTTACCGGAGGTATGACCAAAGTAATAGAATTAGCATCAGGGCCACTTGGAGCTGAAAGAAGAAAAAGATTAAAAACAAATGCTACTTATTTCAGAGGTTTATTAGAAAGTAAAGTAGTTTTAAGTGAAGGTGATGCATGGGTGGTGATCGTACATTTTGGTGCAGAAAGTAAAACATTGCAGTTAAATGATTATTTACAACGCAGCGGCTTAGATACAAGTATCATTCAGTTTCCTGCCGTACCGCGCAATGAAGCGCGTATACGCATGTTCATCACATCAGAACACTCACATGAGCAATTAAAGAAAGCGGCTGATGTCATCATTATGGCCGCTAATAAATTTGATTTCTTAAAAAAATAAAATAAACGATCAATGAAAAAAGTAGCGTTAATAACCGGGGGTTCATCAGGATTGGGTTTTGCCTTGGCAGAATTACTTGGTCAACAGGATTATTCAATTATTATTTTGGCAAGAAATCAGGATAAAATTAATAAATCAGTTGCTGCCTTAACGGCCAGCAAAATTATTGCTAAAGGATTTTCATGTGATATTACAGATGAAGCGGGATTAAAAAAATGCTTTGATCAGATAAAATCCGAATACGGAAAAATTGATTATTTGGTTTTAAATGCCGGTGTTGTAACAACAAAATTACTTTCGGAGTATCAAAGTACTTCCGAAATAAAAAAAGATCTGGAGATCGATCTATGGGGAACTATTCTAACTGCCTATCAGTTTTTGCCTTTGCTTGGAAGCGGTTCTAAATTATTAATGATCTCCTCAGGCTTTGGATTGATGGGAGCGGCGGGCTACTCGATGTATTGTGCTGCCAAAGCTGGTATCATTAATTTTGGTGAAAGTTTACGCCGCGAATTACTTGGTAAAAATATCAATGTATACGTTGCTTGTCCGGGCGATATGGACACTCCTCAATTTCATGAAGAAGTAAAAAATGCACCTTCCTGGATGAAAAAAGAAACTCCTCGTAAACTAATGAAAACCGAAACCGTTGCGGTTAAAATACTAAAACAAGCCAAGGGCTCTAAAAAGTATCTGATTGTTCCTTCGGGTGATGTAAATATGTTAGTGGTACTAAGTAAAATTCTCCCTCGAAAGTTTCGTGATTCGCTTTTGGATGGGATGTTTCCTCGCCCTTAAATTTTAAAATTTACGGAGTTATTCTTTCGATTATTTCTGTGTTTTTTATCGGATCTTTTCCGACCACATCGACATATTTAATTTTGGGCGCCCAAAAGGAGCCTCCATCAATTTGGATCCAAACGCTTCTTATATCAATAAGCTTCTTATTTATATATGTAAAAGCGTGATATTTCTTATCAGCTTCGGCCTTCATCAAATAAATAACTTGTTTTTTATGTGAAACCAAATTAAAACAAAAGGTTTTTTTAGTGGAATCTATCATTTTTATTTCAACTCCATAAGCAAATTTCCGTTGTACAAAATTCAATTCCTCTATTTCACCTTTTTGCGAATAGTCTATCCAGTATATTTTAACAGGCTCTTTAAGGTTCAGCTCTTCCTTAGAATCTAAATTAAGATCATAAACAATAGTGTTGGTATTTAAGGTTCTTTGGAGGTAGAATAACTGATTTTTTCCTTCAGGTTTGGGATAGTCTTTCCTTAGTTTCGTTTGACTACTAGAGGAATAAGGAATAACCATTATTCCTAATAATAACAGAATTTGGAATTTCAAGTGTTTTTTGTGATTGAAAATAAACATAAATTTCGTTAAAGATAGTTTTTTTGATTAAATCTCAATTAATAAAGAATCATGGTACCGGAGGGACCCGGGTTGTAATTGAGCAGATGGAATAGCAGGTGGGGTTAAAGATGATACCCTTGCCGCTATTAAACCGGTTGGGCAACCAAACGAAACCGCAGTTGTAGTATACACAGTCCTGCAAAACCATACGCATTTGTTATACCCGGGTTGGCGAGAGTATGATTTGAACATAATTTAAATTCATCAAAATCTTTCTATTCTAATCCAATAAACAAAATCCTCCGCTTTTTCTGAATGCAAATCTACGGTGCACCTTAGATTTCTTGCACAAAGGCCGGCTCCCTTATAAAAATTTGGTACCTCTAAAAATGCACACTACACATTTTTAACGCTCGGTCCCGATACACCGTAGGTTTTTAACATAGCTAATTTTTGATGCCCTGAAATGTTGGATTTGGCATCTTTTTACCACTGATTAGAAAGCCTACTTCTTAAATTTCGCAATCACTTTAAAATCAATCAAATACAAAATCCTTCATCCAGGCCTTTTTTATGATCAATTTTTCAATTACTTCGACCACGGTTCGGATAGTTTCCCAATGGGGGTAGTACTTAGAGCCTCTCAAGAAATTGAGAGACTTTTTTATTTCCTCTGAATCCATTGATAATAGGGGAGTTATGACCAAAACCGAACCTATTTTCTTTGTTCGATAATACTCCATTTTTACTCCAGAAATGACTCTGTCGCCTAAGAATTCCTCTTAAAAATAGTTGCATTTTTTTTGATGCGCTGTGTGATGTATAAAAAACTGCAACGAACTCTTGTTTTATTTTGGGCTTGTTTCATTAATTGGTGCAATTATTACGTTGGTTAATTTAGTAACTTTATCACTTAGAATAAGCGTAAGATCTGCAAATTTTTATAACCTAAATCAAATACAGATGAATGACGAGCAAAATAATTCGAAGAACCTTAAAAATCGATATATGCCTACGGCTGAGTTTTATAGTCAGGTTATAGATAGTTTGCAGGATTACTCAATTTTTACTTTGGATACCGATTTGATGATAAATAGCTGGAATTCCGGAGCAACAAAAATATTTCAATATGAAACAGATGAGATAATTGGGAAACATTTCCGCGCTATTTTTACCGAAGAAGATAAAAAAATAGGGGCTCCGGAACTTGAAATTGAAATGGCACTTAAAGATGGAAGAGCGGTAGATAACAAATGGCACATTCGTAAAGACGGGAGCAAATTTTATGCTTATGGTTTAGTTTTTCCATTACTAGGAATGGATGGCGAAATGTTGGGTTATGTAAAAATTTTAAGAGACCTGACTGAAAGAAAAAAATCAGAAGATGCCATTGAAAGATATGTAAAGGAATTAGAAGAGCTTAATGAACATAAAGAGAGTGTTCTTGCCATCCTTTCCCATGATTTAAGAGGCCCATTAACAGGAATCATTAGTACTGCAGAATATCTGAAGTCGAATTACGATAGAATGAAACCAGATGCGATAAAAGAAATGCTCGACCTGCTTCATAAATCTGCAAAAGGAGAATTGAATATGCTTGATTATTTGGTAGAGTGGGCTAGAATAAAGTACGCGTCTGATGTGTTTTCTCCAAAAGAAATAGAACTATCTGAGTATGTTAAAAAGATCTTTGATAACTTAAACCAGAGCGCCTCGCTTAAAACAATAAACCTTAATTATGAAATCCCTGAGGGGACAAGTGTATTTGCAGATGGAAAAATGGTACTCTCCGTACTTCAAAATATAGTTTCAAATGCATTAAAACATACTGAAACGGGAGGGAATATTACAATTACAACGAAGAAAAAAGAAGACAAGGTCATTGTTGCAATAAAGGATACCGGAATTGGTATGTCTAATGAAATACGTGAGAAACTTTTTACACCGGAGATGACTTCTCTTTCAAAAGCCAGAGAGAAAAATAAAGGAGCCGGCATTGGATTGTTATTGGTAAAGGGGTTTTTAGAAAAAAACGGCGGGGAAATATGGGTTGAAAGTAATATTGGAGAGGGATCTACCTTTTATTTCACATTACCTATTGAGAAGCCATTAACGGCGATAGAAAATTTAAATAAGATCGATGAACTCACATAAAATGAGTGCATTTTATTGGATTAAGGTTTTACTTTGAACGCTTTTCGTTTTTACGTCTCTGTGATTTGTACCTCTTTCTGGGCGATTCATTATTGAATTTCATTAATTTTTGATAAGCTTCAACCAGCTTTACAGGAGGGCCTTTATCATACTCAATTCTAAAAAAAGAGAATCCGTTATACGGGATACTATTTTCAGTTGGATGAATGCGCACTTGTTTATTTGTATTATTTTCTTTGAAATAATATAGGAACTCCATTTCTCTTTGCGCTCTTAATTGAGACAACTTGTTTTTAACTGTCTGTTCTCCTACATAACAGTAACACTTTTCCTGAATAGTAAATAACATCGACTTATGACAATACCCTGAGATGTGCCTCATGAAAAGAGAATCTTTGATAGTCATTTTATCAACTGTTATAGAGTCATCCTCGTCAAAAAACTTGGTTTTTGACTTTCGGAGGCTGAGGTAATATTTTTTCTTTGCTTCAAAAAATAAAATACTTTCTTTTTCTTTTTCAGTGTACTCTATTGGAGAAATAATAATATGAGCATCAGGCGTTTCATGAAGATAGTCTGCCAGGTTCTCTATAAATGACGACCGATCATCGTCCAGAGAAGACTGACCCATCGCCCATTTTAAACTGTGTGATCTTTCTACATCGTTTTCGAGAGCCTTAACCGTATACTCATACGGAGTAGTAGGTGGTTTTACAAATATATTTTTTACCACATCCCAAATCACATCGCTAAAATTGAAATCGGGATGTTTCATATTTCCGTTTATTGGAATTTCATAATCAATAACGTTTCCGCGCTCTCTCACAAATGCCATAACCAGCTTTAATGGCTTCCATTTATCATTCTTCCGTCGAATTCGTTTCGATACACGAGGATCGATAACTAATAAGTGATTCGTGCTTTTTATATACCCATTCCTTACAGCCCATTTCCCTTTCAATTCAACAGTACCGCGATCCACGGGAAAAGATGTGTATGAGATTAGATAGGGATTGAACATAGCAAGCGGAAGATCTTTTAACTGATAGACAAGATCAAAGTCGCTGCTATCTTTTGGATTTATATTTAGCGACACAATCACGTTGCCAAATGGTTTTAAAAGAGTTTTGAATTGTAACTCCACCATTTTATGCGTTTTGATAATTGAATCCGCACTTAAAAAAAAAGGATCGGCTGCAATTGAGAATTTTTCGTTCAATGAGAAGTTATTGTATTGTAATTTTCCATAAGAAACAGCGAACCGATTGACCTTATAATTACTCTTGAAAAAGTTTTTTGAAATAACTTTTAAGTAATTTCCTATTTCTAAAATGAGATTAAATCGTTCGGGGTTCTTTGAAACATATCCGCCTTTGTTTTTTTTGTAGAACATTGTTTGAATATTATTTTGATAATCATATTTCTCATACTTCAAATAAGGATGCGTCATAATGATAGAGTCAAAAATATATTTATGGTTGTTAGGACTCAATTGAATCATGCATATGGCCAGTCTCTTAAATCGAATGCAATCTTCTCCTTTGTAATCTTCCAGATGAAAATCAGAGAGACATACGTTCCCTTTAGCGCTGAGTACCTGCGCATCTTTAAAATTCCCCACGGTGTTTAGGTTGGCATTTAAAATTGCTTTAAATTCGCCATAGTTGGCAAGATCTTTTATATACTGATTAATAAAATTAAGATCAAGACTATCAATAATACTTTCAATATTGTAGTTGAGAGTTTTTGTATTTATTCTGAAATACCCCTTCATGCCTCCTTTGCCTATGCCGGAAAAAAAAGAATATGTGGACCGAATGGTATCAGAGTTGTGGCCTATTCCAGAACCGTCCATAAAAAGTTTGTTGATAGAAACATGTATGGGAGTATTCACTTCCTTATAATGGATCTCGCCATTATTTATCTTAAAATTTGAAATGCTGAACTTTAGGGGCTCTTTGTTTAGATCAGAATTTGATTTTTTAGAAAACCTTGCTATAAGGTCGTTTATATTAAGATCTTTTTTGTTTTGTATCACCGTTCCAGTTGGATCGTCAAGCGTTAGCCCACTAATTTCAATAGTTTTTGAAAATAATTTGTAAAAGGAAATATTGGCACTGACTCTGTTAACTTTTAGAAAAATACTGTCAGAATTTGCTTCACTTATTTTGACATTGCTAAAGCTGATGTAACCTGTAAAGAGATTAACATATGGGCGATCGAGTGTAATTTCTCGGCCGGTGTATTTAATATCGTGTTTTTCAATTAAGTATTTTGCAATAGGTGAAATAAAGAGTGTTAAAATTACAGGGACTATAATTACATAAATGAATATACGAAACAAACGTTTGAATTTCTTGCCCTTTATAATACGAAAAGACGAAGTTGGTATGGGGTTCATTTTCTTTGCAATCCTTATTTAATTTCAATGATCTTTAATTCAACTCTGCTGCTAAGTTGTCTTCCTGTCTTTTAATTACTTTCAACGGGTTTTTACTATTAGCATTAGCCATAGTTTTCCCATATCCCTTAGCGGTCACTAGATTGGAATTGATGCCTATTTCGATCAATTTGCAATCACCGCCGGGGGGCCTTTCCTTAATAATTTTTGATTGTAAATATAATTGTCTTTTCCTTCTTTATGCCCATATATTTTCACTTTCATCGTTAGATTGGTCTTCAGGGGCGAAACAAGGTGCTTTATCTCTACCTTCGAAATTGGTCGTAAAACAGATTTGTCAAAATCGTAGTAAATATTACTTACAACGATCTTTTAACCAATAACAATTAGTTTAAGGGAAACAGGTTGAAATGCCTCTAATTTATTGGATCTGACAATTAACTGAATAATTCCCAAAAAGATCGCTACCAGATTTAGCATTTTCGTTACACCGACTCTCTGCTCTTTTACGATTTTCTTTGTATGTGTACGTAGAATAATCTTTTGTAGAAGTTCCAGAACCACTTGTATATGTTTTCGAACATTTACAAACATAGTCTTTTTTGCAAGACGTTAAAGAAGAACCTACGATAACTAATCCTGCAACAATTAAAATAATATTTTTCATTTTCTTTAGATTTAGACTACAAAGTTGCAGCTATTTAAAATAAATAGTTTTATACCCGTTAGATGAAAAATTGCACCTTTTACGGATTCAGAGTATATGGAAACAACAAGAATATTTGTAACACTGGAATTTTAACAATTAACCGTGAATTATGTAAGGCTTTGGAATGAACGTATAAGATTTTATCCGAAAAGAAGCTTAACTTTACGGTAAAACTTTGAAATTATTCATTAAATATATGGTTAGTAACCGCTGCAAAATAGCGGTGAAAGAAGAGTTGAAAAAACTTGGTCTGCATTTTATTTTGGTTGATCTGGGTGAAGTAGAGATAATGGAAGAGTTAAGCACAGAATTACGGGAGGAATTGAAAACAGCTTTACTTAATTGTGGACTCGAGTTGATGGAAGATAGAAAGGCCATCCTTATCGAGCGCATAACAAATGTGATAACGCAAATGATCCACCATTCAGACGAGGCTTTAAAAGTAAATTATTCCGATTACATTAGTGAAAAGCTTGATTATGACTATACTCACTTATCAAATTTATTTTCGGAAGTAAAGGGAGTTACTATACAGCAGTTCATAATAGTTAATAAAATAGAAAAAGTTAAAGAACTATTGTCTTATGATGAACTTAACCTTACGGAAATTTCTTACAAGTTAAATTATAGCAGTGTAGCGCATTTATCAAATCAATTTAAAAAAATAACGGGCTTGTCCCCTTCGAAATTTAAACAATTAAAGGATAAAAAAAGGATTCCAATTGAATATATAGGAAATTTACCAGAAGTGAATAAAGAAAATTTTGCGAAAAGCAAGTAATAGTCATTACAACCAAAATGAATAATAAAAAGAAATCGGATGAGTTGGCTAATGCAAATAATGAGCTTGCTTTCCGAAAAGCGGAAAAAGAAAAACGAGATGCGGAATTAAAGATCGCTAACAAAGAACTTGCTTTTCAAAATGACGAGAAAGAAAAGCGTGCCTCAGAATTGGAAATTGCTAATAAGGAACTTATATATCAGAACAGCGAAAAGGAAAAACGAGCAGTAGAGCTAACCATAGCAAATAAGGAACTGGCCTTTCAAAATTCGGAAAAAGAAAAACGCGCAGCAGAGCTTATTGTTGCTAATTATGCACGCGGGCTTATTGAAGCAAGCCGCGACCCATTGTTTACAATTGGTCGCAACGGGAAAATCACAGATCTTAACCATGCGGCGATTAGAGCTATAGGTCAATCGCGTGAAATATTAATAGATAGTGACTTTTTGAATTATTTCACTGAGCCGGAAAAAGCTCGGGAAGGATATCAATTGGTTTTTGAAAAAGGCTTTGTTGTTGATTATCCTTTAACGATTAAAGATAATGCACTAACCGATGTATTGTTTAATGGATCGGTATACAAAGACGAGAAAGGAAATATAATTGGTGCTGTTGTAGTTGCAAGAGATATTACAGAACAAAAGCGAATTGAAAAGGAATTGACAGAGGCAAAAGTATTTGCCGAGTTGGCAACAGCAATAGCGGAAGAAGCGCAAAGCAAAGCTGAAAGTGCGGCGCTTATGGCCGAAGAAGCGCAAAATAAAGCCGAAAAGGCAACGCTTATAGCGGAAGATGCTGTAAAAGCAAAGCAGCAATTTCTTTCAAATATGAGTCACGAAATTCGAACACCTATGAATGCCATCATTGGATTTACAAAGGTGTTACATAAAACAGAATTAACTGAAAAACAGAAGGAATATCTAAGTGCCATTAAAATAAGCGGTGACGCATTAATAGTACTTATTGATGATATACTCGATTTAGCAAAAGTAGATACCGGAAAAATGACATTTGAACAGGCGCCTTTTAAAATGTCACTTTCTCTTTCGGCTATGCTTCAAATGTTTGAAACCAAAGTCCAGGAAAAGAATTTAGTGTTGGTGAGGGAATACGACAGTAGAATACCTGAAGTATTAATAGGAGATTCCGCGCGCTTGCACCAGATCATTTTAAATTTGTTGAGTAATGCGGTAAAGTTTACAATAAAAGGAAGGATCGCCTTAAAAGCAACTGTAGTAAAAGAAAGTGAAGAGACAATAACAATTGAATTTGCTGTTATGGATACAGGCATTGGTATCCCTGAAAACAAGATCGACCAAATTTTTGAAAATTTTCAACGGGCTACTAGCAGTACATCACGTTTGTATGGCGGTACAGGATTAGGACTTGCTATTGTAAAACAATTAGTGGAAGCGCAAGGAGGCTTAATTAAAGTAACAAGTAAAATTAACGAAGGATCAGCCTTCAGCTTTATTTTAAGCTTTAATAAAGCAAATGAAGAAACTATAATAGAAACAGAGTTGACGGAGTTAGATAATAGAATAAAAAATATAAAAGTATTGGTTGTTGAGGATATACCTCTTAATCAGTTACTAATGAAAACAATTTTGGAGGATTTTGGTTTTGAACAAGACATAGCAGCTAATGGAAAAATTGCAATAGAGAAACTTAAAACCAATAAGTACAACATCATTTTAATGGACTTGCAAATGCCCGAGATGAATGGATTTGAAGCCACAGAATATATTAGAAATAAAATGAACTCTAAAATCCCAATTATAGCATTAACCGCAGATGTTACCACAGTCGATCTTGCAAAATGTAAAGCTGCCGGTATGAATGACTATATAGCCAAACCGGTTGACGAAGGGTTATTGCGAAGTAAAATAATTAATTTAGCGGGTAACTCCTCAATGAAAATAAAGGAACTAAGCTTGAATACCACAGATCTTAGCAATAATAGGTGCACCAATTTAGAACGCTTAAGACGTATTGCAAAATCAAACCCAAAATTGATGATGGAAGTGATTTCGCTATATTTGGAACAAACACCGGCTTTGGTTAATTCTATGAATAAGGGCTTTAAGGAAAAAGATTTGAAGATGTTGCATACGGCAGTACATACAATAATACCTTCTTTTTCGATTGTGGGAATAAGTAAGGATCATGAGAACACGGCCAAAAAGATACAAGAATATGCTATTGGAAATCAATCTATAGAAGGTATAGAAAACTTGGTAAAGGAACTAACGCAGATTTGTAATCAAGCCTGCGCGGAATTAAAAGAAGAACATGATAATTTAAAAACAATGTAGTATGGGAATTGAAGGTAAAGTAAAGCTATTTTTAGTAGACGATGATAAGGTGTTTTTGAAATCGCTTGAGATCGAATTTTCACAATATCCGGAGTTTACAGTTCAAACGTTTGCTACGGGCGAACTTTGCCTTGAAAGAATGTCAGATGCACCCGACATAATTATTTTGGATTATCACCTGGATAGTATCGATAGCACCGCAAAGAACGGAATGCAAACCTTGGAGATTATAAAATCTATAGCTCCTGAAATTCCGGTCATCATGTTGTCTTCACAAGATAAGATCCAAATTGCCGTTGATTGCATGCACCTTAAAGCAACTGACTACGTTGTAAAAAGCGAAACGGCATTTGTTCGCTTGCAAAAGATCATTACAACAGTTCTGGAAAACAGAAAAATAGAAAAGCAATTAAATTGGTATATGAGCAAGGTGTAATTTTTTCCTAATATAGCTGCACGCCTTAAATTACTCTTCTCTAAATCACAGATTTATTTCCGCGTAAAGTGTGAATACTGCAAATCTTATAATTAGATGTGTAATATTTCTTAATGCCAATCATTACACCTTTACGGTATGAAAATTTTTAGCCAATCACGAAAGATAACCCTGTTTATTTCCATATTCTTAATTCAGATAAGCCTTTTAAATGCTCAAAACAGCGGCGAAAAATTTGATCAGGCCGAAACTATATTTTCGAAGATCTATCTCAATACTAATGACGAGTCGGGAGCTCATTCTAAAAGAGGTTATTCGGAGGCGCTTGTTTTATTTGCGGATCTATATAAAGAAGAACCGACAAATATGAATCTTGCATTTAAGATTGGGGTTTGTTATCAGGCAACAAGAAAAAATAGACTATTAGCAATTCCTTATTTTGAAAAAGCCGTGGCGTCAGTTTCATCAAATTATTCCGGAAGCTCTTTTAAGGAAAAAAATGCTCCTCTAATTGCTTACAAATATCTGGGAGATGCTTACCATACAAATTACGAATTCGATAAAGCAATTAAAGCATACGAAAAGTACATTGCCTTAATTACTGAAGCAAAAAACTCCAATAAAGACGAAGTAAATGTAACAAAGCGAAAAATTGAAATGTGTAAAACTGCTAAAATTCTGGTGAAGAGTCCGATCAATGTTAAACTTCAAAA
>JANYIQ010000287.1 GCA_025362575.1 Bacteroidia bacterium
ATCCGTTTGGGTAATGCCTTCTTTCATAGCCACAATGCCCATAACAGAGATCATACAACTAGCTAATGCAGTTGCCACTAAATCGGTTGGCGAAAAAGCCTCGCCTTTGCCATGATTATCGGTTGGCGCATCGGTTAATATTACCGTGCCGCTTTGCAGGTGCTTAGCCTCAGTGCGTAAGCCTCCTACATACTTTACTGTACTTGTTGCCATAGGGTTATGATTGAATACCAAAAATAGGATTAAAGCCATTATTTTCGTAATTTTACCTGGTGTTTTTACGCAAAGTTTTACATATAATTCTGTTCCTTAGCTGCAGTCAGTTGTTTTCGCAAAGTGCCCCACAGGCCATTGCAAACGGACAAGATATTAACGTACTGTACCGTCACGAAAAAACATGGAAGATCTTTGCACATAGTCGCGGTTTTGGGGTTGGATACCGCCGCGGTAAACACCTTAGTGCCAAAACAAAATCATTATTTGAGATGGAAGGTCTGAATCTTAAACATCCAAAAGAAATAAAAGTAAAAGGTAACGACGATAATTCTAAACGTTTTATTTATGGAAAGTTAAATGCGGTAGGAATGTTTCGCATTGGCACAGGTTTACAAAATGTAATTTACAAACGTGCCGATCGCAAATCTCTTGAAATCCGTTGCTCTTATATTGTTGGTGCTACTTTAGCCATTGCCAAACCTTATTATGTTTTAGTTTACAGAGGTAATACGCAACCGAAACAAACTGCATCAGTACCATATAATTCAGATAAACTAACTCAGGACAGCATTGTGGGTCATGGTCCGTGGATCGATGGTATAAACGAAATAAAATTTTATCCCGGTTTACATGCCAAGTTCAATATTAGTTTCGAATATGCTGCCTACTCCAATTGGGTACGCGCTATTGAAACAGGTGTTAGCTTAGATTATTTTCCTAAAGCCTTGCCTATCATGGCGAGAAACCCTGCCGAAAATGCCGTAGTAACACTTTACATTGGTTTTGTTTTCGGAAAAAAATCGTTTTAATTCAATGGAACCGGAAATTGTTTCAAATAAAAAAATCAGTAAACCCGATTGGCTACGTGTAAAATTGCCTATTGGGGAAGAGTACGTTAAGGTTCGTAAAATAGTAAGCGAACATAAGCTTCATACCATCTGCGAAAGTGGCAATTGTCCTAACATGGGCGAATGCTGGGGAGCAGGCACCGCTACTTTCATGATACTAGGCAACATCTGCACACGCTCTTGCGGATTTTGCGCTGTTGCCACCGGAAAGCCTAAACCGGCCGATTGGGATGAACCCAAACGTGTTGCCGAATCGGTAAAATTAATGGGGGTAAAACACTGCGTTATTACTTCGGTTGACCGCGATGATCTTAAAGACGGAGGTTCCATCATATGGGCCGAAACCATTAAAGCCATTCGTGAAATTAGTCCTGAAACAAAATTCGAATGTCTTATTCCTGATTTTCAGGGCAAGTGGGATAATTTACAGCGCATTATTGATGTGCAGCCTGATATTGTGAGTCATAATATGGAGACCGTTAGACGCTTAACTGCACAGGTTAGGATACAGGCCAAGTACGACAGAAGTTTAGAAGTTTTAAGCCGCTTAAAACAAGCCGGAGTAAAAACCAAGAGTGGTGTAATGTTAGGTTTAGGAGAAAGCGAAGAAGAAGTTCTGGAAACCATTAATGATCTTAGTTCTGTTAAATGTGATGTATTGACCTTAGGTCAGTATTTACAGCCTACCCCTAAACATTTGCCGGTGGCGCGCTTTATTCATCCAGATGAATTTAAAAAGTACAGAGATATAGCTTTAACCAAAGGTTTCCGTTATGTAGAGAGTGGTCCGCTTGTTCGTTCATCGTATCACGCAGAAAAACACATTTTCTAAATTTTGCTTTTGTGAAAGTCAAGTTCAGAATATCATATTTATTCTTTTTTTTACTCTTTTTCTCTCTTAATTTTTCGGCGCAAACGCATCAGCAAAAAAAAGAACAAAAACTAAAACTCGAGCAGGAAAAGAAAGCGAAAAAAGAAGAGGATAAGAAAAAAAAGAAAGAAGCCCGTGAAAAGCGCAAGTACTTAAGAAAGCATCCTGAGAATATTACCGAGTTCCCTAAAAATTTCATATTCAAGCCCCGTTACTCGTTTCCTGAGGTAACATTGAATGTGACCAGCCGCAAAAAAACGGGAGAAAAATTTAACTGGAAATCATATACGCCAGGACTTGTGGGCGCGGGCATCAAAATAAAAAAGGTTTACATTTCGGCGGCGATGAAGATACCACAGAGCCCTGCATCCATCAAAAAGTATGGCGATACAAAAGCCCGAGACATTTACATTAACTTTAGCGGGCGAGTTTTATTATGGACTCTGTTTTACAGAGACTACAAAGGTTTTTATTTATCGGATTACAGGCAATTTTATCCTAACCTTAATAAAGATTCGGTTTCATTTCCTAAATCGCCTAACCTGCACATTATTGAGAGTGGAATAAACTTAGGATTTAATTTTAACCGAAATTTTTCTTTGAATGCTGCTTTTCCGCAATCCGAAAGGCAAAAGAAAAGCGCAGGATCTTTTTTAATGAATTTTTCAGAACGCTATCAGCATATACAAACTGACACCATAAACATTGTGCCACCATCGCAGGCTGATAATTATCCGAATTTGAACCGGCTTATTTCAGGTGATTTTGTAACAACGATCGTTAGTCTTGGTGCAGGCTACCAGATCATGATGGGAAAATTTCATATCACGCCTATTGTATTGGTTGGCTCCGGTGTTCAGTTTCAAAGCTATCAGCAAATTGACAGAAACCGGTTTTGGGTAAACGTACCAAGTTACGCGCAGTTCAAAGCACAGTTAGGATATAATGGTGATCACTTTTTTACCAACATCATTTATAATCTCGAATTCAATTCGGTTCCCATAAAAGAATCGCGCATGCGTTTGTTTTATAATGTGGTTGAGTTTAGCATGGGTGTGAGGTTTTAATATTCGCTGTGCTCTGTAATTTTTCAGAGGCAATGGAACAGGGATGACACAGATCAAACGGATCTAAAAGAATCTTCACTTCATCCGGGAGCACTCAGTTTTACGGAGGATATATAGAAGCATATATCATCCATACCTTACTGATACATTACTGATACCTTAGCCTTATCTCATCCAGGCACTTGTCATACTCTATCCATACACTAACCATATACTTGTCATACTCTAGTCATACACTCTTCATACACGATCCATACACTCTTCATACACTATCCATACACTCGTTATACAGTTATCCTATTTTGGGCATTTGTTGTTGTTGAAAATAAGCGGTTTAAAATTTAAGGTAAAGATGTTCGAGTTTTAGGCTCCGGATCTGTTGTTTAAAAAAACAAAACAATTCAAGGCTTATGATACCAAGTTGATACCAACTCTCTGCCTAAAATGCATGTGCATTTACAAACGGAAAAAATTGCCGGCCTCCGGCCGATCTTTAAACGCCAGCCTTAAGAAAAATTATCTAAATAAAATCATTATCTTTAATATTAAGTTTCCGGAAAGCGCAAAGTAAAAACTGCGCCAACCGCGAAACCGTTATAGGAAATGTGCCGGACGGACTTGACCGTTTTTTTTTTTTGTACATTTATTAAACATTTGCGGACAATGAAAATTATTTTTCGAATAATATTACCAATAACCTTGTTTTTCTTCGGCTGTAAAAAGAACGTCGGTGTAGACTCCAAAAATATCGTTCAGGGACAGGTTCAATTTACTATCAATAATGGGGTGACTTTAAAACAGTGCCTCTACGCTTTTAAAGACTTAGGAGTAACGGAATACGACTTGACAAATTTTTATTACTCAAAGATTATTCCTAATGACAGTATGAAATATTATTGGAATCTTTTAAAGGCCAGACCTTACATTACGGTTTTTAATGTATTTAAAAAAACCGTTGACACTCAGACAGGCTTTAATGATCTTAAATTTAAAAATCTCACTGACGCGAACTTTCATGAATGGGACAGTATAGTAAAAAAAGAATCGCTAATTGAAATGCCTGACGTCGGTGACGGTAACCGTAGAAATGGTCTTATTTACATAGCGCCTGGACAGGAAAAAATTTGGATCGAAAGATTGAAAAACCTATCGATCATTTATAGCGCGGGCTACATGCGCGTCTATACCCCTTTCTGTTAATCGCTGACGTTATCAATTTATTTCAAGCAGACACCGACAAATACTGTGTGCGGCACACAACCTATAAAAGCGGTCTTGCCTAATTTTTTGCGGGTTAGCGCTCAAATATGTAAATTGACAAAGCAAAAAACGGCGTAAGGCCTTGTTAGCTGAAGCCGGTAACAGACGCAACAACAATGACAAACACTTCACATAAATAGCTATGACAAAAGTTTTAATTACAGGGGCGACAGGAAATGTTGGGACAGAAGTGATAAAGTCATTGCAAAACATTGACCATCAACTTGACATTTATGCTGGAGTTAGAAACTCAAAAGAAGACAGAATTAAATTATCCAATTACAAAGTAAATTTTTCACTATTTGACTTTACCGATGTTAAGACATACAAAACCGCACTTGACGGCTGTGAAATCCTCTTTTTAGTACGACCGCCGCAAATTTCAGAAGTAGAAAAATATTTTAAACCTATCATTGACACTTGCAAAAAAAGTAGAGTTAAACATATTGTATTCTTATCAGTTCAAGGTGTTGAGAAAAGTAAAATAATACCGCACCACAAAATTGAAAAGCTTCTTGTTGACAGCAA
>JANYIQ010000294.1 GCA_025362575.1 Bacteroidia bacterium
ATATAACGCAAAGATCAATTTGGCAGATTCAGCCGGAGCGCTTGAGGTTTTGAAAGAAGGCCGTACCGCATATCCAAACGATATGAATTTACTGACCTTAGAAACCGATTATTTCTTAAGAAAAGGTAAACAGGAAGAAGCTTTAGGTAATTTAACCAAAACCCTTGAGAAAGATCCTGACAACGCGGTGTTGCATATTATTACCGGTAACATTTACGATGGCTTGGCAAATCCAAAAGATAAGAATAATAAGGATTTGGATAAGCCTGCGAATTTTGCTGAAATGTTTGGCAAAGCAGAAGAACATTATAAAAAAGCAGTTGATCTTAAACCAAGCAATCAGGATTATTACTATAACGCTTTGTACAATTTAGGAGCACTTTACAATAACTATGGAGGTTATATTTATAATAAAGGCATGACCGATGGTTCAATTGCAAAAGCGGTTGCCAAGCAAAAAGAGATCACCGAAAAGAGTAATGAGTATTATAAAAAAGCCATTCCGTATTTTGAACAGGCTTTAACTGTAAAAAGCAATGATGTAACAACCATGCAGGCTTTGCGTAAATTGTATCTGTTAACCGGAAACGAAGTTAAAGCCAATGAAATGGGACAGAAATTAAAGGATGCTAAATAGATCGATTTAAAAACTATCATTTAAGATCCTCACCAAACGGTGGGGATTTTTTTGTATCTTTAAGAAAGGAAAATATTTATTATGAAGAAATTAATTTCGGTATTTGTAATTGCACTTTTGGTTTTAGTTTCTTCCTGCAAAAAAGGTGAAGTGCCAAGTAATTGCAAGAAGTTTGTTGGAACCTGGAATAGTGTGAGTTCTTATGGATCTCAATATCAATTGATCATTAAAGATAACGGACAAGCCGAATACTACGAAACCAATGCGGGCAGTTATAAAAAAGTAACCGGCGGCATTTATTTTGAAGGTTATAATTTTAAAATAGGTACCAACAACATCAACAAAAAATTCAAGACCGATCAGGTGCCAACAAGGGTAACTACTTCAACAAACCCATATACCTTCTACCAAACCGCCAGCTTTAATGGGGTGGCTTATACGGATAAGAATTAGTGGGTAGATCATAACCATCTAAGTTCATTATAGGCTCAATTTAAAAATTGCTACAAATCGTGGCAAGGATTCTTTATACCTCAAATTAACTTTGTTATAAAACATACATTATAACATGAGTAAACTAAAGGTAAAAGACATTGAAATTACGGTGTTGCAGCATGCACAGGCAGATTATATCAGTTTAACGGATATGATAAAAGCGAAAGAAGGACAGTTTTTTGTAGAAAGCTGGTTAAGAAACAGGAATACCATTGAGTTCATAGGGATTTGGGAAACTTTAAATAACCCGGATTTTAATTACCACGAATTCGAGGTAATTAAAAAAGTAGCAGGTCTTAATTCATTTAATATCAGTATTAAAGAATGGGTTGCTAGAACTAAAGCTATAGGCTTAATTGCCAAGGCCGGTCGGTACGGCGGAACTTATGCTCATAAAGACATAGCTTTTGAATTCGGAACATGGATAAGTCCGGAGTTTAAATTGTATTTAATTAAGGAATTCCAAAGATTAAAGGATGAAGAAAGCAAAACTCTTAATAAGGAATGGGATTTCAGGAGGTTTTTATCAAAGGTTAATTACAGGATCCATACGGATGCGATAAAGGAAAACATTATTCCGAATTACACTGAAGTGATAGAAAGTTTCATTTATGCCAGCGAAGCAGAGATGTTAAATGTGGCGGTATTTGGAATAAGTTCAAAAGAATGGAGATCTAAGAATCCTGAGGCAGATAAAGAAGGTTTAAATATTCAGGATATGGCAAATATTCCTCAATTAACGGTGTTATCAAATTTGGAGAGTTACAGTTCAATTCTGATAAAAGAGGGCTTGGAACCGAAACAAAGATTGGTAAAATTGAAGGAGTCGGCGGTAGCTCAATTAAGATCGCTTTCCAATCAAAAGTATACATATTCAATAGTGAGTCCAAACCATTTAAGGTATACAGAAAGTTCTAATTCCTGAGAATAGGATGTATTGATAATTCTGGATTAATGGATGGGATATTCCATATTTCTACTTAACATAATGTTTATTATAGAAATAAATTATATCAGTATTTACAGGCCATACAGGAGATTTAAAGCAATTATTTAGAGTTCTTAATTTGATATAAGCCGGCCACAACTAATTAGCTTTTATCCATAACCTCAATATACAGGTCTTCAACCTTTTTTCGGGCCCATGGAGTTTTGCGTAAAAAGGCCAAACTCGACTTAATACTTGGCTCATAATTAAAGCAACGGATATCAATTTTACCACCCAAATGTTCCCAGCCATAATAGTTCACCAAATGATTCAATATCATTTCAAGTGTTTTACCGTGCAACGGATCTTTGTTTATTTTATCCCCCATGTTCTGCTACTTTTTCTCTTACCATTTGCCGTACCAAAATATCAACTTCCCGGTTAATGGCATCACCATTCTTTTGGTGCGCTTTAACTTTTATGAATTCAATATCCTGAGATTCGATCAGGTCAATTAAACGCATTACAAGATCCGAATTTTGAATTAATGTACCTTTACTGGTTATGAATTTATTCTTTTTTAATCGCTCTTTACGGCTTGTAATATTCACTACATACTGACTGTCTGAATACACCGCAAATGCCTTTGGGCCTTGTAAACTCACTAATCCGTGCTCTATTGCCCTTATTACGGCTATCATTTCCATGCGGTTGTGCGTGGTATTCAACTCAAGATCTTTCAGTACAACTTTTTTATCTCCCAAGAACACAATGGCCGCCCATGCCCCAATTTCTAATTGAGTATGGCAACTTCCATCGGTGTAAATTTTAATCTGAGTGTTTTCCAAAGCTTAATTTTGGTGAAGTTAATTATAAAAAGCCGTATTAAAATAAGGTCTGTTTTGAGCTTTCAATACATTATTAAACAGTGTTTTATCTAATTTTTATAAACAAACACTATAATACCTTTTTTATTAATTAAATTTAAGCGGAAAATTTTTTATGGATACTTTAACTCCCCCGAAAGATGCTATTGAGGTCAGTAAATACTGGACCTGGATGGGCAACGACGGCATAGGAAGAACAAAAACAAAACCTGCTTGTGAAGTTAAAGTAAGCGATGCTATTGAAAACTCCGCTGCCGTAACTGCACTATTTACAGGCAAAAAGTTTCCATTGCTTATTGATTCCAGAAATATTAAATCCATGGAACGAGAAGCCAGAAAACACTTCTCTACCAATGGCCGCGAAACAAAAATAAATTCATTTGCCGTACTGGTTAAATCACCCCTGAGCCGAGTTATCGGCAATTTTTTCATGGGCCTGAATAAACCTCCTGTTCCGGCGCGTCTCTTCGATAACGAAGCCGATGCAATTGAATGGCTTAAACAATATCTCTAAAAACATAATGGCCTCCATCAAAAAAAATAACGATTCCGACGACCGTGTTAGCGAAATTCTTGATGTGATCATGTCGTATGCCAGACTTGATTTTTCTAAGAAAACAAGTTTTAAGGGCGACGATGCACTTGATGCCATTGGCGCCGGTGTTAACATGCTTGGCGAAGAACTCGAGACCTCTACCATTTCATTAAAAGAGAAAGAGCAGTTACTCAAAGAAATTCATCACCGCGTAAAAAACAATCTTCAAATTGTTTCAAGTTTATTAAGTCTGCAAACTGATAATATCTTCGATAAAAAATATCTTGAACTGATCGCCGAAAGCCGCAATCGCATTAACTCGATGGCACTAGTTCACGAAATGCTTTATTCTTCCAAAGATCTTAGCAAAATTGAGATCGGCGAATACATCGACCGTTTGTGCCGCAGTGTTCACCAATCTTTTTCTAAACCTAAATCAAACATTAAGTTCAAATTCAATGTTGAGAAAGAACTGTTCTTCGATATCGACTACATGATCCCGATCGGATTAATATTGAACGAAATTGTAAGTAATTCCTTCAAATACGCGTTTTCAGTTAATAAGGGCCAGATCACCGTTGAATTAAGTCGCTCCGGCAAAGATTACAAACTCATTGTTAAAGATGATGGTGTTGGTTTGCCAAAAGAATTTGATGTTGAAAAAGACGGCAATTTGGGAATTCAACTTATTCACATGCTGTCTGAGCAATTAGATGGGAAAGTAAATGTGACAATTAAGAACGGTACCTCTTACCAGATCATTTTTCCGGAAAAATGATACAACAGCACATACTTGTTGTGGAAGATGAAGAAAATCTTGCCAATACCATTGCACTCAATCTGCAACTCGAGAATTATGCCGTAAACATAGCTCGCAGCGGAAACGAAGCCCTGAGATGTTTTAAAGAAGAGCATTCGTCTCTTCACCTTGTTTTATTGGATGTGATGTTGCCTGAAATTAACGGATTCGATCTTTGTTTTGAATTCAAAAAAATAAACCCAACCGTTCCTATTATTTTTTTAACTGCAAAAAATCAGTCGGCCGATAAAATTGCCGGGTTAAAATTAGGTGCCGACGATTACATTGTGAAACCTTTTGAACTCGAAGAATTATTATTGAGAATTCACAATGTTTTAAAACGAAATGTTAAAGCCGATTCATCTGTTTTTAAATTCAACACTTGCAGTATTAATTTTGATACCTTCGAAACTATTGATATTACAGGCGCTACCTCTACTCTATCCAAACGTGAAATTGGCTTACTCAAACTCTTAACATCCAACATCAATAAAGTAATTTCACGCGATCAGATCATCGAAAGCTTATGGGATGAGAACGAGAATCCCTCTTCCCGTACTATCGATAATTTTATTTTAAATTTCAGAAAACTATTTGAAAAAAATCAAAAAGAACCAAAACACTTTCACTCCATAAGGGGCGTAGGTTATAAATTTACAGCATAAGAAAATGTTCAAAGAAAAATTAAATAAAAAATTAGCCGCGGCTTTAATTCAAAATGGTTTTACCGAACCAAAAGCCATGCAATTAAATACAATCACAAAAATAAACGGAGGCTTTGATGTTATTGGCATTGGTCCTGCCGGCTGCGGTAAAAGCACAACGGTTGTTATCAGCGCCATTCAGAAACTGCAATACGCTTTCGAAGATGCACCAAGAGCCCTGATCATTGTATCAGATAAGGCAAAAGCAATTGCCATGAAAGAGGAGTTCACTTTATTGTGTAAAGAAACTGATCTTAGAACCTCATGCGTTTATGAAGAGGGAAAAGTAGAAGTACAAGCCGAAGAAGTTTATGTTGGAACTGATATTTTAATTGGAACACCAAAGCGAATAATGGACCTTTATTTCCTCTGGAATCTGAACATCAATAAACTAAAACTTTTTGCGATCGATGATGCCGAAGTGATGCCTAAAATTTCGGCACAAGGCCACATCGACCGCCTGGCGCTGAGTTTACCAAAATGCCAGCACCTTGTATTCACTGAGGTTTTAAACGAAAAGGTTGAGAAACTGATGAAAAAATTCATCATTGCCCCAACGGTTATCGAAGTAAAAGAATAGCTTAAAAATCTTATATTTATATCCACACCATTACAATTTAATAATATGGAATCTCTTAAAAATTATGCGCTCGGACAATGGGTTGCAGGAGCCGAAAAAGGACAGGAATTATTCAATGCCATTACCGGTGAAGTTGTTGCTTCGGCAAGCAGTAAAGGTTTGGATTTTGCGAAAATGTGCGAATATGCCCGTAATGTAGGCGGACCAAAACTTCGCAAACTTACGTTTCAGGAACGTGGCATGATGCTGAAAGCATTGGCTACTCATTTAATAAGTAAAAAAGAACAATTTTATAAGATCAGCTGGGCAACTGGCGCAACGCGTGTTGACAGTTGGGTAGATATTGAAGGCGGTATTGGAAATTTATTTGCATACGCTTCTTTGCGTCGATCTTTCCCTAACGAAACATTTTGTTATGAAGGCGATACTGCACGCTTAAGCAAGAACAATACTTTCATTGGTCACCACATTTGTGTGCCTAAGGAAGGTGTTGCCATTCACATTAACGCTTTTAATTTCCCGGTTTGGGGAATGTTAGAAAAAGTAGCTGTGAACTGGCTGGCCGGAGTTCCTGCCATTGTTAAACCTGCAACGGTTACCTCTTTTTTAACGGAAGCAGTAGTAAAAGAAATTATTGCCAGTAAAATATTACCGGAAGGTGCGCTTCAATTAATTTGCGGAAGTGCAAACGGAATTTTAGATCATGTAGAAAGTCAGGATGTGGTTACATTCACCGGCTCTGCTTCTACAGGAAAAATGCTGAAAGCCCATCCTCGCCTATTACAGGAATCGGTTCACTTTAACATGGAAGCTGATTCACTGAACTGTTGTGTGCTTGGACCTGATGTAACGCCTGATAAACCGGAGTTCGATATTTTTATTAAAGAAGTTGTAAGAGAAATTACTACTAAAGCCGGACAAAAATGTACTGCTATTCGCCGCATAATTGTTCCTGAAAAATTAGTTGAAGATGTGCGCATTGCATTAGGAAAACGTCTGGCACAAAACATAATTGGCGATCCAAATGTTGAAGGTGTTCGCATGGGTTCTCTTGCGGGGCAAGCACAACTTGCCGAAGTAAAAGAGAAAGTGGCGATCCTAAGTAAGTCACAAAAAATTGTTATTGGCGACTTCGAAAATTTTGAAGTGAAAGGTGCCGATAAACATAAAGGGGCTTTTATGCCACCCATTATTTTCTTGAATGAAAGTCCTTTTAAAAATACCGATTGTCATAATGTAGAAGCATTTGGTCCGGTGAGCACCATCATGCCTTACAAAGATCTTGATGAAGCCATTCAGTTAAGTAAATTAGGAAAAGGTTCTTTAGTGAGTTCTATTGTTACCAACGACGCGAAAGTAGCGCGTATGTATACCATTGGTGCAGCCTGCATGCACGGAAGAATTTTAGTATTAAATGCCGAGTGCGCCAAAGAAAGTACAGGACATGGTTCGCCAATGCCTATGCTTGTTCATGGCGGTCCGGGACGTGCCGGTGGCGGCGAAGAGATGGGTGGTAAACGAGGTGTGTTCCATTATTTACAGCGTACTGCCATTCAGGGTTCGCCAAGCATGATCACTGCGATAACCAATCAATATCAACAAGGTGCAAAATACATTGAAAAAGGAATTCATCCGTTTAGACAATATTTCGAAGACCTTGAAGTTGGTGAAACACTGATCACCCCTACTCATACAGTTGCCGAAGATGACATTATCAATTTCGCGAATTTAAGTGGTGATAAATTTTATGCACACATGGATCCAACCGCGCTTGAAGGAACCATTTTTAAAAGAACGGTTGCTCACGGTTATTTTATTTTATCGCGCGCGGCAGGTTTATTTGTTGATCCGCCAAAAGGCCCTGTTTTACTGAATTACGGAATTGATGAATGCCGGTTCACCAAGCCTATTTACCCCGGCATGACCATTGGAGTTAGATTTACCTGTAAAGAAAGACTAGAGAATGATAAACCGCTTACCGCAGCAAACGGAGAAGAAGTAAAAGTTGGGATCGTTAAATGGCTTGTTGATATTTATGATGCAAGCCCGCAAGAAGTGCGTGACAAACTTGGCTTAGATGGTGCTACAGGAGATACCGCAGGAATCGCGACTATTTTAACGATGGTTAAGAAGAAGAAACAGGATTAAATCTATTTAATTTAAAAGTCATCAATTTAAGGTTTCATATTTTATTTTTTATCTTCCTTCCATTAATGTTTATTGGTCAAACCAACGCATTAAAAATTTTTAGATTAGGGGTCGAAGCGAAAAAAGAAAATCAGATTGATAGTGCTTTAGGATGTTTTAACAAAGTCATAAAAACGTTAAATAATGATTTAAAGGATACTATAGTTGGTCGTTGTTATTGCCATATCGGCATATTAGAAATTAATCAATCTAATATTAGTGGGGCGTTTGAGGCTTGTTTAAATTGCCTTAAATCAGCGGAAATAAGAAAAGACACAGTGGATATGGTGCTCGCATATACCGATCTAAGCATTATCTTATCGCAGCAATCTAAATTTAAAGAGGCTCTTAACATGAACCTTAAGGCTTCTGAATTAAACATCCTTAAAAAAAATGATAAAGGTTTAATGTTTTTGTTAAGTAACAGATCAGATATACTTTCGGCCTTAGGTAATAAGGATTCAAGCATTTTATTATTACAGGAGGCTAAGAACATGGCGGTGAAAAATAATTTTATTGAAGAAATACCTAATATTCTTGC
>JANYIQ010000303.1 GCA_025362575.1 Bacteroidia bacterium
CCTAGTTTGGGAAATTTGTTGTGAACATCGACGCCGCACAGACGCTCGCACAGGCCGTTCGATTGAAAGCGTTACTAGGGTAGCGGCCCGCGCGGCGAACCTATCAGGCGACGAAAATTTGTGACGCCGCGTCGATCTTGATAGGCCACCTTCGCTAGGCTGAACAGGTGGCGTAGGGGCCTAAAACATAGTTTTTAGAAGTTGTCCTAATTCTAAAGTTATAAGTTACAGCATTAGGATTACCTATAAAAATTTTAGTAAAATCATTAGTCATTACGCCGTACACTTGCCAATAAGTTGTGCCGCCAATTGCCCCGCCAATGTTATAATCTAATTCAGCAGATTGAACATTAGGGTCTAATGCATCCCAAGAAACATTAATTAATGTAAAGCTAGTACCGCCTGGCAAAGTAATTGTAGTTCTTGTTGCTGCAAAAGTAGTTACAGAATATTGTATGCTAGTGTTATAGCTAGAACCAGAACCACCAGGGGAATAGCTGTTGATTGTTCCACCTGTATAAACCGCTCCGTATTCCTCTTGCAGAGTTAAATCAATTCCGCCGATTGGATTGATGGATTGTCCGACAACCCTAAACAGCTTATTAGTCCAGCCAAAGTTAGCAAAGGTTAAAGTTACACAATTCATTATTTCAGCTTGCATGGCTTTGTAATTAAATGTAGCTTGAAACTGTCCAGTAACTCGATTGCGATTTAAAGCAATACGCGCTAACTTTTGAGCTAAGTTTGGGTCTTGTACATTTTGAAAATCAAGTTGTAAACGCTTAGGTACACCGCCATCTTGTGACAAATATGTACTATCAACAACATCAGGATAAGGATAAGGTTGATAGAGATTTGTTATAACAGGATCGGGAAAATTACCGCCAACTGAATTATACAAATTAGAAATTGTATCTTTAGGCGTCCACGCAACACCACTAATAATGTCATCTTCAGTAAAAGCAACAGCTATAGAAGCTGTATCGTTAGTTGCAACCCAATAGGACCATAAGCCACCAGCATCAGTTAAATAACCTTGCGCGCCGGTAGCAATAATCGCTTCGTTACTAGTGTGGGTATCAGATGCAGCTACAACACCATCTGTATAATAACCTTCACTTTCACAAGTATTAGCAGCAGCTATAAAATTAACATAGTTAATATCTATAGGATCAACACAACGTCCAATAACAGGAACGTAAACACCACTTGAAGGATTGACAATATGCCAACCTAGTAAATAAGTTAGCATTTGCAAAGCATTGTTACGCCCAATAGGAACGCTATTGCTATCTAATGGGGAATACTCCCATGTCGAATTATCATTAGCTCTGTGTGAGCCGCTACCGCCAACAGTGGTATCACGTCGCGGATCATAAACCGGGCAACCTTCGCCTTCCTGCATGGTTTGAGTAGGAACGCCGCTAGGCAAGCTTTGTTGTGTAACAACCCATTTATTTCTAAAGCCAGCTAAACCAGTCATGGAGCAGCTAGAAGTCCATAAACTACCAGCACCAGTTGTTCCGCTACCAGGGAAAGCTGTTCCAGTAACACCGACTAAAGAATTATGTTTAGTTAATGTTCCACCGCCATAGTTACTTGTAGGCGCAACATACCCTGGAAAACCAAGTGAACCAACGGCGCCAGTTCCAGTTGCATTGTCACCACTAAAAATGATTGGAACACCTTGCACATAAAATGTACCAAACGAAGTTACTCTATGAGTTGCACAAACAACAATTTGATCATATCCGCTTGAACCATAAACTTCCCAATATCTTTCATCTTGGCCAAAAGCTGTATGTCCAAATACAAATACTCTAGGCGCTTCAACATTAAGAGTATCAGTAAGCCTTTGAGTGCTAGATATATTTGGCCGACCAAACAATTTAGTTAATAAATATAAAGCACCTACAGCTAATCCAATAATCAAAATATTTGTTATGATTACAGCAGCAACAATAGCAGTACCGCCGCCAACACCAGCAGCAACTAAAAGACCAGAAATAGCTACTACAATGGGAGGCATTATGCTATATTCCAACAGCCGTCTAAATCAAGTGTTTCTATAGGAAACAAACCTAGATCACTTTCAAATATAAAGAATGATTTTTGACCATAGCAAATTCCCATTGCAGCATTAAAACCATTTTCATTAGAATTTTTATATACAATATCACCAGGTCTAGCAAAAGCTATATGGTCATGTCTAAAGTTATTATTCATAAACTCTTTAGGTTGATCGCATTTTAAAACTTTTAACAACTGTTTAGCCGCTCCAATTGGCGTTGTATAGCTACCGCGCGGAATAGGTATAATATCATGATCAGTAATAGTTAAAATACCATCAGCAGCCCAATTAAAGCAGTCGTGAGTTCCCCACATGAAAGGCAGATCGCGTTGATCATTTATCAATGCTGTTAATTTAGTTTTCCAATTTTCAACACGCTTTAATTTAAGCATTTAGAAAATACCATAATTTCTGCCAATAGAACCACCAATAGAACCGCCAAACGCGCCGGAAGCTACCGCATTAGGCGTTCCAATTTGAGCAACCTGATTAGCAAGCCACGCAACAAATTGTTGCGATTTGTCTGTAGGATCAACGCGCAATTGATCAGAATATTTATAATCAGAAGCCTCACCTTGATAAGATGCTTGGCTTTCAATTGTAGCGTCTAATGTTCCAGTGCTTTGACCCGGATCAATTGTCATTACTAGTTGATCTAATCTGCCACTTTTAACTCTAATTGGTTTACCAATCAAAACACCAGTTGCATCATAAGTAGCAATCCATATATAGCATTTTGCACGTTGCCAAATATCACCATTGTTAATTATTTGATGCAAATAATCATCATCTAATCTAACGCCGGGCAATGATAATTTTAAACTTTGGCTTCCATCTCTTGTGTCTATTATAGGGCTAATCGTCAACACATTGGCAGCGCCGATAAAAGTATTTCCAACTATAGCAGGATCATAACCTAAACCACCACCAAATGAAATATTAATATAACTTGTATTTATATAAACAGGATCGCTATTAATTTCTAAAGCAATAAACCAGACTAAATAAAGAGTTGGTTGCTGCAATGCTGTTTTTGTTGCACTATCTATTGCTCTAGCCATTACTCGAAACTTTCCATAGCATCAAGTTTAACATCATAAACAATAGGCGGCGATAAATCCCAAGATGCAGCATCATCGTTAGTTGAAAACATTACACAATAAGGTTGTCCATCTCCTGTAGTTGTCCTGCCATATGATTTTCCACCAGCACCAGTTTCTAATTGAGCATTTGATAAAAACAAAGTATCGCCAGCAGAACCAGACATATTTTGCGGATTAATGCCAACTTGCATAGGCAATGGCGCACCCGTTGGCAAACTACCAGTTATTGAATATCTTGTATAACTAGAGTTATTTGGATTGCAAGCAAATGATTGAAAATTGCCTCCATTAGCATCTTGTATAACTATATTTATAGCGCCTGTTAAAGTTCCTTGTTTCATAGAAATAGAAAAAGTGTGTGGAAAGTTATATGCTGTATTTTGCGGCAAGCTTTCGTACATATAACAATTGCCGGTAGCTGTTCTAGTAAACACATTGCCGCCAGCAATAGTTGCGTTTGTTTTTCCCCAAGATGACATTGCAAAACTATTAGAATTTGTAAGCAAATTTCTAGGATTGCCAATAAACAATTGCAAAGTATCAGCAGGACTATATTTAATAGGAGGAACAAAGTTTATAGTGCAAGCTCCCCCACCATCAGACATGGCGTAACCAATACATTTTTTAAGTTCGTCATTTACAGTAAAATAATCACCATCATTTAATATAAGAGAACTTGCAATCCAACCATTTGTTACTAAAGAAGTTCCTGTTTGATTAGCACCATTAACAAAACCAGTTACACCAGTGTAACCACTTTGCGGATATTGAGCATCTGGAATAGGCAATTTAAACTTATTAGCTTGACCAGATAACTGTGCTAAAAATGAACGCAACGAAGCTGCATTTTGAAGATCAAGTTTAGCAAACTTACCGCTAAATCCCCATAGAGCAAACGGTTGTGCCATAGATTGCCGTTTGCCAGTAAAGGGAGATTGCATTAAAGTTGTATGCCTTGAAAGCTTTAAGGTATAACTTTCAAAAGCAAGATATGGATTTGTTGTAGGCCAAGGAATTAGCAAACTCATCTTGCGCCAATCTTTCTATTTAAAGTTTGCCTATTTTGTTGAGTTGTAATTGTTTTGTAAGATTTTTGTACAGCTTCATTAACAATCAACGGCCTATAAATTGTATTCATAACTTTTTCAAATCTAGCTTCAATTACGCTTGCATCAACACCGCCTAAATTTGCACCTGAAAAGTCAAAAGCGTTTATAATATTGCCCACATTACTGTTATTATTGTTTGCTGGTTGAACAAGTCCGCCTTGTGCATAATGGCCGCTGACGTTAATTGGTTTGTTGTCATTGATAGCTTGCAATGTGGGTAAATTCTTAGCTGTAGAAGCTGCATTTACAACAAACTCGCCAGGGGATGCAGCAATTAAAACTTTGTCCTCAGTAGGTCCGCCGGGGCCGCTAATCATTCCACCATCGGCAAAGCCGGAAATTGTTGCAACAGCGGCAAGACCGGCGGCAAGATCAGATGCGGCAATAAATTCATTAAGAGGAAATGGCAATTGCGGATCGGCTAAATCTTTAGTATAAGCACGCCAAGCATTTATAGAAGCCTCTGTTATAGCAGCAGCTTTACCAACAGCGGCTATTTCTTTATTTTTTGAATTTGACAAAGTAGCTATATTATTTAAAGCTCTATCTTCAGCAGCTACTTTGTATGCCGATAATTCTTCCGCTAATTGCTTTTTAGCTTGAACAGCAGATGCTTCATTTAAAATTCCTTTTTTTCGCAAAGCATCAATTTCAGCATAAGCTCTGGTTGCTATTTGAACTTGAGAATGTCCTAATTGAACATCTAAAACAGCTTTTTTTGCATCTGCTTCAGCCTGTGCTTGAATATCTAAATTGTAATTCTTTTTATCGTAATCATTAGCGGCGTTTGATCCGGCTTGTGCAGTAAGCGCCTTACCTTCGTTAGTTTCACTAAGTCCTTTAGTTTTGTTATCAAGTTTAATTTTTTCTTGATA